>CAXUKA010000118.1:0-16076 GCA_964251335.1 uncultured Hymenobacter sp.
GGTAGAAGGCGTGTATCCCGACGGCCGCAAGGCCTACTATCCCATCGGCCGCGAGTAAGCAGCCGGTTCAGAATGCAAAAGCCTCCGCCAGCTACTGGCGGAGGCTTTTTTTGTGTGAGGCGCGTGGAGGGGGAGCTAACGGACAGTAATACCTTTACCGGAGTCTACACTGCTATTGCCTGTTCCTTTTTCCTGCTCTATGAATTTACCCGTTACGCGCTATCCCGACAGCTTCACATTGGCCTACCTGCCCGACCAGCACCTGCTCATTGGCCGCTGGTTGCGCCCCGTGTCGCTGACCGAGCTGAAAGCCCACTACGCCGCCCTGCTGCAAGCTGCGCTGGACAATGGACATTGCCGTCACTGGCTGCTTGATGTGCGCCGCCGCACCATCAACGACCCCGAGGCCGTGCAGTGGTTTGGTGAGGAGTTTGGACCTAAGCTACCCAGCATTCTGGGTCAGCCGGTGGTGGTGGCCTACTTTGCCCGAGTGGGGCAAGATATAGCTACTACTGACCCTGCCCTGTGGGAAAATATTCGCCAGGGCTCGACGCAAGGCGCTAAGTACTGCTACTTTGACCAGGAAAGCGAAGCCATGCACTGGCTGGCCCAGCAGCCGTAGGGGCTACTCAATTGCCAGGCGGCGCGTAACAGTCTCTTCGGTATACTGCACACGTAGCAAGTATACTCCTGCTGGTAACCCTTCGACAAGTATTGTAAACTCGGCCGCGTTGGTTAGCGGCTGCTGACGCACGGTGCGGCCCAGCGCATCAAGTAGCTCGGCACTGAAGGGCTGGGCACTGGGGTCGGGTGCTACGTGGAGCAGGCCGTGTGCGGGCACCGGCCAAGCCATAGTGCGGGCAGCTATAGCAATAGGGGCGGTTACTGCCAGTACGTTGGGTGCATTAATGCGGGCCAAACCTAGGCTGGGCTGGCCACCGATAGCGGTAAAATAACCTGCCAGTACAATAGCCCCGTCAGGCTGCACTATCAGCGAGCGCACTTGGCCGTTGGGAATGGTCGTGGGTTGGAAGGACGTATCAGTAGTACCATCGGGTAGTACCCTGGCCAAGTTGACGAGCGTACTCGCCGTACTAGTTATTGAGAAGCTACCACCCACTAGTACTCGGCCATTGGCCTGTAGAGCCAGCGTGTATACGACGCCCGGGAGTGGGCTGCTGGGGCTGAAAGTAGCATCAACGGTGCCAGTGGTAGTAAGGCGTGCTACGCCGTAGTGCGGGCTGCCGCCCACGGCTGTAAAATTGCCGCCCGCCAGCAGTTTGCCATCAGGTTGTTGCGCCAGAGCATATATGCCAGCAGGGGAGTTGGGACTGTTCGCAATGGTGAAAGCTACAGTGTTGGCAAACGAGGCATCGAAGGCCCCAGTACTTTCGTAGCGCACCACGCGCGCCACAGCAGCCTGCCCAGTGGGTGTGAAGCGACCCGCTACCACAATGCGGCCATCGGACTGCACCAGCAGTGCAGTGGTTGAGGTGGCTGTGCCCAGGCTAGATACTACCTGTCGCGTAAAGGTAGGGTCGAGAGCTCCGCTTGTTGTCAGGCGTGCCAGGTTGCTGTAAGACACACCATTGTTAGTGCTTGAAAATGGCCCGCCCATTAATATTCGGCCGTCGGGCTGCACGGCTACAGCCGTGATGCTGGGATGAGTGAACGCCGCAAAGCTGGCATCGGGCGCGCCGTTGGCGGCCAGCCGCACTAGGCCAGCGCCCGTACCCACCAGCACTTTGCCATCGGGCTGGAGTGCCAGGCAATTTACGTTGCCTGGTAGTATGCCTGTAGCTGCCGCGAAGCTGGCATCGACTACTCCTGTGGCCGACACGCGCACCACCCGATGCACCGCCACCCCATTGTACTCGGTGAATGTGCCGCCTATTACCAGCTGCCCGTCGGGCTGGCGCACTGCCGCTGAGATGCTGCCGCTGGTTTGGAGCTTGGGCACAAAGCTCAAGTCGAGGCTACCTGTGGTAGTGAGGCGAACCAAACTCCGCTCGGTGTTGCCAAAGTTGTTGAAGAAGCCACCCACCAGCACGGTGCCATCGGCCTGCACCCCCACCGTGTAGGGCGTGCCTTCGAAACCCGTGGTGAACGAAAAGCTGGTATCGAGGCTGCCATTGGTATTGAGGCGAACTATCTGGTTGACACTTGCGGTGGTGAATCCACCCACTACTATCAGCTTGCCATCGGCTTGTAGTATCAGTGGTGGGTCGAAACCTGCGCCTACGAAGCCTGCCACAAACGGAGCCGAAAAACCTGTATCGAGGCTGCCATTGGTAGTAAGACGTACCAGTCCCGCCGACAAATTGCTGGTATTCAGCAAGCCACTGACCAAGATTTTGCCATCGGGCTGCACCACGATAGTACTAGCCTCTGAGCCTGCTATAAAAGGTGTGGTGAATGTGGCATCGATACTGCCATTGGCATTGAGCCGCGCTAAGCCATAGGCTGTCGCCCCGTTGAAAGTACTGAACGTACCACCCACCAGGATTTTGCCATCGGCCTGCATTGCTACTGCGCCAGCATACAGCCCGTTGGGAGCCAAGCCCCCAATTCCTGCTCCCGTATTGAAGCCTGTATCGACACTGCCGGTGGCCGTGAGGCGCACGAGGCCATTGGCGGCTACACCATTGAAGCTATCGAAGTAGCCAGCCACTAGCACCTTGCCATCGGGCTGCGCAGTATAGTCGTAGCCAAAGCCCGAGTCATTGGTCATGGCTGGGCCAGTGCCGGGGTCGAAGGTGGCATCGCCAGTACCGTCGGTATTGAGACGCATGACCTCTACTCGCGCTAGGCCCCCAGCCGTGATGCTACCGCCCAGCGACCCCAACAGGTACTGACCGTTGGCAAAAATTTTGATGCGGTTGACATTAGTGGCCGCACCCACGTTTTGGGCAAAGGCTGCATCGGTAGTTCCAGTAGCATTCAGCCGTAGCAAGGTGCCGTTGTAGGCCGTATTGTTCACCCGTGTAAAGCTGCCAGCCAACAGCCGCTTACCATCGGCTTGCTGTGGCCCCAGTGCGTACACCGGGCCGAGGGTATAGAGACTATTGGGTGGGGCAAAAGTGGGGTCAAGCGCTTGTGCCTGCGCCAATATTGGCACAAGCAGCATCAGCCAGAGAAGTCGAAATAAGGACATATATACTGAAGGACAAAGGATTTTGAGGGAGTAGCTTAGAACGTAAATATAGACGAAATGCGTATCCACAGGCTAGCCGCTAAGGTTGTAAACTGGCTGGGCATGGCCCCGGCTACTACCTTTGGCCACCCTATTCCCTTAGCTCTTGCACCCATGAAGCAGGCCCTCGAAGAAGCCACCACGCCCGACGTAACCGTAGCCCACCCGCATACCGACCCGCACGGCATTCAAGACGTGCTGCGCCAGCTCGGCATCAAAGCTCAAAACCCTGCCTATAGTACTGGCCGCCACTGGGGCGATACCACCGGCGCAAGCAAAACCATCGTGTCGCCCGCCGATGGGCAAGTTATTGCTGCTGTGGCCTTGGCCACTGTCGCCGATTACGAAGCCGTGATGCAGGCTGCCCAGGCGGCCTTCCCGGTGTGGCGACAGGTGCCGGCCCCCAAGCGTGGCGAAATAGTGCGCCAGATTGGCAACGAGCTGCGCCACCACAAGGAGGCGCTGGGCAAGCTGGTGAGCTATGAAATGGGCAAAATCTTGCAGGAAGGCCTGGGCGAAGTGCAGGAAATGATTGACATCTGCGACTTCGCGGTGGGCCTCAGCCGTCAATTGACAGGCTTCACTATGCACTCGGAGCGGCCCGACCACCGCATGTATGAGCAGTATCACCCGCTGGGCGTGGTGGGCATCATCTCGGCTTTCAACTTCCCGGTGGCGGTGTGGAGCTGGAACGCCATGCTGGCTGCCGTCTGCGGCGATGTTTGCGTGTGGAAGCCTTCGGAGAAAACGCCGCTGGTAGCCGTGGCCATTCAGCACATTCTGCACAAAGTCTTAGTTGAAAACGACCTGCCCGAAGGCATCTTTAACCTCGTGCTGGGTGGCCCCGAAGTAGGCGCTGCCATGGCCGCCGACGAGCGCGTGCCCCTGGTATCGGCCACGGGCAGTACCCGCATGGGCCGGGCCGTGGGTGCGGCCGTAGGCCAGCGTCTGGGCCGCTCGCTGCTGGAGTTGGGCGGTAATAATGCCATCATCCTCACCTCGCAGGCCGACCTCGATATGGCCATGCGCGCCATTGTATTTGGGGCGGTGGGTACAGCCGGGCAGCGCTGCACCACCACACGCCGCCTCATCATTCACGACAGCATCTTT
Source organism: uncultured Hymenobacter sp. (assembly GCA_964251335.1). GTDB lineage: Bacteria > Bacteroidota > Bacteroidia > Cytophagales > Hymenobacteraceae > Hymenobacter. The sequence goes on from CAXUKA010000118.1 coordinate 4,304, forward strand.
GAGGAAGTAAGCCAGCGCCTGATAGCGGCGTATGCCAAGCTACCCATTGGCCACCCCTTGCAGGCGGGCACGCTAGTCGGCCCGCTCATCGATGCCGATGCAGTAATGCTCTTTACCAATGCCATCGAGCAGGTGCAGCGGGAGGGAGGTACACTGCTGGCGGGCGGCCAGGTAGTGAGCAGCGCCGAGTTGCATGGCGGCCACTATGTGCTGCCCGCGCTGGTAGCCGCCGAAAACCACTACCCCACTGTGCAGGCCGAAACGTTTGCGCCTATCCTCTACCTCATCAAGTACAGCGGCAGCGTTGAAGAAGCTATTCGCCTCCAAAACGATGTGAAGCAAGGACTTTCCTCGTCTATCTTCACCCTCAATCTGCGCGAGGCCGAAGCGTTCTTGGCCCACGCCGGCTCCGACTGCGGCATCGCCAACGTGAACATCGGCACCAGCGGAGCCGAAATTGGCGGAGCTTTCGGCGGTGAGAAAGAAACTGGCGGTGGCCGCGAGTCGGGCTCCGATGCCTGGCGCGTGTACATGCGCCGCCAGACTAACACGATTAACTACGGCACCGAGCTGCCACTAGCACAGGGGATTAAGTTCGATATATAACAGTAACTCAAAAACGACACTGCCCCGCTTGTTAGCAACAAGCGGGGCAGTGTCGTTTTTGAGTTACTGTTATACGATTATTTTCCCGTGGATTGCACCACTTGCGGCAGCACCCTCGCCAGCGCCTCGGCCTGGCTACGGGTAAAATTGCCTTCTACTTGCACCAGTACGAATGAGTTAGCCGCGTTGGGGAGCGAGCCGGTGGCTACTATCTCACTCACTTTATCGCCCGAGGTGCGGATAACCGAGTTGTAATTGCCAGCCGACGAGTTGCCGGCTACCAGTGGTGTGTATTTTTCGGCTTGCAGCAGGCCGTTGGCCTCATTGAGCAAGCCTTGCTGCGAGAGGTCGAGCGCGCCGGTAGTGGTGGGGGCAAAAGTGAGGGCTCGCGCCGACCGAATGCCCGTAATGGCATTGGTCAAATCGCTGCCACCAAACAAGCTGGCCGCTCTTACCAATGCCAAGCGCTGAAGTAAACTCGCTGACCATTCATTGGTGTGGAAGCCGGCGCGGTTTTCGTACTTATTGAAGAAAGCGGCCACGGTGCGAGCCGGTGTGCCCGGCCCACTGGCCCGGCAAGCCCCAAGTAAGGCCAGGCCAAGCAGCAGAAAAGCCAACGCCAAACGAGCGGCGGGGGCGCGGTGGGCAGGGGAGGAAAAGCGCATAAAAAACGAGTATAAAAGAGCGGCAGTAGAAAACGGAGCTAAGGCAAACTATGTGCCTGACTCCGTTTTCTGCTGCCGCTTAGTTCAAAAACAAGAAAGTAAACTAGCTATGGCTGCCCGCCGTCGAGCCCTGGTCGGTAGGGTCAGTGACGCCCCGGCGCTGGCCTTGCTTATCAACGGGGCCTTCGCCGGCCGTGATTTCATCGTCCTCATCCGACGATACATACTCGTTGGTGGTGGGGCCGAGGCCGCCGTTTTTCTGGGCTAGGTCGGCTTCGGCCTGGGCAAACTTGAGGTTGAGCAGCGAATCGTCGGTAGTGGCGTCGGGGGCGGGTTTTTTCTGGTCTTGGGCCATTGAGAAAGCGCCGGCCGGCCGGGATATTAACGGCTACCGGATGCTAAGTAGTACGCGGCTGGCGCGCCGAGGTTGAGTGGGCGAAGGGCAACGAGCATTGTAATTTTACCATTCCTGATCTCGACTTTCCATTATTTGCACTAGTGCCATGACTCCTACTACGCCCCCCAACGACTTCGACCCGCTGCACAACCCCTGGCTAACCCACAGCACGCAGATGGTTTATGAGAACCCCTGGATTCGGGTGCGGCAAGACCAGATTACCAACCCCAAGGGCGGCACGGGCATCTACGGCGTAGTGTCGATGCGCAACAAAGCCATCGGCATTGTGCCTCTCGACGAAAACGGAAATACCTGGCTGGTAGGCCAGTACCGCTACACCCTGAACGAGTACACCTGGGAAATTCCGATGGGCGGCGGCCCCGTCGAGCTCGATGTGCTGGAGTCGGCCCAGCGCGAGCTGCGCGAGGAAACCGGCCTGCTCGCCGAGCGCTGGACGCGCATTGCCCGCCTGCACACTTCCAACTCCGTTACCGACGAGGAAGGTTTTGTATTCTTGGCCGAAGGCCTTACCCAGGGCGAGTGGGAACCTGAGGAGAGCGAAGACCTGCGCGTGTGGAAGCTGCCCCTGTCCCAAGCCATAGCTATGGTAGTGAGTGATGAAATAACCGACGCCATCAGCGTAGCTGGTTTGCTCAAAGCCGAGAAGTTTCTGGCGACTAGATAAATAGCTATCCTTGCAAGGAGGCACAGCGAAGCAATCGCACCTGAACGGCTCGTCTTAATGTTAATGCGATTATTTCATCGTGCCTCCTCACTAAGGACAAACGGCTTACTAAAATCGGTAGCTCCTAACTTTGCCCCATGCCTGCGTTTCTGCGTTATCTCGGCCAGCGCCTCTACACTACCTGGGCCACTATCATGTTTGTGCTGCCATTTGTGACTACTTGGCCGGCGCAGATGTTGTTTGCCCGCAAGCCCAAGTGGCGGCGCTACGTGCACACTATCAATTACTACTGGGCCAAGTTCTCGACGCGCGGCTGGCTGGTGCCGCTCGAAATTGTGAATGAGGGGCCGCCCCTCACGCCACAGGCCTGCATTTATATGGCCAACCACACCTCGTTTGTGGATATTTTGTTGTTATTCCGCGACATTCCGGGCTATGTCAACATTATGGGCAAAGACTCGCTGGTGAAGTTTCCGGTGTGGGGGCCGATTTTCGGCCAAACGTATATTCCCATCAACCGCAAAACGGCAGTAGGCCGGGGCCGCGCCACTGCCATGGCCCGCCTGAGCCTGCGCGATGGCCGCCCGCTCATCCTGTTTCCCGAGGGTACTATCGGCGATAAGCCCGGCGAGGAGCTTCAGCCGTTCATGGATGGCGCGTTTCAGCTGGCCATTGCTACGGGCGTGCCCATTATCCCGGTTAGCTTGCCCTTCACGCACAAGTTTATGCCCTCAGTGGCGGGCCTGCGGGTGCGCCACCACAAGCTGCGCGCGGTGTACCACCAGCCCATCCCCACCACCGGCCTCACCGATGCCGATATTCCTGCCCTCAAAGCTAAGGTAATGGCCCAGATAGCCGATGACTTCGTGCCCGAAGGCGCTGGCATTCCGGAGCCGAGCCGCTGGCGATAGGCGAGGTGGTAAAATAGTGAGGTTGTGAGTCTTCTAAGTAAGCTTATCATCTTCAGTATTTTACAACCTCACCATCTCACTATTTCACTACTCACCAATATGAATACCGAAACCCTCCGTGGCCTGGCCCACTTGGCTCGCCTCGAATTTGACCCTGCTCGCGAGGAGCAGATGCTGAAAGACCTAAACGGCATCCTCGACTGGGTGGCGCAACTGGAGAAGGTAGACACCGAAGGCGTAGCACCGCTGGTGCATTTGTCGCACGAAATCAACGTGCTACGCGACGATGTAGCCCATAATAGCGTGACGCATCAGCAAGGCCTGAAAAACGCGCCGCGCAAGGATTCCGATTACTTCCGCGTGCCTAAAGTATTGGAATAAAGGACTAAAAAGGGGAAATGTGCGTTGCTGCCGGGAAGGATTGAGTGAGCGGGCAGCCTATGTCGCGCTTCGTTACTTCTCTGCCGCTCACATTGTTGCCTTTCTCATCTTAATTCACCTTATCCCAATTCGTTGGCTGATTTTTCGTTTTTACGCCGCACAGCAATTTTGCCAGTATTGTTGGCGGTCCTGGGCGTAGGGCTGGCGGTGTACTACTACTTTGTGGGCGAGGCCGCTACGCTGCCGCTGGTGCTAGTGCCGCACCTGGCGGCCGTGCCGCTCACGCTCGATTCGGTAGCCGTGGGAGCCGCCCACCTACCGGTGCCGGCCAATGGTTACCTCACCACCTTTACCCACGATTTAGCCGGGCCTTTTATCCAGCCGCTGGCTGCTGGGCTGTGGCTCGGGCTGCTGGCGGCCGGGCTGGTGGGTTGGCTGGCCGTAGTGAGTATGTTGCAGCGGCCGGCGTTCATCGCGGGTACGGTGCCGGTTATATTTCTGCTTAAATCGCTGAATATTGATGAATTAGCCATCTTCAACGATAGCCGGCAGGGCTTTCTGATTTTGAGTTTGGTGGCGCTGGGCGGTGCGGCTTTTGGGCTGCACGCCTTCGGCGACCGGATAGGTATTCGAGGGCGGGTATTGCTGCTGGGTGCTCTGATGGCGGGGCTTGTGGGACTGGTTTTCGGTCGAACAGGTCTACCTACCGACCAAACACTGCTGCACTTAGCCATCTACGCCACGCCAGGCAGCGCCGCCATTGTGGCGGCGCTGGTGCTGTGGGTAGGAATGGAAAATATTCGGGGGCTGCTGTGGTTCAACACCCAGGCCGAGCGGCCCGACGGCCGGTTTGGCTTGCTGCCGCTGGTGCTGGCCAGCCTGCTTTACCTGGGCGTGCTGGCGCTGTATTGGTGGAATGATGGCGAAGTGGCGCTGCTGTTTGGCCTGCACCTCGACCCCTTGGTACTGCTGCTGCCGGCCGTGCTGGTGGGCGGCCTGGGCCTGTCTCAGCGCCAGCTGAGCTATGGAGCCTGGGTGCCATTGGTAGCGGCGCGGCCGCTCTACTGGCTTTTGGTAGCAGTGGCGGCCGGGGCACTGAGCTACGCGCTGGCTACAGTAAATACCCCTTTGCTCGATGCCGCTCGCGATGCCAGCAACTTGGCACTGCTAGGGCTAGGAACTGGGTTTTTTATTTATATGCTGGTCAATTTTGGCTCGCTCATTCAGCGGCGGCTGCCGGTGTATCGGGTGGCTTTTGAGCCACGCCGCTTGCCATTTTACGCGGTATATGTGTTTGGGCTGAGTTTTGTGCTGCTGGTGCAGATGCGCAACGACTGGTCGCTGCTCGACCTGGTGCAGGCTGGCCAGTACAACCAGCTCGGCGACCTGACCCGCTTGCAAAGCGAGGCGCGTCCGACCGACTTGCCATTGGCCCTGCTGGCCGAGCGCTACTACGCCGAAAGTGGCGACGTACTCGACCGCTTCAACCGCACGGCGCAGCTGGGGCGGGCGGCGCTCTATCGCTTCCGCGACCAGCGCCAAAACGAGATAAATGCCCTGCGTCGCGCCTTGGTGCGCCAGCCCGACGAAAAGATTTCGTTGCGGCTGGCCTCGCTCTACAACCAGCCGGCCGATTTTTTTGACGCTTTAGAAGTACTGCAAAAGGGCCGCCATGCCTTCCCACGCAGTGCGGCGATGACTTCCGATTTGGCCCAGCTATTTACTCGCTCAGCCCTGACCGACTCGGTAGCTCGTTACCTTGACAAAACTGAGAAGCTGGCGCCTGGGGCTTATTTCAGCCAAGCTAACCAACTGAGTTTCTTGTTGGCACAGAAGCTATACCCAGCGGCTGAAAAACGCTTCGCTGCTAGTTCGCTTCCTGCCAGCGGCAAAGCCCCAGCCGTGGCTAGCGACTTGCTATACTTGCATTTGCAGCCCGACTTTATCAAAAAAAGTTGGCAACCGACTGCCCCCGATTTTACTAAGCTGCGCCAGCTCGATGCAGCCAGCTTCGCGCAGGTGTACCACTACGTGCTGTACTCGGTGGCCACGCACCCCAATCTGCGGCTCTATGCGCCCCTTACGGAACTTAGCAAGCTAGAAGTAAACGCGGCTTACTACGAGCAATTGCTGTTTTTACAGGCATTGGTACTGCATACTACCGGCCAGGAACTGGCCGCCCGCCAAACGCTGGCACCGCTCACGGTGGGCACGAGTGCTGGCGCGGCCTATTATCAGTATGTGTTGGGGCTGTGGCAGTTGCAGCAAGCGCAATACGCTACGGCCGCCACGCAGCTAGGGCTAGCGGCCGAGCATGGGCTGCCGCTGGCAAGCTCGGCGCGGGTGTGGTCGTTGGCACTGGCCGGACAAGCCGACTCGGCGCGAAGTGCAGCCCGGCGACTAGCCCTCGGGGCTGATAGCGCGCAGCGCGTCGTGGGCCAGCGCTTGTTGAGCGAGCTTGCAAGGGCAAAGTCAGCGGCGCAGCCAGCCCAGCCGGTAGTTGGCAGTGAACAATTGGCCAAGGCCCAGCAGGCAGAACCCAACCCCAAACAAGCGCTCAAACTTTACCAACAGCTGTTGGATAATGCCCCCTTCAACGAAGCGGCTGTGATGGCCGCCGCTCGCTTCTACACTGCCCAAAAGCGCCCCAGCGATGCCTACGAAGCCCTGCGCCTGGGCCTCGTAGAAAACCCGGAATCGCTGCCGCTTCAGCAGGCCTTTGTGCTGGCTGCCGCCGATGCGGGCTTGGCTGAACTAGCCCAGCCGGCGCTTGAGCAGTTGCGCCCGCGCCTAGAGCCAGCTGCTTACGCTAACTTGCTTACGCAATTTGCTGCTCACCGGGCTGCTCATGCGGCTGCAATGGCCGCCTTCTCGGCCGATGCCGCACCGCTCACTCCCAGCCGCTAACTTTTCTGCACCATGCCTTCTGCTCCGACCACGCCGTTCGTTATTCAAACTACCAACATCGCCAAGGAGTATGTGATGGGCACCGAGCACATCCATGCTTTGCGCTCGGTAAGCATCAACATCGAGCGCGGTGAATACGTGGCCTTTATGGGGCCTTCAGGCTCGGGCAAAAGTACGCTTATGAACATTGTGGGCTGCCTCGACACGCCCAGCAGCGGCCAGTACATCCTCAACGGCCAGGACGTGAGCCGCATGACCGACAACCAGCTGGCCGAAGTGCGCAACAAGGAAATCGGCTTCGTCTTCCAAACTTTTAACCTGCTGCCTCGGTCTACCGCCCTCGAAAACGTAGCCCTGCCGCTCATCTACGCCGGCCTAAACAAGCGCGAGCGCAATGCCATCGCCCTCGAATCTCTGCGGTCAGTAGGCTTAGCCGACCGCGCCAGCCACCGGCCCAATGAGCTTAGCGGCGGCCAGCGTCAGCGCGTAGCCATTGCCCGTGCCCTCGTAAATACCCCCAGCGTGCTGCTGGCCGACGAACCTACCGGGGCGCTCGACTCAAAGACCAGCTACGAAATCATGGGCCTTTTCGAAGCGCTCTATGCCAAAGGCAACACCATCATCATGGTGACGCACGAGGAGGATATCGCCCACTACGCCCACCGCATCGTGCGGCTGCGCGACGGCCTCATCGAAACCGACGATATAAATCACAACATAGCCCAGCCGGCAATTAACTCCCTCAGTAGCTAGCGAGTAGTAAGCCCACAAAAGCAGCAAGGCCAGCCAGCCGCGCAGCGGCGTATCCGCGAAACCCGTTTAATCCGTTTAAATCTGCGATGAAGATTTACACTAAAACCGGCGACAAAGGCCTCACCTCGCTCATTGGCGGCACGCGGGTGCCCAAATCGAGCCTGCGCATCGACTGCTACGGCACTGTGGATGAGCTAAACTCCTACGTAGGCCTGCTCCGCGACCAAGAAGTAAATACGCCGCGCCGCCCGCTACTCAAGGAAATCCAGGACCGGCTCTTCACCATTGGCTCGCACCTCGCCACCGACCCCGACAAGGACGTGCACAAGCGCCTACCCGACCTGCATACCGCCGATGTGGCCCTGCTCGAAACCGAGATGGACCAGCTCAACGAAACCCTGGCTCCGCTCCGCGAATTTGTGCTGCCGGGTGGGCATCCATCCGTGTCGTTTGGGCACGTGGCGCGTTGCGTGTGTCGCCGCGCCGAGCGCCTGGCCGTGCAGTTGGGCGAAGATTCGCCGGTAGAGGACTTGGTCGTGATGTACCTCAATCGCTTGTCCGACTACTTATTCGTGCTTAGCCGGGCGATGGCACACGACTTGGGTGTGGAAGAAGTTACCTGGAAGCCGCGCCTGTGAGTGTGTCATAAGCTTTAGCTTGCGACTAAACTTGTTAAGCCACTCACTTAAAGCACGCACAAGCTGAATTCTGCGGTAAATCATCAAAACCTTGTGCCCGCTTGGTCGATTATTCTGCCGTTCGGTGTTTCTGGTAAGTTAACTTGCCGGCCGTAGTTCTTTTCTAACTACCATTTCTATGCTTGCCACTATCGCCCTCGACATTCAGCCCACCACTGCCTCGCGCATTGCCGAGCTCGACCCGAATAACATGGTTTTTGGTCAGCTTTTTGCCGACCACATGTTTGCGGCCGAGTACGTGGATGGCGCTTGGCAATCGGCGCGTATCGTGCCTTACGGCCCGTTGCAGCTTAGCCCGGCTACCTCGGCCCTACACTACGGGCAGGCCATTTTTGAGGGTGGCAAAGCCTACCGCCAAGCCGATGGGGGAGTGGCCTTGTTTCGGCCTGAAGCCAACTGGCAGCGCCTCAATACTTCGGCAGCCCGCATGGCCATGCCCGAAATACCCGAAGAATTGTACATGCAAGGCCTGCACGAGCTGCTGAAGCTCGATGCGGCCTGGGTGCCCAATGTGCCTGGCAGCGCGCTCTACCTGCGGCCGTTTATGTTTGCCACTGATGGTTTTCTGGGGGTGCGACCCTCGGCTACGTATCACTTTGGCATTATCACCTGCCCGGTGGCAGCGTTTTTCAATCAGCCGCTGCGGGTGCGCTTTGAGCAGCAGTACGTGCGGGCTGCTCCTGGCGGAGCCGGCTATGCCAAAAACGCTGGCAACTACGGCGCGGCTATGCTGCCCACCAAGCTAGCCCAGGAGCAAGGTTATCACCAGCTGTTCTGGACCGATGCCTCGGAGCACCAATACATCGAAGAATCGGGCGCGATGAACGTGATGTTTGTCATAGATGGCGCACTGGTAACGCCAGCTCTTTCTACGTCTATCCTCGATGGCATTACACGGCGCTCGGTGCTACAATTGGCCCGCGACTGGGATATGACAGTAGAGGAGCGTCGCGTATCGAGCCGCGAGATATTAGCGGCTCTGCAAGCCGGTAAACTCACCGAAGCCTTCGGGGTGGGTACGGCGGCCACAGTGGCTGCCATTGCCACCATCGGCCACGAGGGCCACGACTACGACCTGCCCGCGCTGGCTCCCGATGCCTTTGCCCGCCGGGTAGGGGCCGCGCTGGATGCCATTCGTACTGGCCAAGCTCCCGACCCGTATGGGTGGATGGTGGCGGTAAACGGGTAAGTGAGTAGTTGGGTAAGAAGTCTACTTTAAACGATTATAGCTGAAAAGGCTGGCCGGAATCCCCGGCCAGCCTTTTTTGTTCGACCTTTGCTCAGTGAACACCTAAACTCACCAGTTCACTACTCACTATTTCACCACATGACCCAAGACCAGATAAAGGACTTGAAGGGCCGCGCTGAGGCCCTGAGGAGGTATCTTTGACTACGATGCCCGCAAAGAGCAGGTAATCGCGGCTGAGGCCGAAACCCTGGCCCCGACCTTCTGGGACGACTCGAAGGCCGCCGAGGCTAAGCTCAAGGAAATCAAGAGCATCAAGACCTGGACTGACGACTACGAAGCCGTGCAGCAGGCCGTGGCCGATACCGACGTGCTCTATGACTTCTACAAAGAAGGCGAGGCCACCGAGGCTGAAATACTGGCCGAATACACGACTACCCAGCAGAAAGTCGAGGCACTGGAATTCAAGCGGATGCTTTCCGATGAGGAAGACCAGCTGCCGGCCGTTATCGACATCAACCCTGGTGCGGGTGGTACCGAAAGCCAGGACTGGGCCGAGATGCTGATGCGCATGTACATTATGTGGGGCGAAAGCAAAGGCTTCACGGTGAAGCAGCTAAGCTACCAGCCCGGTGAGGGTGCAGGCATCAAGTCGGCTTCGCTCGAAATCGACGGGCCGTTTGCCTACGGCTATCTCAAGAGCGAGATTGGCGTGCACCGGCTGGTGCGCATGTCGCCCTTCGACAGCAGCGGGCGGCGACATACGTCGTTTGCTTCCGTGTTTGCCTACCCAGTGGTGGATGATGCGATTAACATCGAAATCAACCCCGCTGATATCAGTTGGGACACCTTCCGGGCCGGTGGCGCGGGCGGCCAAAACGTGAATAAGGTCGAAACAGCCGTGCGCCTTACGCACGCGCCCAGCGGCATCATCATCGCGGTGCAGATTGAGCGCTCTCAGCTCATGAACAAAGAGCACGCCCTACGCATGCTCAAGTCGCGCCTCTACCAGCAGGAACTCGACAAGCGCAATGCCGAGCGCGACAAAGTAGAAGCCGGCAAGAAGCGCATCGACTTTGGCTCGCAGATTCGCAACTACGTGCTGCACCCCTACAAGCTCATCAAAGACCTGCGCACCGGTATTGAGCGCACCGACGTGCAAAACGTGCTTGATGGCGACTTGGATGAGTACATCAAGGGCTTCCTGATGCAGAACTAAGTGTTAAGAGGAGCCTATTAGTTGCTGTATTGCAGCTTTAAGTCAACAAAAAAGGGATGCCCAATTGGGCATCCCTTTTTTGTTAATAAGGCAGTATTATTAGTTCTGCCAGAAAATCGTCGAATACTGAGTCACACCTTTCGGCACGTTGTTAGAATTGGTGTTCAACTCCGACTGTGGATAAAACAGACGGTAAGGAACTCTACCACGCGTTTGAGCCTGAGGGTCTACCGATATCATGATGGCTGGTAAGCCAGTACGGCGGTAGTCGTCTAGTGCTTCAGTGCTAGCTATCGAGTTCTCAGACAGGTATTTCTGGAAAAGGATAATAGCTTGTTTGCCATTGGCACCAGTAGCAGCACTGGCAAAATTAACCAACGGATTTGTAGCGCCAGCAGTAATGTAAGCAGTGTACTGTGGATAGCCAGGGGTAGCCGAAGGCGAAGCCGAAGCAAGTGTGCCGGGAGGGGTCGTAGCTAGGCGATAGAACGTCAGGAACGAGGACAGCACACCGTTGTTGTAGTCAGTTTCGGCAGCAGTATTACCACCGGTGAACAGCCCACGGGTTTCAGCTTCAGCCCGGTTGAATAGCTGCTCAGAAAGCAGCATGAGCGGAGTAGGCGCATTCAGCCCTTTCAGGATGCCAGAGCCAGTGATACCACCATAGGTAGGCGTGATATTACCAATACGCAGGAACGAAGCAACGTTACCGGTCGAGAGGCCAGGCGGGTCTGATTCGCCAGCATCCGTGCCATTATAATAGCCCGTTGTAGATGTCGTAACAGTGGTGCCGGTAGTAGTAGCGCCAGCGTATGTAGCAACAATCCTTTTAGGAGCAGTAGTGGTGCCCGTAGTGTAAAGCTGCGATACGCGGGGGTCACGATTGGCTATATACTGATTCAGTATATAGCGCGTAGGAATCTGATAATAGCGAGTACCAGCACTACCACCAGCAGCAGTTAAGCCATAAGTAGAAAAGAATGGATTCTGCTGACCGGAGCTTTGCAGGTAGCCGGGGTTAACAGTTACATCGGCTGTGATAAAGCCATCAAAGTTAGCACTACCACTAGTAAGAGTAGCCGTTTGCAAAGCGGCCAGCTTAGCAGCTACCGAAGCATTGCGCGCAGCATCTTTAGTTTGCGACTCGCGCAGTAGGATACGCAGTTGCAAGCTGTTTGCAAAACGCTTCCAGTTTACCAATGCTGCGGCACCACCACCGAATACAATATCTTCCGCACCTAGTGGCACAATGGTATTGAGCGTACCAGCCGCAGTAACTTTAGCGCTAGTTGCGTTAATATCAACGTTGGCACCTTGCAGTTGAACGAGCAAGTCATCGTAGATATCTTCTGCCCGGTCATAGAC
>CAXUKA010000119.1:0-16030 GCA_964251335.1 uncultured Hymenobacter sp.
AGTTAGGGTTGTTGCACTTGCCAAAAACCTGCTGGTTGTGGGCGTCATCCCAGGCCGGATTGTGCAGGCGGTGGGCCGCATTGAAATGCTCGGTGCGGCAAATGGTCAGCTCAGACATAGACCCTTTAAACTACGGCGGCGGGCTTTTGTTGCCGGTCTGCTCACTAATGGCGAAGGCTAAGAATAGTACTTAAATAATAAAAAATCGGATTTACTAAAAAAAATATAAATTTCTTGTTTTTATGCAGAAAAGCCTGCTTAAATTTGGCTGCCCGTAAAGAATAGCGGGTATTAAACTTCGTTTTATCTCATTTTATAAGCTTCTTACTTTTAGTCGTTATGAATAAAAAAATACTATTGGTTCTGCTGCTGGTGCTAGCAGGGCTGCGGGTTTCGGCACAGCGCTCGCCGGTTGAAGAAGCCGATAAATCTGTTAATAATATTCCGCGCAAAGGCCAGCAGGTAAGCATTCAGCTCGACAACAAGCGCGTAGAAACCTCCTGGGTAAAGCAGCTCAGCGAGCAGTTTCCGGGCAAGGTGAAAAATAATAAGGGCATCGTGACAATGGACGGCGTCGTTATCCCTGAGATTTCGGCTACACCTATCCGCGTTATCAGCCGCGTCGATGCCCTGCCCACCGGCACCGGCGTGTGGTGGAGCATCGACCTCGGCAACGCTTACCTGGGCCGCGAGTCGACTCCCAGCCAGTGGAAAGCCGCCGAGAAATACCTCAAAGACTTCGCCCGCTCGATGTACCGCGAAGACCTGATGGCCCAGATTGCCGATGCCGAAAAGGCCCTGGTGCAGTCGCAGAACAACAATATGGCCGTTATCGAAAAATCCAACAACATTAAGAAGGATATCGAAAAGAATAAGGCCCGCAAAATCGAGATTCAGCAGATGCTGGCCACCAACGCCGCCGAATTGCAGCAGTTCAACAACATGATTGACACCAACTTGAAAGAGCAAGAGGCTGCCCGCGCCGACATTGTGAACATGCGCGTGGCCCTCGAAGCCGTGAAAGAGCGCATGAGCCGCATCGAATAGATTACGGAGTTTTATTGCATCGATATACTATTGCTATAGATTTATCAACTAAGTCGTTACAGGTCTATTATTAGTGCAATGCCTCCCCACCAAGGGGAGGCATTTTTATTGGGGCTGGGGGTAGCGGCCAACCCCAGGCCGTTGCTTTCCGTTTGGGCAAGGCAATACTCCCCATCCAAAACTCTCTTTCGAACATATGGAAAAGACCGCAACGCAGCACCAGGTACACCTGGAAAGCGCCATCAAGCTGCTCACCGGCGACTTGCAAGAAGAAGCCACCAAATCGGGCCTCGACAACAACCTGCAACGCTGGATTGAAGACCTGAAAGCTGCCCACAACCCTGAACTGCACCAGCTTACCACCGACCTGCAAAGCCTGAAAGCGCTCCTGAACGGTGGCACGTACGATGGCGACCAAGTAGGCCGCCTGCTGCACCACCTGGGCAACGAAACAGCTCGCGTATCGCACTTTGCCGAAGGCAATACCCGCACGCACGTAGAGAAGCTGAGTGCTGCCCTGCTAGCTGCCGCCGGCCAGCTGCAAGGCTCCGACACCACCCCCGAGGAAGACCTCAAGAACGATAGCCACGGCATCGACCGCCAAGACTAAGAGTAGCCGTTAATGAATTAAAAACAGGCATCCGTGAGTTTCGCGGGTGCCTGTTTTGTTGAATAGGCCCTGACCGCATCACGGCTACGCTATGTTTTTGCCTGCGTTTATGAAAATCTTTGTGTACACCGCGCTCGACGAAGCAGCGCGCGCTTACCTGCGGCGGCAGCTGCCCGCCGATGTCGAGCCGATTTTTAACGAAGGCTCACCCGCCGACCAGCCACCCGCCGCCCTGCAAACGGCCGATGTGCTATTTGGGAACCCGCCCGCCGCATGGCTCACGGCTGGCCCGCTACCGCAGCTAACATTCTGGCAGATAGACTCGGCTGGTTTCGACCGCTACAAGGATGTGAAGCTTTCTAGTCCTGTGGCGAACATGGGCGATTTCTTCGCTTGGCCCTGCGCCGAAACGATGGTGGCTGGCCTGCTGGCCCTCTACCGCCTCTTGCCCGAGCTGGTGCTGCTGCAAGCCGAGCAGCGCTGGGTAGGCCACCAGATGCGCACCCGCCAAGGCTTATTGCGCGGCAAGCGCGTGGTGATACTAGGCGCGGGTGCCATCGGCCAGGCCGTGCGCGAGCAGCTCAGCGGCTTTGGCTGCGCGGTGCAGCTGCTGGCCCGCACCGACCCACAGGCGCAATTGCACTCGAAAGAAGACCTAGCCGCCGCCCTACCCGAAACCGACATTGTAATAAACTGCCTGCCCGGCAGCGCCGATAAGTTTTTCTCGGCCGAGCTTGTGGCCGCCATGCGCCCAGGCAGCCTCTATGCCAGCGTGGGCCGGGGCAACACTACCGATGAGCCGGCGCTTATTGAGGCGCTGCAAGCCGGTCGCCTCGGCGGGGCCGTGCTCGACGTAACAGCCGCCGAACCTATTCCGGCCGGCCACCCGCTTTGGACGTTGCCCAACGTGCTGCTCACGCAGCACACCGGCGGCGGCCAGCCTCGCGAGTCTGAGGGCAAAATCGACCAACTCGTGCGGAATCTGGAGCACTTGCGTACTGGCCAGCCACTGGAAAACTCAGTGAAGCTAGCCGAAGGGTACTAGCCCTGTTGCTGAATTAGCCAAAGCAAAAAAACGTCTGTCATGCTGAGCTTGTCGAAGCATCTCTACCTCATTAGTAATCAGTGCCGTTGCAATGAAGCGATAGAGATGCTTCGACAAGCTCAGCATGACAGACGTTTTTTTATTATTTTCTAATTTAGGATTTTCTAATTTAGGACTAACCCAAGTACCTCGAAGCGCTACATCGCACCTGGGCTAGGTATTACTGATTTTAGGTGTTCTGTCCAACAATTCTTTGGCTTCTTCATCGGTAAGCTCTACGGCTCCCGTTTCGCCATCGGGGAAAATGAGGCGAGCGGCGGCTTGGCGCAATTCATCTATGCGGCTCAAGGTGTCAGCTACGGTGGGGTTAGCTTCGATTTTGGCGAGCAGGCCGCTGGTGCGAGCCACCTGAAATAGCTTTTCGAGCACGAAGGGCAGCACCCAGCCGGCCACGTTACTCATAAAAGCGCCGCGCAAACCCAAGCGCAGCAGCAGCCGAGCGGTCATGCGCTCCAGCAGCAGCACGCGGGCGGCGGGCAAGGCTTTATCGGTCAGAAAATCAATGACTAGCCGGGCGTGGCCGTTCTCGACTTCGGCCCGTAGCACGTCCTGCACCGAGTCGAGGGCGCGCTGCACGAGCTGGCGAAAGAGCCGGCCGGTTTGCCCAGCGCGGCGGCCAGCTTGGCGGGCGGCACCGGCTATGTGGCCTGGTAGCCCGGCTGGGAAGGGAAAACGTTTCATAGTTCGAAGAAAAGCGTTGCGGCTAACTCAACTATGAGCGGGGCTAGCGGTGGGCGCTGTCGTATATACGACGCGTATAAAATTTGGCCTATCGGTCTGGCTGGGGTCAGCTTGCAATAAAGCTGGAAAGTGTAGGGTAGTTATTTGATAAACATATCTTTAATGCCTAGCAGGCGGCTAGCTAGTAGGCCTTAGCTGAACTATACTAAAGCGCGGGAAGTTAGTAAAGGTGGTTCTTGCACAACTTTTAACCAACCTGTTACTTGCATCTTCGTTACGCCTTTTACGCTGCTGGTTACCCCAGTCAGCCTTCTGCTCATGTCTGATTTGCTACTCGACGTTAATCTACAAAAAGTGCCCGACGACTACCTCGCCGGCGCTTGGCGGGTGGCCCACCGCGTGCTCAATCGCACCGACCCGGCTAGTCCATTGGCCCAGGCTACTAGCTTAGTGCTCGACGGCCAGCTATTTGAATTACAAGCCCCTAACCAAAGCGAAACGGGTAGCTGGGCCGTGCAGCGCGATGAGTTGCTAAACCGGCCCTACCTGCGCCTAAATCTGCCCCGCGAGGAAACCCGCGCCCTCGTGACGCGCCTGCGCCGCACCACCGACGGTGCTCGGTCGCAATTGAATCTGTACTTCAGCTCGGGGCTGGAAATGCAGCTCGACCGTCCGTAACTTATTTAGTATCTGCTAGCACTGTTTTTTTGTCGTGGCTTCTTCTTCCGCTATCGTCCCCACGCTGCCAACTTCGATTGAAAGCGAATTTCAGTTTTTGGCCGATTTTATTCCGCAGCTGGTTTGGATAACTGACCCTACTGGTTTCCACATTTATTTCAACCAGCGCTGGACCGACTACACCGGCTACACACTAGCCGATAGCGTGGGGCCCGATATGTGGAACAATCTGCTGCACCCTGACGACCGCGCCCGTGCTCGCCAGATTTGGGGTCACTCGCTGGCCACTGGCGAAGACTACGAGATTGAGTATCGGTTTAAGTCGCAGCAGGGCGACTACCGCTGGTTTCTGGGCCAGGCCCGCCCCCGGCGCGATGCTGCTGGCAACATTGTGGTGTGGTTTGGCACGTGTACCGACATCCACGACCAGAAAATAGCGACCGAGCAGCTGCAACAGCGCGAGCAGGATTTTATGACCCTGGCCAATGCCATTCCGCAAATGGCCTGGATGGCCGATGCCACGGGCTACATTTTCTGGTACAACGACCGGTGGTACAACTACACCGGCGCGACGCTAACTGAAATGGAGGGCGACGGCTGGAAAAGAGTGCAGCACCCCGACCACGTAACCGAAGTAGCCGCTAAATACTCAGCCTCTATCGCGGCGGGCGAGCCCTGGCAGGATGTTTTCCCGCTGCGCGGCCACGATGGGCAGTACCGCTGGTTTCTATCGCGGGCCTTGCCCGTGCGCGACGCCGATGGCCAGATAGTGCGCTGGTGCGGTACCAACACCGACATCACGGAGGAGAAGAATCTGCAAGAGCAGCTCGTTAATTCCTACGCCGACCTGGAGGCCAAAGTGACCTTCCGCAACTTGGAACTAGAACACGAGGTCCAGGCACTGCGCAAGCAGCTGGCTCAGTAGCAGTAGTGCCAGCTTTGTAGCTCGCGTTTAGTAGCGGGCGTCCGGCTGAGAGCGAAGTACAAAGCTCACGCTAAAAAATCAGGGCCGGTTGCGCAAGCAGCCGGCCCTGATTTTTTAGCGTTAAAGCCGCCATGAATGCAATTCTGATTCAACAGCCCGGTGGCCCCGAGGTATTACAACCACATGAAACTGCCCAGCCCCAACCCGCCGCCGGCCAGGTACTCATTCGTATCCACGCCGCCGGCGTCAACCGCCCCGACGTGCTCATGCGCCAAGGCAAATACGCCGGCAGCGGCGATGTAGCCGGCATGGTGCCCGGCCTCGAAATAGCCGGTACCATCGAAGCCTGCGGCCCCGATACCCCACGCTGGCAGCCCGGCGATGCCGTGTGCGCCCTCGTAGCAGCGGGCGGCTACGCCGAATACGCCGTAGTTGATGCGCGCCATTGCCTGCCTGTGCCCGCTGGCCTGAGCATGGTCGAGGCGGCTGCCCTGCCCGAAACCCTATTTACGGTGTGGCACAATGTATTTCAGCGGGGCCATTTGCAGCCTGGCGAAATGCTGCTGGTGCACGGTGGCAGCAGTGGCATTGGCACCACGGCCATCCAATTGGCGCGGGCGCTGGGCAGCCGCGTGGCCGCCACGGCCGGCGACGAGGCCAAGTGCCAAGCCTGCCGCCGCCTCGGGGCCGAGTGGGCTATTAATTACAAAGCCGACGACTTCGAGCAAGTACTCAAAGAAGTCGGCATCGACGTGATTCTCGACATGATAGGCGGCGACTACACGCCCAAAAATCTGCGCCTGCTGCGCGAAGACGGCCGCTTAGTTTTTATCAACGCCATGCAGGGCGCGCAAGTCGAGTTCAATGCCATGCAGGTAATGAGTCGCCGCCTCACCATCACGGGCAGCACACTGCGCCCACGCTCGGCCGACTTCAAAGCCGCGCTGACCGCTGAAGTTGAAAAGCACGTCTGGCCGTTGATTGAGGCTGGGAAATTCCGCCCGATTATTGACCGCACCTTTCCGTTGGCGGAGGCTGTGGCCGCGCACCAGCGCATGGAAAGCAGCGCCCACATCGGCAAAATTGTGCTGACCGTTAATGAGTAACAGCTCACGATAAAAAACCGGTCTGTCATGCTGACCTTGCGCAGCATGACAGACCGGTTTATAGGCTTCTTAAAGAAACGCAGTCAGCTTATGCGCCTTTCTTCCACTTAATGCCGCAGCCGATGGCTTGCGTGGTATTCGTAGCAGCCGGCTTGCCAGCGATTATATCGCTCATGGCGTTTTCCAGGTATTTGGTTTTCACCAATTTGGCATCTTCCGAGTTGTCGTCAATGGCACCTACGTAGGATACCACGAAGTCCGAGCCTTGGCGCTTAAGCACGTATAGGTGCGGCGTGCGCGTGGCGCCGAAGGTGTGCGCTACCTGCTGCGTCTCGTCCTGCAAATAGGGAAAGGTGTAGTTATGCTCCTTAGCACGGCTCTGCATAGCGGCGTAGGAGTCGCCGGGCACGTTGGCTGCGTCGTTGGGGTTGATAGCCACTACTGGGTAGCCCAATGAGGCGTATTTCTTATCGAGGGCGATGATACGGTCCTCATAGGCTTTGGCAAAGGGGCAAGTGTTGCAAGTAAAGACGACGATGTAGCCTTTAGCGGCCTTGTTGTCGGCCAGCGACACCAGCTTGCCATCCACATTTTTAAGCTTGAAATCGGCGGCTTTGTCACCGACTTTGTAGCCCTCGGCGGTGGGGCGCAGGATGAAGCTGCTGAGGACGAGCACGCAGAGGGCGAGCAGCGAGAGTGTTTTTTTCATGGGAGTAAGGTTAAAAGGGGAGGAGATAAACCGGTACCATATCCGTCATGCTGAGCGCAGCGGAGCGGAGTCGAAGCATCTTGGCCGCTTCGTTGCTGGCGTTATGGAGTTAGTACCCCAACCAAGATGCTTCGACTCCGCTCCGCTGCGCTCAGCATGACAAACGTAGGCTAGCTAATTTACAAAAACTTCTGCAGCTCCGTCGTCAGTTCAGCGGCCGTGAGCGGCTGTTCAAAAGTAGCCCGTTTCTGCGCTTGGTTGTTATAAATCAGCGTGAACGGAATCGAGCCCGACCATTTCTTGTCCACTTTTTGCAGCCAGGTATTGGGGTCGGCTTCATCGAGCAGTAACACTTCTGATTTCAGGCTGCGCTTCTGCACGAAGGGCTTCACCTTCTTATCGAGCTGCGAGGCGTAGTCGAGGCTTACGAGCACAAATTTTACTTTTTTGCCAGTTTGGGCGGCGCGCACTTTCTCAAAATCGGGCAGTTCCTGCACGCACGGCCCGCACCAGGTCGCCCAGAAATTGACTACGTAAGTCGTGTCGCTGGGGCGAGCGAGGCGCTTTTGCAAATCGGGAAACTTGAGCACGGCCACGCTTTGGGCGAAGCTGGGCGCGGCCAGCAGCAGCCCGGCGCTGGCTAGTAAATAATTCAGTCTACGCATCGCAAATCAACAAAATGATAACCTTGTCAGACAGACAACCAAGCTGGCCCGTAAGTTGCGCCAAGCGGCCGGCCGTACCTTTGCGGCGAGTCGCAACTTTCGCTTTCTGCACGCAGTTTTACAGGTTATGAACAAGCTATATTGCCCCAGCCTCACCGAGTACAAACGCCGCGTAGCGCGGGTAGTAAATATCGGGGGCGTGCCCATGGGCGGCGATTATCCCATCCGGGTGCAGAGCATGACCACCGTTGATACGATGGACACGATGGGCTCGGTCGAGCAGACCCTGCGCATGGTGGAGGCGGGCTGCGAGTACGTGCGCATCACCGCGCCCAGCGTGAAGGAGGCCCAGAACCTGCTGGAAATCAAGAAAGAGCTGCGGGCACGTGGCTGCAATGTGCCGCTCATCGCTGACATTCACTTCACGCCCAATGCCGCCGAACTGGCTGCCCGCATCGTGGAAAAAGTGCGTGTGAACCCCGGCAACTACGCCGACAAAAAGAAATTTGAGGAAATCGCCTACACCGATGCCAGCTACGCAGCTGAGGTCGAGCGCATCCGCGAGCGGTTCCGGCCCTTGGTGAAAATTTGCAAGCAGTACGGCACGGCCATGCGGATTGGCACCAATCACGGCTCGCTATCCGACCGGATATTAAGCCGTTACGGCGATACGCCGCTTGGCATGGTGGAGTCGGCGCTGGAGTTTCTGCGCCTTTGCGAAGAAGAAAACTACTACGACGTGGTGCTGAGCATGAAAGCCAGCAACACCCAAGTGATGGTGCAGGCCTACCGCCTGCTGGTGCAAAAGCTCGACGAAGAAGGCTTGCAACCCTACCCGCTGCACCTCGGCGTGACCGAAGCCGGCGAAGCCGAAGACGGCCGCATCAAGAGTGCCGTGGGCATCGGCACGCTGCTCGAAGACGGCCTTGGCGACACCGTGCGCGTATCGCTCACCGAAGCCCCCGAGGCTGAGGCCCCGGTGGCTAAAATGCTGATTGACCGATATATCGGTAGGGCGGCGCTAGCGCAGCCGATTAAACCCTTGGAAGGGGAGGAGCCCATCAATCCGTTCCAGTATTACCGCCGCCACACGCACGAGGTAGCCAATTTTGGTGGGTTGAATGTGCCCCGCGTTATTGCCGATTTGTCGCGCCTGCCCCAGTTGGAATACGCCGACTTGCGCGCTGCCGGACACCTGTATTCGCCGTTTCTGGATAAGTTTCAGATGTCGGACCTCGGGGCCGACTACATCTATACCGGCGAGCGGCCCGCGCCCTTCATGCTGCCCAATGGCCTGAAGGAAGTCGTGAACTACCCCGCGTGGATTGATGCCGGCCGCCGCCTCGACCACTACCCGCTCATGACGGCCGACCGCTACATGGCCGACCAACACCCCGACGAGGTATCGACCCACCACCCGCAGCTCAACTTCCTGCTGCTGAGCATCGACGAGCTTGATGCCAGACTGCTCGCCCGCCTGCGCCAGGACCCCACCGTGGTAGTCGTGTTCTACACCATGAACGCGCACGCCATGCCCGAGCTGCGCCGCGCCTTCTTCGAGCTGATAACCAGCCAGGTAAGCTGCCCCGTAGTAGTGGCCCGCAGCTACCCCGTGCAGTCGGCCGAACAAACCCAGCTCGACGCGGCCACCGACCTCGGCGGCCTGCTCATCGACGGCCTCGGCGATGGTGTAGTTCTCACCACCCGCCAGCTGGCCGCCGAGCAAACGCAAGAGGAATGGCTCGCTAACCTCGACGGCCTCAATCAGCTGAGCTTCGGTATCTTGCAGGCAGCCCGCACCCGCATGAGCAAGACCGAATACATTAGCTGCCCCAGTTGCGGCCGCACGCTCTTCGACTTACAGGAAACCACCGCCATGATTCGCAAGCGTACCGACCATCTCAAAGGCATTAAAATCGGCATCATGGGCTGCATTGTGAATGGCCCCGGCGAAATGGCCGATGCCGACTACGGCTATGTGGGCGTTGGCAAAGGCAAAATCGCCCTCTACCGCGGCCAGGATGTCATCAAAAAAGCCGTCCCCGAAGAGAAGGCCGTAGATGAGTTGATTGAGTTGATGCGCGAGGATGGGAAGTGGATTGAGAAGGAAATTGTGGAGCCGGTGGGGGTTTAGCTCATGCTGGACTTTTATGCTATCCGCGATGACCAAGCTGCCTCTGCACGCGGACTTAATTTAGCTTTACTAGGTGGTGTTGATTATGAGGAATTTATAGCATTTCAAGATGCTGGCATTATCGAGCCACACTTGGATTATTATGGAGACTTCCGGTGGTCAAATGAGTTAGTGCGACGCAAGCTGGTCTTGCTGGTAAAGCTGAATAGTAAGGTTTTTAAACGGCTTACCTCCATTTTAAAACAAGCCAAAACGGCTGAATGTGGTGTAATTGCTCGAGGCGATTAGTCGTGTATACCTGCGGAATTTTCCCCACTGGCGCGAGTTTGGTGCAGTGTAATTCGCGCTAGTGCAGGCTTGATAAAAGAGCCTAAGTACTTTCTTGCAAATACCCGCCGTGAGTTGCAATTACTACTAATATGCTTGAATTCTACTTCACCCGTAACGAACAACCTAGTGCTAATGAGCAGATAGGTGCTGCTGGTGAGATTGATTATGATGAGTTTGACGAGGCTCAGAAGCTAAAAATTATCGAAAACGGCCTCGATTATTTCGATATTTTTCGGTGGACAAGCCAGCAGGTGCAGCAGAAGCGGGCTATGCTTACCCCAACCATTGAGCTAGCCATTCCTAATCTAGCTTCTATTCTGAAACAAGCATTTGGGACTAGTTGTGCCTTAGTAGCTTATGGTAGCTAGTATGAATTATTTCGTCTCTATCCAGCAGCTGCAAGCAGCCGGCTTTGCCGTACTGCCGCAGCTCTACACCCAGCCCGAAGTAGCGGCCCTGCTCGGCTGCCTCGAAAGCGCCCCCGCCGCCAGCGCCAATTTCCGCCGCAGTCAGGACGTATTTGCCATTCGCAATTTGCTGGGCGAGATACCCGCGCTCTGGCCGCTACTCGACACGCCTGCCCTGCGCGAGCTGCTGGGCCAGCTCTTTCCCGCCGGCTGCCACCTCACCAAAGGCATCTACTTCGACAAGCCCGCGCAGTCTAACTGGCTGGTGGCCTGGCATCAGGATTTGATGATAAACGTGGACCGTCGCGCCGACCTGCCCGGCTTCGGCCCCTGGACCGCCAAGGCCGGTTGGGTGGCCGTGCAGCCCCCGCCCGAAGTACTCGAAAATACCGTCACCATTCGCCTGCACCTCGACGACTGCGACGCCACCAACGGCGCGCTCAAAGTAGTGCCCGGCTCGCACCAGCGCGGTGTAGTGCCCGCCGAAACCATTGCCAATCAGACGGCTACGGCCGCCGTGTGCGCCGTGCCCGCCGGTGGTGCTATGCTCATGAAGCCCCTGTTGCTACACGCCTCCAACCGCAGCACCAGCGACCGGCCGCGCCGGGTCATTCACCTGGAGTTTTCGGCTGCCGAGCTGCCCGAGGGGCTGGCGTGGCGCGAGCGGCGAGCGGTAGAAATAGCTTGATATATTAGGTTAGTGGCGCAATCATTCGGCCGCGCTGGGTGTTAATTTGCTGATAATAGACTCATTTTATACCTGCCATGAACGGTAAAGACCTTTTCAATTTCGGCCCCGCTTTCGGGTATTTCTTCCGCAAGAACGACCCGAATCGCAAGACCAATTTCAACTTGCGTACCATGCACTTTATCAATAAGCTGAGCATGGCCATGTTCTTGGTGGGGTTGTGCGTGCTGCTGTACCGCTGGTTTATTCGCTAAGTCGGGCTGATGAACATCGAAGACTTCCGCGATTTTTGCCTGAGCCTGCCCGGCGCGAGCGAAGACCTGCCATTCGGGCCGGACACGCTGGTGTTTAAGGTGGGCGGCAAGCTATTCGCGCTCACCAATTTGCAGACGTTCGAGAGCTTTAACGTGAAGTGCGACCCGGAGCGGGCCGTCGAGCTGCGCGAGCAGTTCGACTTCGTGCGGCCGGGTTTTCACCAGAATAAAAAGCATTGGAATACCATCGTGGTCGGCGCTGGCGCTACCATGGCCCAGCAGCGCGAGTGGATAACCCATTCGTACCAATTGGTAGTGGCCTCATTGCCGAAAGCGCTGCGTGCCGAGTTGGCCGAAGCATCCAAAGAGTTCTGAACCATGCAGATTAGCAGCCGTTTTTCCGTAGGCGTTCATGTCCTGACGCTGCTGGCCACCACGCCGCCAGGCGAGTTGCTGACCTCCGACCGCATGGCCGGTAGTGTGGGTACTAACCCGGTAGTAATCAGGCGGATACTGGGGCAGCTGAAGAAAGCAGGCTTGGTTGAAATAAGGGCGGCGGTGGGCGGCACCTACTTGCGCCGCGCCCCGGCCAATATCACCCTGCTCGACGTGTATCAGGCCGTGGAAGTGGTGGAGGGTCGCTTGTTCAGCATGCACGAAGCGCCCAATATCAAGTGCCCGGTGGGCCGCAATATTCAGGGTGCGCTTGATGAAACGCTGATGCGCGCCCAGGCCGCGCTGGAAAAAGAGCTGGCGGGCGTGACTATTGCCGAGGTGGTCGTCGGCGTAGGCGAGGTCGTGAGCTGCTGACTTTTTTTTGTCGCTTATTGTAACAATGATGGTTACAATAAGCTTTAGAGCTTGTACTTTTGTTGTCGTAATCGCTTCAATACTTGCAGCGGCTGCCGTAACCTTCTACTTACCAACTTATCCCATGAAAATTGCTCTCATCGGTGCCACCGGTTTCGTTGGCTCGCGCCTGCTCACCGAAGCCCTCGACCGCGGCCACCAGGTAACCGCCATCTTGCGCACCCCGGCTAAACTGACCGTAGAAAACGAGAACCTAACCGTTGTGGCCGGCGACGTAACCCAGCCCGACCAACTTGCCAAGCAGCTGGTTGGCCACGATATCGTAATCAGCGCCTTCAACCCCGGCTGGGACAACCCCAACATCTACAACGACTCGCTGGCCGGCCTGAAAGACCTCGAAAAAGCCACCGAAGAAGCCGGCGTGTCGCGTTACCTGGTAATCGGCGGGGCCGGCAGCCTCTACATCGACGGCAAGCAGCTAGTAGATGGCCCGCAGTTTCCGGCCGAGATTAAAGCTGGCGCTACCGCCGCCCGCGACTACCTCAACGTGCTGAAGCAGAACACCAAGCTCGACTGGACATTCTTCAGCCCGGCCATCGAGATGCATCCTGGCATCGACACCGGGCGCACCGGCCACTACCGTCTGGGCACTGAGAGCCCGGTATTTAACGCTGAGGGCCGCAGCATTTTGTCGGGTGAAGACCTGGCAATCGCGGTACTGGATGAGGTGGAAAAGCACCAGTTCAGCCGCCAGCGCTTTACGGCAGCTTATTAGAATAGGTATATTTTATCTGATTAGAAGGCCATGCTCGGTAGGAGCATGGCCTTCTTTGGTATAAAGCTAAGCCTTGTATTATGGGTCGAGTATTCAATAAGAATGCATTACGCCTGCAAGCGGTCCATAAATCATTCGCACAGGAATTAACCTAGTTGGACTGGAAAACGGTTAAACCAGACGTTTTAGCCAGATTTTGGGTGGGTGCATAAGGTAGTTTTGAATCATTAAAACGCTCTATACACCCTCTATAATGCAAAATTCCTTACGCCTCTATTTGCAATGGCTGATTGTTCTGGTGTTGCTGACGACTAAGCCGGTGCTGGCTCAAAATCTGGCACTTGGCAAAACCGCTACTACATCTTCAACGCCGGTGCAAGCCGCCGCCAATGCGTTTGATAACAATGGCAACACCCGTTGGGAAAGTCCGGCGAGCGATGCGCAATCCATCACCGTGGACCTGGGCTCGGTGCAGAGTATCGACCGCATCCGGCTGACCTGGGAAAATGCTTATGGCAAGAACTTCACCCTCGATGTATCGAACGACAATGCGACCTGGAAGACGGTGGTGACTGTCACTAACAATGCTACCACGGCCAACGAGTACCCTAACCTGGCCACCAGCGGCCGCTACGTGCGGATGAATGGTACTTTGCGGGCTACGCAATACGGCTATTCGCTTTATGAGTTTGAGGTTTTTAATTATTCCTACAATACCGCTAACAACCTATCGAATGGCAAAGCTGGCGTAGCATCGTCTACTCAGGGCGGTTATCCTGCTAGCCAAGGCCTTGACAATGATAATACTACTCGTTGGGGCAGCGCCTATCAGGATTCGGCGACGGTGTACGTTGACTTGCGTGGCACGGCTACAATTTCGCGGGTGTACCTGATTTGGGAAGTCGCCTATGGTAAAGACTTTAAAGTGGAAGTTTCCAATGATGCCATCACGTGGAAGGGCGTGGCGAAAGTGAGCAATAATTCCTTGCGCTACACCGAATTGGCGCTAAATGCTACCGGCCGCTACGTGCGGATGCACGGCCTGACGCGGGGCACCAACTATGGCTATTCGCTTTACGAGCTTCAGGTATATGGCACCATCCAGCCGCTGCCCGTTACGCTCACCAGCTTCAGCGCCGCGCCGCAGGGTACTGGCGTGGCCGTAAACTGGACCACCGCCAGCGAACAAAACAACGCTGGCTTCGAGATACAGCGCTCAGCCAATGGCACTGATTTCGCCAAACTGACCACGGTAGCCGGCATGGGCACCACCCAAAACAGCCACATCTATAGCTACTTCGACGCTGCCCCGCTGAGCACCATCAGCTACTACCGCCTCAAGCAAATGGACCTGGATGGCACGATAGCCTACAGCCCAGTGGTGGCCGTGCAGCCTACGGCCGTGAGCACCGCCGCCCTCAGCATCTACCCCAACCCGACCGCCGACCGCGCTATCGTGACCTGGGAAACCCCACTTTCGGGTGCCGGCCGCTGGTACCTCACCAACAGCACCGGCCAGGTAGTACACGCTGAAGCACTGAGCGGCGAACTTACCACCTCGCTAGCGGTTGACCTTCAGGCTTATCCGGCTGGTAGCTATGTGCTGACGGTAGAAGCAGGCGGCAAAGTAGTGCGCCGGGGCCGGGTGCAGAAAGTAAATTAATAAAGTAGGCTATAGCTTATCAGTTAGCTGTATACGTGTTGAGAATGGTAAATTAATTAAGCATTTAGAAGGAGGATATAATAGAAATGCTGGCCCGGTATCCGGGCCAGCATTTTTTGTGTGCTCCGGCTGCTACCAGCCTTCAGCGAGTGAACGCGTAACTTTGAGCGTCGGCTTGCTGCCGTTTTCTTGCAGTAGCCTTTTGCTCTGCTGGTTATGTGCTAGTGGGATTTCCCGGCCAGGGTAGCCCACTGGCGGTTGAGGCTGCCAGCCCGGCCCGTGCACCCCACCCAAAATTGGCGATTTAATCGCCCTTCGCTTATGAGCCAACCACCCAAAGACTTGCTCGCCAGCAAGAACGTGCTACCCCCGCGCAACCCGCACCGCGAGCGCTACGATTTTCCTGCCCTGACCAAAGCCAGTCCGCCACTTGCGGCCTTCGTGCAAGTCAATAAATTCGGCGATGCCTCCGTCGATTTTGCCAATCCCGAGGCTGTGAAAGCGCTAAACCAGGCGCTGCTAAAGCAGTTTTACGGCATTGCGCATTGGGATATTCCAGCCGGCTACCTGTGCCCGCCCATCCCTGGCCGCGCCGATTACCTGCACTACGTGGCTGATTTGCTGGCCGATAGCAACGGCGGTGTAGTGCCGCGTGGCAAGGGTATTTCGGTGCTCGATATCGGCGTGGGGGCCAACTGCATTTACCCCATCATCGGCCACCAAGCGTATGGCTGGCGCTTCGTGGGCTCCGAAACCGACCCTGTAGCCCTGCGCGCCGCCCGCAATATCGTGGCCGCCAATGATGCGCTGCAAGGCAGCATCGATATCCGCCACCAGCCCGAATCCCAGCATATCCTCACCGGCATAGCCAAGCGCGGCGAGGTGTTCGACGCTACTATTTGCAACCCGCCGTTTTTCGCCTCGCTGGCCGAGGCAGAGGCCGGCACCCGCCGCAAAACCGCCAACCTGAGCGGCCGCAATGCCGGCCGCTCCGCGCCGCCCGTGCGCAATTTTGGCGGGCAGGCCAGCGAGCTATGGTACCCTGGCGGCGAAGAAACCTTCGTGCGCCTGATGGTGAAAGAAAGCCACCAGATACCCACTTCCACCTTCTGGTTTACCACGCTGGTATCGCAAAGCCACACGCTGCCCGGCATCAACAAAGAGCTGCAATGGGCTGAAGCCGTGGAGGTAAAAACCATCGACATGGCGCAGGGCCAGAAGAAAAGCCGCTTTGTGGCCTGGACGTTTCTCACGCCCGAGCAGCAGGCCGAATGGCGCGCCAAGCGCTGGGCGAAGACCACGTAAAACGCTAGCTGGCCGCCGCACTGAACAAAAGCATCGGCTTCGGCAGTTACTTTTCAAACTACGTATCTTGCAGCATGCGCCAAGTCATTCTCACCGTACCCGACGAGTTTTACGCGCCCTTTATGAAGCTCGTAAAGG
>CAXUKA010000120.1:0-15993 GCA_964251335.1 uncultured Hymenobacter sp.
GGCTTGGGGAGCGCTTTGCCGGGCGCTACCTTTGAGCGGTTTAAGTAGCTTTTTTTTTGCTGATAATTTTATGAATTGGTTTACCAAAACCTTCACCAGCAGCATCGGGCGCAAGATTATCATGTCCCTCACGGGCTTGTTTCTCTGCTCGTTTCTGGTGGTGCACCTGGTGGGCAACCTCCAACTCTTCAAGAATGACGACGGGGTAGCGTTCAACGTGTACTCGCACTTCATGGGTCACAACCCTATCATCCGCACCGTCGAGTGGGGTTTGGTACTGGGTTTCGGCTTCCACATCTATGAGGCCCTGATGCTAACCATCCGCAACAAGGGTGCCCGCTCGCACAAATACGACCAGTGGCAGGCCAAGCAAAACTCGGAGTGGACCTCGCGCAACATGGGTATTTTGGGCTCAATTATCCTGGTTTTCCTGATTGTTCACCTGTATAATTTCTTCTGGCGCGCCCGTTTTGGCACGCCCGACCCCGATATTAACCACAACGACAACTTGTACAAAGTGGTGGTAACGTCGTTTCACCAGCTTTGGTATGTGATTTTGTACGTGGCAGCGCAGGCCAGCTTGGGCTACCACCTGTGGCACGGCTTCCGCTCGGGCTTTCAAACACTGGGGTTGAACCACCGCAAATACATGCCGGTTATCAAGACGGTAGGCTACGTATTCGCGGTGGCCGTGTCGGCTGGCTTCGCTGCAATGCCTCTGTACTTCTACATTTTCACGAATGAGCAGGGGGCGCTGAAAGACGGCGTGGCCCTCACGCTACAGCACTTGACGCTGGCTTTTAACTAAAGTTGATTTTAGTAAGACAAGAGACGTTGAACCCGAAACATTAGCCTTGTTCTCGGGTAGGTATCTAACGTCTTATGTCTCTTGTCTTAGTAAGCATTATCACTCTATGGAACTGTTTTCCAAAGCGCCCGAAGGCCCCCTGGCCGAAAAATGGGACAAGCATAAGTTCAACGTCAAGCTCGTAAACCCCGCCAACAAGCGCAAATACGACGTGATTGTGGTGGGCACTGGCTTGGCTGGTGCCTCAGCCGCCGCATCGCTGGCCGAGCTGGGCTACAACGTGAAGGCGTTTACCTACCACGATTCGCCGCGCCGCGCGCACTCCATCGCCGCGCAGGGTGGTATCAACGCTGCCAAAAACTACCAAAACGACGGTGACTCGGTGTTCCGTCTGTTTTATGACACCATCAAGGGTGGCGACTACCGTGCCCGCGAAGCCAACGTGTACCGCCTGGCGCAGGTATCGGTGAATATCATCGACCAGTGCGTGGCGCAGGGCGTACCCTTCGCCCGCGAGTACGGCGGGCTGCTGGCCAACCGCTCTTTCGGTGGTGCGCAGGTAAGCCGGACGTTCTACGCCCGTGGCCAAACCGGACAGCAGCTGTTGCTGGGTGCCTACTCGGCCCTGAGTCGCCAGATTGCCTACGGCAAGGTGAAAATGTACACCCGCTCGGAACTGCTCGACGTGGTGGTAGTTGATGGCCAAGCACGCGGCATCGTGACTCGCAACTTGGTAACTGGCGAAACCCAGACCCACGCGGCTCACGCAGTGGTACTGGCCACGGGTGGCTACGGCAACGTATTCTACCTGAGCACCAACGCCAAGTATTGCAACGTAACGGCCGCTTGGCGAGCGCACAAAAAAGGCGCGTACTTCGCTAACCCCTGCTTCACCCAGATTCACCCAACCTGCATCCCGGTATCGGGCGACTACCAGTCGAAGCTGACGCTGATGTCTGAGTCGCTGCGTAACGACGGCCGCGTGTGGGTACCCAAAACGGTAGAAATGGCCGAGCGCCTGCGCGCTGGCCAAATCAAGGTGCAGGACATCAAAGAAGACGAGCGCGACTACTTCTTGGAGCGCAAGTACCCCGCCTTCGGCAACCTGGTGCCCCGCGACGTAGCCTCGCGCAATGCCAAGATGATGTGCGACGAAGGCCGTGGCGTAGGCTCGTCGGGCTTGGCCGTGTATCTCGACTTTTCGGATATCATCAAGCGCACCAGTGCTGAGGCAGTGGCGCAGAAGTATGGTAACCTTTTCGAGATGTACGAGAAGATTACCGACGAAAACCCCTACGAGATGCCCATGCGCATCTACCCGGCAGTTCACTACACCATGGGCGGCCTGTGGGTTGACTACAACCTGCAAACTACCATCCCCGGCCTCTATGCCACCGGCGAGTGCAACTTCTCGGACCACGGTGCCAACCGCCTCGGCGCGTCGGCCCTGATGCAAGGCCTGGCCGATGGCTACTTCGTAATCCCGTATACCATTGGTGATTACCTGGCTGCTACGCCTCCCAAGCCGGTTTCGACCGACCACCCCGCTTTTGCTGAGGCTAAAGCTGGTGTGCAAGCCCGCGTCGAGCAGCTGCTCAGCATCAAAGGCAACCGCACGCCCGATGAATTCCACAAGGCCCTGGGCCATGTAATGTGGGAATATTGCGGCATGGCCCGCAATGCCGAAGGCCTGAAACACGCTAAAGCCGAGATTCAGAAGCTGCGCAAGGAGTTTTGGAGCGACGTAAAAGTGGTAGGCACCGGCGAAGAAATGAACCAAGCGCTCGAAAAAGCCGGCCGCGTAGCCGATTTCTTGGAGCTAGGCGAACTGATGGTCGACGACGCGCTGGACCGCAACGAAAGCTGCGGCGGTCACTTCCGCGAGGAGTACCAGACGCCAGAGGGCGAAGCTCTGCGCGACGACGACAACTATGCTTACGTAGCCGCCTGGGAGTACATGGGCGATAACCAGCCCGAGCGCCTCAATAAGGAAGCTTTGGTGTTTGAAAACGTGAAGCTTACGCAACGGAGTTATAAATAAATTTGGTTGTCATGCTGAACGCAGTGAAGCATCTCGCGTGCAGCAGTAATTAATTACTATCACAACGACGCGAGCAAGATGCTTCGGCAAGCTCAGCATGACGTTCTACTACAATGGCTGGAAGTAACCCCAACGCTAAACCCATGAACCTGACGCTGCGCGTGTGGCGTCAGCCGAACCGCCAGACCGAAGGGCAGATTGTGGAGTACAAAGTGAATGACATTTCGCCCGATATGTCGTTTTTGGAAATGCTCGACGTGCTTAACGAGGACCTGCTGCACAAAGGCACGGACCCGGTGGCCTTCGACCACGACTGCCGCGAGGGCATCTGCGGCTCGTGCGACTTGTTTATCAACGGTCGTTCGCACGGCCCCGAGAAGGGCACCACCACGTGCCAGTTGCACATGCGCAAGTTCTCGGATGGCGACACCATCACCATCGAGCCCTGGCGCGCTAGTGCCTTCCCAGTCAACAAAGACCTGAGCGTGGACCGCTCGGCTTTCGACCGCATTATTCAGGCAGGTGGCTACGTAAACGTAAATACGGGTGGCACACCGGATGGCAACGCCATTCCGATTTCAAAGGACATTGCCGACCGTGCTTTTGAAGCCGCTACCTGCATCGGCTGCGGTGCATGCGTAGCAGCCTGCAAAAACGCCTCGGCTATGCTCTTCGTATCGGCCAAGGTTTCGCAGCTAGCCCTGCTGCCGCAAGGCCAGGTGGAAGCTAAGACTCGTGTTGAGAACATGGTGGCCCAAATGGATATCGAAGGCTTCGGCGCTTGCTCGAACATTGGCTCGTGCGCAGCTGAGTGCCCGGTAGGCATCTCGCTGGAAAATATCGCTATCCTGAACCGGGAGTTCTTAACGGCTAAAGTGGCCTCGAATAACCTGGCTTAGTGCTTCGGGAATTAATCAGTAGCGGAAGGCGCGGCAGTATCTGCCGCGCCTTTTTATTTGTCAACTGGGCAGCATTTGTAGTTCTCCGTTCATTTCTACCCATTGTTTAATCAGGCCTACCCTATCGCGCAGGTAGCGGGGGCCGAAAAAGCTATTTGACCAGTCGTCGAAGTGGTCGGCCTGAAAGCCGAGGAAAAACACCCACCACGCAAAGCCCAATGTGGGGATAGCGGCTAGCTCGGCCTCAGAAAGCGGGCGCACTTTGCGGTAGCTGGCCACAAACAGCTGAAAGGCCCGGTTAGCTTCTTCGGCAGACAGACGCTTAGTAACGGTATGCAGGAAGTAGTGCATGAAGAAAACCATCACATCATTGACCAAGTAACCGGAGCCAGCAAAATCGAAGTCGAAGAACGTGAGCTGGTCCTGCTCGTCGAAATGGAAGTTCTTGGGTAGAAAATCATAGTGACAGTAGCCATAGCTAAAGGCAGCAGTATCGAGCGCTTCAAGCTGGGCGGTGAGGCGAGCGGCCGTCTCGGTGAGGTAGGCGTAGCCTTCGGGATAATCGTAGGTCGCAAACACTGAGGCCAACCGCTGCAAAGGCAGCGTGAGCGTAGTGGTGAGGTCGTAGACTGGGCGGGGGTGGGTAAGAGTCAGCTCGGCAGTGCTGTTGTGCAGGCGGGCCATCTCCTGCCCTACTCGTTCTACCTGGGCATCGCTAAGGTCATAAGAGGGAAGACCGGAGGCGAAGGCGAATACTATGCCGTAACGGATACCTTCAGCAGCCTCGAAAGCTTGCAAAAACTCCCCGCGCTGGTCGGACAGCGGGGGCGCAACGGGTATGCCATGCGCGTGTAGGCGCGTGAGCAGCTCGACTTCGCCCAATATTCCGGGCTGGGTGCGGTGGGCAGCACGATATATTTTTAGGATGTACTTCGCGGCCGGGCTTTCAAATAAACTAGGTATCGCTGACGCCCCGCCCCAGGAAGCGGCCGGTGTGCAGCGGCAACTGGTAAGCGGCAGTAATGTGGGCTTGCAAAGCAGAAGTCGCTAGCGTCGAGTATTGAGTAGGGAACAGAGCCATGCGCTAGCGGATGATTTGGGGGCGGCGAAAATACGGCGAGCCCGTTGGTAACCGCGCCACTATTCCGCCTCAGGCTCCGTTTCGGGCAAAATCTGCGGTGCACCCTGCGCCACGGGCTGCACGAAGACGTGGCCCACGTCGGGGTGAGCCTCACGGATGGTGGCGCACAAACGCATGACGACTTGGGTAAGCTCGGCGGCGGGCAGGTCGGGGCGGAACGCAACGGGTAGTACCACTAATATTTCGTGGGGGCCGAGGTAGGACGAAAGTACTGGCTCGACGCTGGTGATGGTGGGCTCGGCGCATACCAAGTCGTTGATTTTGCGGAGCATGCTAGCCTCAGCGGGTTCGCCTAACAGCAGGCTTTTGGTTTCGCGCAGCAACAAGCCGGCCACCACCAGTAGTAGCACGCCGATAAGCATGGAGGCAATGCCATCGAGGGCGGGCTCTTTTAATAAGTGGCTGAGGAAAATACCCAGGAAGGCAATGAGCAAGCCTATTAGGGCCGAGGCATCTTCGAAAAGCACGACAAAAATTGACGGGTCTTTGCTAGCGCGAAAGGCCGTCCAGAACGGGCGGCGGCCCCGCTGCTTGTCGAAGCTGCGCCGGGCGATAAGGAACGACGCGCCATCAAAACAGAAGGCCAGGCCCAGCACCACGTAGTTCCAGGTGGGGCTACTGAGGGGCGCGGGGTGGCGCAGGTGCTCGTAGCCTTCGTAAAGCGACAGCCCGCCGCCAATGGCGAAGATGAAAATGGCCACGATAAATGCCCAGAAATACAGTTCACGGCCGTAGCCAAAGGGCCGGTTCTTGCTGGCTGGCTGCTGGCTTTGGTGCAGCCCCAGCAGCAATAGCCACTCATTAGCGGTATCAACAGTGGAGTGAATAGCCTCGGATAGCATGGCCGAGCTGCCTGTGAACCACGCCGCCGCAAACTTGATAACGGCAATAAGCAGGTTGGAGGCCAGCGCGGCGTAGATGGTCTTTTTAGAAGCGGGCGTATCGGTGGGCAAAGCGACGAGGGGGAACGTGAAAACAGTAGTACGAGCGCGGCGGCATTGAGGTAGCGCGGCCCTGCCCAGACCCAGGAGCCGAACCCTATACTGAAAAATAGAGTAACTGGCGAGCAAGTATTCTCATCCTCACTTCTTTCTCATGAATATCACCCTTCGCCAAGCGCAGGCGGCTATCGAAGCCAGCCACCAAAAATCTCTCGACCTGGGTTTGAAAATGAACATCGCGGTGGTCGATGCCGGAGCCAACCTCGTCGCCTTTGCCCGCATGGAAGGTGCCTGGCTCGGCTCCATCGACATTGCGATTAAGAAGGCTAAAACGGCCCGCTATTTCGACATGCCCACCGGCGACCTGGGCCAGGCCAGCCAGCCCGGTGGCCCGCTCTACAACATTGAAGTATCGAACGGCGGCCTCATCTCTTTTCCCGGCGGCGAGCTGATTAAGGATGAGGACGACAATATTATCGGGGCCATCGGGGTGTCGGGCAGTACGGTTGACAATGACGAAAAGGTGGCGAAAGCCGGCGTGAAAGGCGCAGCAGCATAGCACTGTTTTATTTCCTGAAAAAGGCGCTTTGGTTTACCCCAAAGCGCCTTTTTTATTGCTTTGCTGGCATAGTGCCCGGGTAGTATGCAACCTTGACAATATGTATTCAATCATACATTTACGCACCTACATTCTCCCACCTTATGCGCCTGACCCTTACCCTTGCTTTAGTGGCCTTAGGCCTCGCTGCCTGCCAGCGCACCGACCCCAGCGCACGCCAGGCTGCTTGGCAGCCAGCTTCTTACGGCAGCCCAGCCCTTACGAGCTTTTCCGAAACGCGGTTTGCGTCGGCGCAGGTGGGCTGGATAATCGGAGGCTATTCGGCTGACTTGTCGCGCTACAACGCGTTACTCAGCACTCGCGATGGCGGAGCCACTTGGACGCGCCAAAACCTGTACCCGCTCACCCTCAACGGCTTTTTGTCGATAGCCCCGGTGAATGAGCAAGTGGTTTTTGCGCTGGGGGTCGACCCGGTGGCGGCTGCGCCTGGTGCCCCTAACAACCCTGCCGGTAGCCGGGCCGTGTATAAGAGCAGCGATGGCGGCACTAGCTGGCAGCAGCTACCCGGCACGGGGTTTTTAAATAGTTTCCATTTGCATTTTTTCACTGCAACGGCGGGCCTGTCACTCAAAAACCAACGTATTCAGCGCACTACCGACGGGGCTAATTCCTGGAGTACCGTGCTTGATAGCAATGGCACCGGCGACTGGAACCTACTGCAATTTCCGGGTGGCAGTGTGGGCTATGCGGCGGGCGGCGGGGTGTCGTATGGCATTGTGGGCGGGGTAGCCATCAGCCGGGGCGCGCTGGCCAAGACTACCGACCAAGGCGCTACCTGGCAGGTGCTATCCTGGGACAAGCAGTTCATCAACTCGCTGTCTTTTGTGAGTGCTACGGTGGGCTTTGCCGCTACTTTTCCCGACCAGCATTTGTATAAAACGCAGGATGGCGGCCTCACCTGGGTGCTGGTCAACGAGCACATTCCGGCTGTTTCCAATGGGCAGTTTCTAACTGAGGCGGAAGGGTATTTCACCGAAGGAGGCGCTATTTATGCTACTTCGGATGGCGGCCTCACTTGGAAGCAGGATTATCAGGTCATTCCTAATTCACAATACCCGGCTACTGTTAACAGCCTGACTTTTCCGACCCCTATTGCCGGCTTTGCCGTCACGGCCGACGGGCAGGTTATCAAGGGTATTCGTTGAATATAGGGTGCGAGCATGTTGGCACTGCTGAATATGGCTCAGCGCTCATCGTCTTCCCGGTAATGTAGCCGGTGAGCCCGACCACCTATCTGGTAACGGAAACTCAAGCTACCGACAGGTGCCCAGCTTGGCGCGGCCTGCGCACTACCCACCAGCCCTACACGGCAAGCTATTCCCGCATCGAGTGATACCTCAAACCCCTGACCAAGCCCACGTGATAAGCTCAGGCCGCTACTGGCGTACACTCCCAATGCCTGCGTATGTATATGCTTGCTGTATGTTAATTGACCGTTGTCATACTGCTCAGCATCAACTTGTAGGCGTTGCCACGCCGGGGTAAAGCCAAACCAGCCTTCGGCTCTTACATCCAGGCCCATACGTAGGCGAGGGTCGTAGCGTAGCGTCATCGGCAGCGCCACTACTGCCGCCCCATAAGTAATGCTACTGGTAGAAAACACTGCTGGCGTATATGCACCTTGGTAAGTATGGGTACTTACCGGCTCCACAAAGCCATTGAGGCCTACCTGCAAGCCCCAATTCGGCGTAAGCTTCCGACCAACTACCAGCGTAACAGCCTCTTCGTATTTATAATTATCAGACTTCTGGTTCCACTGCTCGCATACACCCTCGCGCCAGTAGGCAGGTACGCCCAGGCTGATACCCACGTAATACCGCTTAGGCTGCACCATCGAGAAAGGCACTGCCAACGTAGGGTCTTGCTGAGCAGATGCCACACTTGGCAGTGCCAGCCCACCAACCATAAACAAGTACAAGTACCTCATAGCTGATTGTTATAGAAGCAATTCAACACGTAACTTACTATCGAACAGAGTGGCCTTTATTCTTATAGCAAGTTCAGGGTTGTTGCATAAAACAGAGATGCAATAAGCTATGTATAAGGTTGCTTGAGTAGACGGGCCGAACCAATTATTGCGTTTCTATACTCACCGTGGCAGCTTAACAACTGACTTCAACTAGCCACAAAAACGCAACGCGCCCCAATCTGTGGATTGGGGCGCGTTGTGATTGAGTTATTACAATCGGGTTAGGCCTTGGCCGTAGTCAGAGTAGCGCCAGGTGTTAGGTCAATTCTGATTTCTGTGAATTCTGCATTCACTACTATAGCTGGGGCCTCTATGGTAGTTTCGGTAGCCGGATATTCACTCAGCTCTGTGGCTTGGCTATCGGCAGTCGCGGCTAGCATTGCTCCCGGCAGGCCGTGCAATACCACACGGTAGGTGGCATAGCTGGGCTGGTAGTCGCCTTCTATTTGCTGGCTCAAAGTCAAGGAAGTAGCATCGCCAGTCACAGTGAAGCGGCGCCCCGTTTTCGCGTCCTGCTGGTCGTCGTAGCCTTCGCCGCCATCGTCGTAGAGTACGCTTTCGGCGGTGCCATTTTTGTAGTAGACGTGTAGCGTTAGCTCTTCCACCACTTTTTCGCCTACGTACTGCATCACGGGCTGCATGGGCACCACGGCACCAGCTTTTATGAAGAGCGGAATGCGCGTGAGGTCAGCGGCGGCCCACACTTCGGCCCCGCCGTTTTTCAGCTCGTCGGTCCAGTAGTAGTACCATTCGCCTTTGGGCAGGTACATCCAGCGGCCATCCGCCCCGGCTTGCGTGATGGGGCAGACGAGCAGGTTGTCGCCGAGCGCAAACTCGGCCATGCGCAGGTAGGTTTCGGGGTCGTTCTGGTCGAGGAAGGTGAGCGGGCGCAGCATGGGCGTGCCGTGCGTACTATACTGCCAGAAGGCCGTGTACACGTAGGGCAGTAGCTGGTAGCGCAGCTCGATAAACTGCCGCGCCAAGCTGGTATAGGGTTCGCCGAAGCTCCAGGGCTCTTGGTCGCCGTGGTCGCCGCTGCTGTGGGTGCGGAAGAACGGGTGAAATGCCCCCAGCGCCATCCAGCGGGCGTAGAGCTCGCCGCTGGGCGTGTCGATAAAGCCGCCGATATCGGAGCCAATAAAGCTAAAGCCGCTGATGCTAAGGCGCTGACACTGAATATTAGCCAGCCAGAGGTGCTCCCAGCTGGCGATGTTATCGCCGGTCCAGCCCGAGGAGTAGCGCTGGCCGCCGCTGTAGGTGCTGCGCGTGATGGTAAACGGCCGGTTGGGGTAGCTGAAGCGCGCCACGCCGTCGTTGGTGGCGCGGGCCATTTGCATGCCGTAGATGTTGTGGGCCTTGCGGTGCGAGCCGGGCTGGCCGTCGTAGCCAAAGCGCACATCGTCGGGGAAGGTGCCGCGCTCGAACACGGCGGGCTCGTTCATGTCGTTCCAGACGCCGCGCACGCCCACGTCTTTTATCAAGCCCTCAAACAGCGTGGCCCACCACTCGCGCACCTCGGGGCGGGTGTAGTCGGGAAAGTTGCACGCGCCCGGCCACACCGAGCCGCGCATGAGCGGCCCATCGGCACGGCGGCAGAAGTAGTCGTTCTTAAGCCCGTCCTGGTACACCGGGTAGGCCGGGTCAATCTTGATGCCGGGGTCAATAATCACGACCAGCTTAAAGCCGTCTTTCTCCAGGTCCTGCACCATGCGCTTGGGCTCGGGGAAGTGCTGCGGGTGCCAGGTAAAGCACCGGTAGCCATCCATGTAGTCGATGTCGAGGTAAATGGCATCGCACGGAATCTGGCGCTCGCGCAGGCCCTGGGCTATTTCCTGCACGTTGCTTTCGGGGAAGTAGCTCCATTTGCACTGGTGGTAGCCTAGCGCCCACAGCGGCGGCAGCGGCGGCGGGCACGTCAGGCGGGTGTACTCTTCCGTGACTTCGAGCAGCGTAGGGCCGTAGATGAAGTAGTAGTTTAGCTCGCCGCCATCGGCCCAAAAGCTCGTAACATCGGCCCGCTCGGCAGCAAAGTCGAAAAACGCCTTGAAGGTATTATCGAAGAAGATGCCGTGCGCGATGCGCTGGTGCAGCACGTGGTAAAACGGGATGTTCTTGTAGAGCGGGTCGGCGCCTTTCTGGTAGCCGTAGGTGTCGGTGCCCCAGTTGCAGAAGCGCTGGCCGCGCAGGTTGGCATTGGTAGGCTTGTCGCCGAGGCCGTAGTAGCACACGCCGCTAGGCACCTGGTGGCTCATCTTCACGATGTCGTTGCCGGTGTCGTCGTCGTGGTGCCAGTGAAAGCCCTTGTCGTCGGCCGTCAGGATGGTGCCTGAGCGGTCGAGCACGCGGGTGCGCAGCGAGTCTTTCCAAACGATGCAGATAAGCCGGGCCGTGGTGATGCGGTAATGGTCGCTTTTCTCCTTAAACTCCAGAAAAGTCGGCACTTGCGGGCGCGTGGGGTGCGCCTCCTCGGTACCGGGCACGGCGTAGCTGAAGTCGGGCTCGGCGGCCGAGTTGGGCGTGAGGTAGCGGAAGCGCAAAATCTTGTCGGACAAGATGTGCAGCAGCAACCGGGTACCGTTTTCGGTGGTGAAGGTGTAAAGGTGGTCGTTGGTTTGCTCGGCCCGCTGCACGGTACCGGGTAGTTGCTCCTGGCGGCTCTGGGCGGCCAGGTCATTGAGCATATAGTTATTTTCCTGGAGAAAATTAGCCATAAAAAAGAATAACGCGGAGTAGGTAAGAGCGAGGTAAAGAATACGGACTAGTAGCCGTGAAGGCTATAAATCAAGCTTGCAAGTTAGGTTTTAAGTGGCTTACTAACTTGCAAAAACAGAAGTTGAAACGGCTTTTCCGCAGTCAGGCAACGGTTATTTTTTGTACTTAAGAGCCAACCTAGGCGTGCT
This sequence comes from uncultured Hymenobacter sp., assembly GCA_964251335.1. Lineage (GTDB taxonomy): Bacteria > Bacteroidota > Bacteroidia > Cytophagales > Hymenobacteraceae > Hymenobacter. The sequence goes on from CAXUKA010000120.1 coordinate 11,319, forward strand.
GGCCCCGTTATTCGTAGGCGTATTCGCTGCCCATGAGTTTGCCTGCTGCTTCCCCTCCCATTGCCGTCCTGGTTTTAGCCTGGGATGAAACCACTCCCGCCGTGCGGGCGCTGGTAGAAGCCGCCGAAACGCCAGAGCCCGCCCTCGACTCGGTAGTAGTATTAGTGCCCGCTGGCCCGGCCACCGAAGAACTTACCCAAGAGGAGTTTTTGCCGATTGAGGTTAGTGTTGACCTGCCGCTAACTGAGGTGCTCAGTGCCTCGTTAATGGAGGAGCAACCGGCACTTGAGGCGCCAGCAGCCGCAGCCAGTACAGAGCCCGAGGCACCTGCCGACTTGCCGGAAACAGCGCCAGCAGAAAGCGCGTCTTTGCCTCCGCCAGCTACTGGCAATACACTAGATTCTGCTCTCCCCACTTTTGCCGATACCTTGGCGGCACTGCCGGCCATTGAGCTGCCGGCACCAGCCTCGGCAGGCCCGACCCCAGCGGCACTAGGCTGGCAAGGCGTGCGCGTGCTCCGCCTGAGCAACTACAGCCTGGCGGCCTTGGCGGCGTATGCTCAGCAGGCGCTACCAGCCTCAGCCTGGACGGGCGCGGCTAGCTTTCCGGCATCGCCCTACCTCGGCAGCACGGCGGCAGCAGCTGGCGTATTGCCGGTAACTGACGTCTTTTCGAGTATTGCTGCGCTAGGTAATGCGCCCATGCCCACGCTGGCATTGCCGGGTGCAAAGCCAGCGCCGACGCCCTGGGAAATCCTTACTAATAGCCAGCAGAGCACCGGCCGCCTACCGGCTTATTCGCCTGCCGAGCCAGCCGCCGCGCTCGATGCCGAGTCGGATACCACCCCTACCCCGGCGGCCGATGAACCGCTGCCAACTGCCGAGGTTTCCTCAACCGAGCTAGGCGAAGAAGCAGCCGATGAGCTAGAGGACTCTTTCGCCGTGGATGTGACGCCCGTGCAAGCAAGTTGGTCCGATGCCTTGGCGTCGTTGCAAGAACCGGCCCCTCTGGCCGAGGCTGCTCAACCGGCTCTCGTAGCCGAGTCTGCTTCAGTTTTACAAATCGAAGAGACTTCTTCCGCAGCAGCAGTGGCCACGCCCGAGCCAAGCGCTCCGCCCGTGTTGGCGCTGCCCCCAGCCGCTCAGCAATTTGATGCGCCCAATCTGAATTTTCAGATTATCCAGTACGCCCGCTTTGCCGTACCGATGGCGCTGGCCGAAGCGCCGTTCGACGTGATTTATGCTCCGGCTTGGCCTACCTGGCTGGCTGCCCAGGAGCTGCGCTACCGCACCGGCCAGCCACTAGTGCTACACGTAGCCACCCTGGCCGCCGCCGAGGATGAGCCCATCGACTTAGCCGCTGGCTGGGTGGCCGAGCTTCAGCGCCAGGCTTTGCACCGGGCCGACCTTATCCTGACCGAAACTCCCGCCCTGGCTGCTCGCCTGCGCCACGAGCTAGCACTGCCGCCCCACCGCGTGCGGGCAGTGCTCGCCGCTGATGCCGATGCTGTGGCGCTGGCGCTGCGCACCGTTCGGCCGCAGTAGAGACGCAATAGTTGGAGTCTTGCCTCCATCCAGCAAGTAGCAACAGCCGCGTCCCTACTTTTGCACTCCATGACGGAATTTGAACAGGAATTTGAAGCGGCGCTCGAAGCCGACCCGCGCACCGGCGATGTATTTGTAGTAGCACCTTTTTCGGTGGCCGAGGTATACGGCACCAAAGACGAGCTACCCGTGCAGACGACCATCGAAGGCTTCCCCTACCAAGGCGAGTTAACGCCCCTCGGCGATGGCTACCATGCCTTGGTGGTGCCCCGCGAGGTGCGCCGCGCTGTAGGCAAAACCATCGGCGATGTGCTGCGCGTAGCCCTAAGCCACGACCTGGGCGAGCGCGTGATAGCGCTACCCGAAGACCTCGCTACTGCCCTGGCCGAAGCACCAGCCGCCAATACTTTTTTCAAAAGCCTCGAAAAGCCCGAGCAGCGCGCCTACGTGCGCTATCTGAAAGGTGCTAAAACCCCCGAAATCCGCGCCAAGCGCCTCACCGAAACTGTGTACCGCCTGGGTGTGGGCCGCAAGCGCGAGTAGCAACATTGTAAAAAAATGTCATTGCGAGCGTAGCGAAGCAATCGCACCTGTTAGGCCGCTCTTCTGATGTGATTGCTTCGCTGCGCTCGCAATGACATTTTTTTACAAGGATATACTCACCAAAAATAAAGAAGCCGCCGAACGCAAGTTCGGCGGCTTCTTTTATAGCCTTAGTGAGGCTGGGTTATTCCAGCACCAGGCGAGTTGTTTGCTGGCCGGCGCGCACTAAGTACACACCTTTGGTGAGGCTAGCGGGCAACTGTAGCGTGGCTTTGCCGGTAGCGTCGGCTTTCACCGACAGCACAGCGCGGCCTAGCACGTCGAGCACCTGCACATTCTGGCCGGCTTCGGCCCCGCTGAGCGTGGTGGTCGACTGTGCCGGGTTGGGAGCCAGCACCAACTTGGCCGCTGAGTTGGCCGAAGTGGTAGCCAGCGGCGTAGCCGAGATGGTTACTAGGTAGTCTTCGGTTTCGCCGTACCAGGCACAGTTGGTGGTGCAGCCAGCAGCCGTATTCGAGACACAGGCATCGGCCGAGGTGAAGGCACCATTGCGCCAGCGCACCCGCAGGCGGGTAGAGCCAGCCAGCGCCGTGGTGGGTACCGCCACTGTTACGGGGAAGGTAACATCGGTAGCCGTGAGGTTGGAATTGCCCACCAGCGTGTATTCGCTGGCATCGAAGGTGCCGTTCTGGTCATAGTCAATCCAGAGGCTGCCTTGTGAGCCGGTAGCGTTCGAGCGCACTGTCACGCTTACGTTGTTGTTCGTACCCCGCACCATCGTAGTGGTGTAGGCCGTGTTGGCGGTGAAGTCACCGTAGCCGTTGGTCGAGTTGGCACCAGTAGCGTTGGTAAAGCCAGGGGCACCCGGCAGCGTTACGCTCTTAATGTATTCATTGGTGCCAGTGCTCATAACGGTGCAGTAGCAGTTGGCAAAAGGAGTCTGGGCCACCGATACAGTGCTGGAAGTAGCCGCCTGCGTGCTGGCGGTGCAGGTCACCACAAGGCGGTAGTCGGTGGCAACAGTCTGGCTCGCTACCGTGTAGGTAGCCGCCGTAGCGCTGCTAATGTTAGCGAAAGCGGCCGTACCGGTGCGGCTCTGCCATTGGTACGTGAGGCCGGTAGTACCGACCGCTATGCCCGTGGCGCTCAAGGTGAAAGCGGTATTGGTGCAAGCGGTAGTGGCCGAAGAAATAGCCGTAACAGCAGGCGGGGTGCCCGCACAGGGCGTGGTAGCTACCACATTCACGAGATAGTCTTCGCCTTCGCCATAGCTCGAGCCGCTGGCCCCGCAGGCCTGGCCCAGGGTAGGGTCGTTGGTATCATCGCCCCCACGAACACGCATCTTGGTGATGCCCGTCAGGGCACCAGCTGGCACGGGCAGCGTCAGGGTCACTATGCCGCTGGCCCCGGCGTTAGCCGTAGTAGCCACAAACTCGTTGGCCACGTCGCCGAGTACGCCGTTTTGGTTGAAGTCAATCCAGACTGCGCCGTGCTGGTTGCCATCTGTACCAAAGGTGATGGTTACCGCCGCATTGCTGCCGGGAAAGAGGGTGGGCGTTGCCAGCGTAGGCGCGGTGCCGGTTTGCAGCGAAGAGTAATCGTGGTAGTAAGGCGAAGCGTTACCAGCCGCCGAGGTGTTGTTATCAAGCGCTCCTAGCTGCACGCGGGCCACGATGTCGGTGGGGCCGCCGTTGGTGTACGTCGGGGTGCAATAGCAGTTCAATAGTGCGCTTTGGGCTATTTGCACCGGGGTAGCAGTGGCCAGCGTAGTACCTGCTGCCAGGCAGCCCACCTGGGCACGGTAGTAGGTAGCCGCCGTTTGGTTGGTAGCTGTGTAGGTAGCGTTGGTAGCGCCAGTGATATTCGTCCAGGTCACGTTGTCGGGCGACGACTGCCACTGGTAGGTATAGCCCACCTGTGTACCCAGCCCACCCAGCGAGAGGTAAATGCTCGTCGAAGAGCAGGCTGTGGTGAGTGCCGTAGTGCCCCCGCTGGTGGTAGTAGCCACCGTGCTCAGCCCCGACGGGGCGGCGGCGCACGACTGGTAGGTCGCTTTCGTCACGGCTAGCAGTATCGCATTGCCAGCGGCCAAGGGCTTCGTAAACGTAATGCTCGCGATGTTTTTCGCGATGTTAGCTGCGCTCAGCACCAGCTTCAGCTGGTAGAAGCGCGGACCAGCGGGCGAGCCCGTGTACTGCACCGCATTGTCGGCGCGGCTGGCGCGACCCAGGCGCTCGCGCACCACGTTGGTCTGGCCGGTGGCAAACCAGTCGGCAATGGTTTGGCTGGTAAAAACTTGTGTGGTGGCATCCGAAAAGGTAACGGTGACATCCAGCACGCTGGCTGCATTGCCCGAGGTACCAATGATATACAGCTCGGCCGCCGGGCTGGGCGTAGCAAAGCTGAGCGTGCCCGTAGCGGCTGCCCCAGCCAGACGCAGGGCGTTGTTGGCCGAGTAAGAAGCCAGCTGGTAGGTAATCGCGCTATTGAGGGCACTGGTAATCAATCCACTGGGCTCCAGGGCTGGGTACGTAGCTGCCGGAAAGCCGCTTGGGTTAGGCACTTGGCCGGCCGGCCCTACGTAGTCC
>CAXUKA010000121.1:0-15910 GCA_964251335.1 uncultured Hymenobacter sp.
GAAGGGCAGCGAGCCAGTTTTCACGCGCTCGATGAGGCGCAGTACGCCGGTCGTGGTTTCTTCCGATACACCTTTGATGCCAGCGGCCAGCTCGGGAAACTGGTCAAGCACCATGTTGGTGAGGTCGCCGCCGTCGTCGAGAATCATGTTCAGCGGCTGGCGCTCTTCGCCGAACCACAGCGTCTGCTCGATGCACCAGTTGAATTCTTCCTCGTTCATGCCCTTCCAAGCATACACCGGAATGCCAGCCGCCGCAATGGCCGCCGCCGCATGGTCCTGGGTCGAGAAGATATTGCACGACGACCAGGTAACATCGGCCCCCAGCTCGATGAGGGTTTCGATGAGCACCGCCGTTTGGATGGTCATGTGCAGGCAGCCAGCAACGCGAGCGCCTTTCAGCGGCTTGCTCGGGCCAAATTCGGTGCGCAAGCTCATGAGGCCGGGCATTTCAGCTTCGGCCAAACGGATTTCCTTGCGGCCCCACTCGGCCAGGCTCATGTCTTTTACTTTATACGGAACGTACGTCGTGGGCTTGGTTTCCACCATGATAGTAGTCGGCTATTGGGCGTGTGAAATTAAAGCACAAAGATACTAGGGCGCGCACTTCCCGCTGGCGGGATGGGCTAGCGGTTTACTAGCGTAACTGCCTTAAGCTGGGCCGCTGAATTGCTGGAAGTACGGTCGCCAGTTGTCAAGACGGTGTATATCCGACCGGACTCATATTTCTTGCTGCCAGTGCCCACCGTAGTTATTAGCTGGTTGTTGGCATCGAGCAGCACCAAGCTCAATACACCGGGCGCGAAATCACTAAAAGCGCCACTATCATTCGCCAGTACGGTGTAGGTCGTACCCGATGACGACGTAACGGCCTGCGCCAGTTGCGTACCGATGGGCATACCGCCGGCTAGGTTCAGCAAGCGCACGCGGGCCATGCCAGAGGCGGGCAGGGTCAGGTCGTCGCGCACTAGGGTAATGCTGGTGGTAGTGGAAGAGGCCGATGGCACAGCAAAACAGGAATAATAGGCGTCTTTGACAAATGACGGGCTAATGCCGTTCACTGCCACGCTGGTACCATTCACTTTTAAAGTGTGGCTGCCCACTGCATACCCGATGTAGCCACTGCTCAGCCCGTAGGTCAGCCCAACAGCTGCGCCATCATCCACCGAAAACTGTAATGTAGTGGCTGACTGGGGCCAGGCAGCGTGCACAAATGATACCTGAGCTTGGTCGGGCGTTGGGGTATACGTATCCTCCTTGCTGCTGCAACCGACCAATACCAAGCCTACCGCCAGCAGGCCACTCGTTAATATTCTATGAGGAAAGTCTTTGTACTGCATATAAGCTGAATAAACCTATCAGTCAGGGCTTAGCTGCCACAACCAACTGCAAATTAACCGGAAAACAACGGCGATAACGACATAAACAGAGTTTCTAGCATATCTGGCGCCCCACTTAATCATAGTTAAGCATTAGCAGGGAGGCCGCGCGATGGCACGGTGTATACGTAGATGGCCGAGCAGAAATGACAGCTTCTTATTACCTTAGCTCAACTCTTTAAATCTTATTACTCTTTATTTAGTTATGATTGAATTTTGGCGGGTTTATCGCTTTTTTCTCCTATTAAGCCTATTTTCACTTGGCAGTTTTACGGCAGCCTTTGCGCAGGCCAAGCCCAACACTATCCGCCTCTCGCCCGAAGACCTAGAGCGCGGGTCGCACGGGTCGCAACGCAATTTCTTTTTCCTGCCTCCCGGCCAAATTGGCGAAGACAATTACCAAAGTGCCGGTTTCTTTGGCCAGAAGCTACGTCCCTACCTCAGCAGCAACCCTACGGCCGTGAGCGACTTGGATAAATACCGCCGCCAGAAAACATTATTTCTGGTAGACCGGGGCTTGGTGCTGGGTTCAGTAGTAGTGTATGCCTCGCAAGTGTTCGGGCACGGCGATGCGCAGTACTTCAACAGCACCCAACAAGTGGCGGCTGGCGTGGCAGTCGTGAGTATTTTGGCGACGCTTTTTATTAATAGCCACACCAATGACTACCTCAAGCAGGCCGTCGACACCTACAATTCGGACCTGACTACTACCAAGCATGGCGCCCTGTGGCACCGGCTGCGGCCGGCCGGCCTGAACTTGGGAGCCACGGCTCAGGGCCAGCCTACACTGGGGCTGCGCTGGCAGTTGTAGCCAGCGGCGATGCACCAGTTTGGCATTTTTTGCGTTAACTAGGGCATAATGGAGTTTCCCTTACCCGAGGCGGCCCGGCGCTACGTGGCTGCCCACCTGCACGACGACCCCGCCCACTTGGCGTTGCAGGCTCGCCGACACCCCAATTTGCCAGTGCCCGAGCTGGTGCGCCAGATTCAGGCCCGCCAAAAAGCCCGCGCCAAGCTGCCCAGCTGGGCCGACAATCAAGACCTGATTTTCCCGCCCGCGCTCTCGGTCGAGCAGGCTTCGTCTGAGCGCACGGCCACCTACAAAGCCGCGCTGGTAGCCGGGGCCACCCGGCTGGCCGACCTCACGGGCGGCTTTGGGGCCGATGCAGCACACTTTGCTGTTGAGGTTGAGCAGGTTGATTACGTGGAACGCGACCCGCGCTTGGCCCAAGTGGTGGCCTATAACCTGAACCAGCTCAATATCACCAACGTGGCAGTAAATGCCACCGATGCCGCCTCGTTTCTCAAAAACTGTGACGCTACGTTCGATTGGCTGTACCTCGACCCCGCCCGACGCGACCAGCGCGGCGGCAAAACCTTTCGCCTAGCCGATTGCGAGCCCGATGTGCCGCGCCTTATGCCGCTGCTACTACGCCATGCACCGCGCATCTTGCTTAAAACCTCCCCTATGCTCGACATTGAGTTAGCTATTCAGGAGCTTAAGCATGTGCGTCGCCTCTGGGTAATTGCCGTCGACAACGAGGTAAAAGAAGTGCTGTATGAGCTGGGCGAAGAGCCGGCCGTCGACCCCGAGCGCCTGGCCGTGAACCTCCGCCGCGATGGCAGCCAGCAGGAATTCCGCGTCAACCGTGCCCGCGAAGCTCGCGCCGTGCCTCGCTACGCCGAGGCTCAGCAGTACCTCTACGAGCCTAATGCCGCTATCCTCAAGGCTGGGGCTTTCAAGAGCATTGGCACCGCATTTGAGCTAATCAAACTGCAACAGCACAGCCACTTGTATACCAGTTACGAGTTGCGGAATGACTTCCCCGGCCGCATATTTCGCATTCTAGCTACGGAGAAAGCCGATGGACCGACGCTAAAAAACCACTTGGGGCCGGAGGCCCGGGCGCATGTCACAACCCGTAATTTTCCCGAGTCGGTGGCCGATTTTCGGCGGCGCACGGGCATCCGTGAGGGCGGCGACATTTACTTATTCGCCACTACCGACCTCCGGGGCCGGCTGGTCGTGTTAGTATGCGAAAAAATAGCTGTTACTAGTTAAAGGTGAGTGAATAAAGTGGCTAAGGTTGAGATTCAGCCAGTCCTAATCACTCACCACTAGCCATTAAGCATTACTTTTGTCTTCCGCCCGCCCGCGCCTCTGTCTGGCTGGGCGGGCGTTCTGTTGTTAGTCTAGCTTTTTCTCATGCCCTATCTGTTCACTTCCGAATCGGTTTCGGAAGGCCATCCCGATAAAGTTGCCGACCAGATTTCTGACGCCATCCTCGACGATTTCCTGCGCCAGGACCCCGCCGCCAAAGTAGCCTGCGAAACGCTGGTAACCACTGGCTTAGTAGTGGTAGCTGGCGAAATAAAATCGTCCGCCTACGTCGATGTGCAGTCGGTAACTCGCGCCGTTATTCGCCGCATCGGCTATACCAAGGCTGAATACAAGTTTGAGGCAGAAAGCTGCGGCATTTTGTCGGCCTTGCACGAGCAGTCGCCCGACATCAACCAGGGAGTGGTGCGCCAAGCTCCCGAGGAGCAAGGTGCTGGCGACCAAGGCATGATGTTCGGCTACGCCACCAACGAAACCAGCAATTACATGCCGCTGGCCCTCGACCTTTCGCACGCCCTGCTACGCGAGCTGTCGGCCATTCGCAAGGAAGGCAAGGAAATGACGTACCTGCGCCCTGATGCCAAGAGCCAGGTAACTATCCGCTATTCCGACGACCACCGCCCCGAGGCCATCGACACTATCGTTATCAGCACCCAGCACGACGACTTCGACGAGTCGGAGGCGGCGATGTTGGCGAAGATTTCGAAGGATATTAAGGCCATCCTTATCCCCCGCGTGAAGGCTACGCTGAGCGCTGAGATTCAGGCACTGTTTACCGATAGAATCACGCACCACATCAACCCCACGGGCAAGTTCGTTATCGGCGGCCCGCACGGTGACTCGGGCCTCACCGGCCGCAAAATCATCGTGGATACCTACGGTGGCAAGGGTGCCCACGGCGGTGGTGCTTTCTCGGGCAAAGACTCGAGCAAAGTAGACCGCTCGGCCGCTTATGCTGCTCGCCACATCGCCAAAAACCTGGTAGCTGCCGGCGTGGCCGACCAAGTGCTGGTGCAAGTGGCCTACGCCATCGGCGTAGCCAAGCCAGTCGGCCTCTATGTCACCACTTACAACACGACCAAAGCCGTGGGTGCCAATGGCCAGTCCCTCACCGACGGCGAGATTGCTGACAAAGTAAATACGCTGTTCGACCTACGCCCCTACGCCATCGTAGAACGTTTCGGCCTGCGCAATCCTATTTTCGGCCAGACGGCTGCCTACGGCCACATGGGCCGCCAGCCCGGTACCGTGACCGTAAAAATGAAGGATGGCGAAGAAAAAACTTTTGAAACTTTCACCTGGGAGAAGCTCGACTACGTGGATAAAATAAAAGCTGAGTTCGGCCTCTAAGCTTAAGTATTACATAAAAAAGCCCCGGTAGCTAAGTAGCTATCGGGGCTTTTTCTATAAAGTCAGGCTGGCTAACTAGCCAACCTTAGCATTAGTGCGTGTTCAGCTGCTTCTCCTTGTATTTCGAAATCTGACGTTTCAGCGCTTCAACGGCGGCGTCAGCGGCGGCTTCGAAAGAAGCCGCATCTTCCTGGCTGAATAAGGTGCTGCCCGGCACCATCAGCTTGATTTCGACCGTTTTGTTGGCTACACCATCTTTGTTGTTGAGGCGCAGGATGACTTCGCCGTCGGTTACGCGGTCGTAGAACTGGTCGAGTTTGTTGAGACGCTGCTGAATAAAGTCGAGCAGCTTTTGGTCGGCATCGAAATGCACCGATTGCACTTGCACTTTCATGGGCAAAAAAGTTGAGTGGGAAACAGTAAACCTTACGCTCGGGGATGAGCTTGTTCGAATACGGATTTTAGCCTATCGACGGACAAGTGCGTGTACACTTGGGTGGCCGCCAAGCTAGCGTGGCCCAGCAATTCTTTGATAGAATTGAGGTCGGCTCCCTTGCCCAGCAGGTGCGTGGCAAAGGCATGGCGCAGGGCATGCGGGTGCTGGTGCGCCATCGAAGTTGATATCTGGCTCAGGTATTTCTTCACCGTGCGATACACTAGCTTCTCATATAGCGGCTCACCCTTGTCGGTGCGCAGCAGCGGGCTATTAGCCACAACGGAGCCAAACTCGGCGGCGCGGGCGGCACGGTATTTTTCCAGCACTAGCAGCAGCGATGGGTTGAGAGGCACCACACGCTGTTTATTTCCCTTACCTGTCACGCGCGCGGTGCGAGCACCGGCGTCTACATCAGCGTCAGTGATGCTCATCAGTTCCGAGAGGCGAATACCGGTGCCGTAGAGCGCCTCCAGCACCAATTGGTCGCGCACGCCAGCAAAGTTGGGCTCGAACTCAAAGGAATTGAGCAGCCGGTTCAGCGACTCTTCAGGCACAAACTCGGGCAGCTTCTTGGCCATTTTCGGGGCCTTGATGCGCAGCATTGGGTTAGCCTCGATGCCGTGTATGCGTAGCAAAAACTTGTAATACGAGCGCAGACAGGCCACTTTGCGGTTCACCGTGCGTGGGTCCATATCCTGCCCCATCAAACTCACCACCCAGTCGCGAATGAGTGAGTGTGTGGCCTGGGCCGGCTCATCCAGCTCATATTCTTGCTTAAGAAACGCGGCAAACTGCGTCAGGTCGGTTTGGTACGACGTGACCGTGTGCGGGCTCAAACGCTTCTCATAGCGTAAAAAATCCAGAAACTCCTCCATAAACCTTGGCACCAAAAAAACCCGGCTAGCGGGCCGGGCGCAAGGTAACAGAGTTTTTCATTTTTCCTACAGCCGCCAACGCGAAAAGCCCGCCCCATTGCCACTAGGCAAGAGGGCGGGCTTTCCAAAGCCACCGCTAGCGAATACTATTCGCTGTCGGTACCGTAGGTAGCGAGCTTGTAAACAGCCTTTTGCTTCTGCTTACGCTTGGTGATGCTGGGCTTCTGGAAGAACGTGCGGCGACGCAGTTCTTTCAGAACGCCGGTGCGCTCGAATTTCTTCTTGAAGCGCTTCAGCGCACGGTCAACGGTTTCGTTGTCTTTGATTTGAACGATAATCATATCGAGGGATGAGGAGTCTTTTCAGGGCAAACGGGCCGCAAAGATAACAAATACTTGCTACTTATGCAAGTTGCTGCCAATGTGTTATTTCAACAAGGTACGGGCAATCACTAGCTTTTGTATCTCACTGGTGCCCTCACCAATGGTGCAGAGCTTGGCATCGCGATAGTATTTCTCGGCCGGGTAGTCTTTGGTGTAGCCATAGCCACCGAAGATTTGCACGCCTTCGTTGGCCGTGCGCACGGCCACTTCCGAGGCGTAGAGCTTGGCCATAGCCGATTCGCGGTTTACGTTCTGGCCCTGGTCTTTGAGAGTAGCAGCGCGGTACGTGAGCAAGCTAGCAGCCTCTATTTCGGTGGCCATATCGGCCAGTTTGAAAGCGATACCCTGGAAATTGCTGATGGGCTGGTTGAACTGATGGCGCTCCTGCGAATACTGCAAAGCCGCCTCATACGCGCCTTGGGCAATGCCCAAGCTCAGCGCCGCGATGCTGATGCGGCCACCATCGAGCACTTTCAGCGCCTGCACAAAGCCTTCGCCAACCTTGCCGATGACATTCTCAGCGGGCACGCGGCAATCAGTAAAAATCAATTCGGTAGTTTCGGAAGCACGCATGCCCAGTTTGTCTTCCTTACGCCCAGCAGCAAAGCCCGGTATGCCGCGCTCCACGATAAAGGCTGTCATAGCGTGCGAGTCGCCGACCTCGCCAGTGCGGGCGATTACAACGGCTACGTCGCCGCTCTTGCCGTGAGTGATAAAGTTCTTGGCACCGTTGAGCACGTAATACTCACCGCTGGCATCGAGTATAGCGGTGGTTCGCATGTTGCCCGCATCGGAGCCAGTGTTGGGCTCGGTGAGGCCCCAGGCACCTAGCCACTCGCCCGAAGCAAGACGGGGCAGGTACTTATGCTTCTGCTCTTCGGAAGCGTGCTGAAGAATATGGCCGGTGCAAAGTGAGTTGTGGGCCGCCATGCTCAAGCCAATACTCCCATCGATTTTAGATAGCTCGGCAATGGCCGTGACGTACTCCTGGTAGCCAAAGCCGCTGCCGCCGTACTGTTGCGGTACTAACACACCCATAAGGCCGAGCTCGCCAAGCTGGCGAAAAACGTCGCGAGGAAATTCCTGACTTTCGTCCCAGCGCATCATGTTAGGTTTGATGTGCTGCGCGCCAAAATCGCGCACCATCTGCGCAATCATGGCTTGGTTTTCGGTAGCTACAATAGCTTCCATAAGAAAAATGTGGGTGGGATGAGGAAGAATGGAAACGGGCCACTAGGCTAGCAGAGCTAGTTTTCGCTGGCTTTAGTTGTACAAAAGTATCGCGCACAGCCCGAAACCAACTGTGCCAGCTCAACAGCAGGCTAGCTCGAAATTGGAAAGCCTACACTATGTAGGTTACTTTTGAGACTTTTTAGTTCCCGGCTACTTCGATTTGGGGTAGCGCCCGGCTTCATTTTTATTCTAGCTCTACCCGTTGGATTCTTCTATTGCTCGCGCCACTCTGCTTCGCTGTCTGGTACTAAGCTTGCCCGTATTGCTGCTGTTTTCGTCGTGCGCTTCCAATCGTTATTATAATCAGCGCACGTTGTTTCGGCTGACGGATGAGAAAGGTAATAGACTAGATACTGCCCGGCTGCGCGTAGCCGTCAACCGTACCGACCGCAACTATCGCATCCAGCCCAATGACTTTCTGGATGTGCGGGTATATACCAATAATGGCGAGCGCATTATTGACCCTAATGGGGTGCTGGGGTCGCAGCTAGGCTCATCTTCAGGCCAAGTACCTAGCCTGACCTCCCGCGCCGGTGGCAGCACTGGTACAGCTGGGGCTGGGTCTACAGGCCGCACTCCTGTTGCGGCACGTGGCACTGGCAGCACATCCGGCCTAGAACTATTAGTGCAAGCTAATGGCATGGTTGCGATGCCCGTAATTGGCCAAGTGCACCTCAGTGGATTGAGCCTGCATCAAGCCGATAGCACGCTGCAAGTATTATATAGCACCTATTACATAGCACCTTATATCCAGACACGCGTCACTAATAATCGGGTGATAATACTGGGAGCACCAGGTGGCACGGTGATTCCCCTAACCAACGATAACATGAATTTGCTGGAAGTTTTAGCGTTGGCTGGGGGTGTAGACGGCGGCGGCCAGGGCGGCACCACCAGTATTTATCGCTACGGTGGCAAAGCATCAAACATCCGAATTATTCGTGGTGACTTAAAAAACCCTCAAATAGAGCAAATTGACCTGACTACTATCGCTGGCATGCGGCGGGCCAACTTGCAAATGGAGCCTAATGACATTGTATATATAGAGCCTGTGCGACGGCGATTCTTAGAGGGGCTTACCGATGCTGGCCCAGTATTTTCGGCAGCGGCCACACTACTTAGTACAGTTAGCATAATCTTTACTATCATCGCTATTTCGCGACAGAATTAGTGGCACAGGCGGCCCAAAAGGCAACTAATTTGCACATTATTATCCTTTAGAGCTAATCCTGAGTATTTATTTCTATGGCATTAAGCGAGAATGCAGAATTGGAGGAACTAATCCGTAGAGCTACCGGCGAAACGGCTGGCCAGCTTCCTCCTACCGCTGGCGTGGCGCAGGGTCCCGACCAGGATGAGCCGGGCGATGGTGGGCTCGACTTGAGCACACTGACGCTGGTAGCTCGTCGCAGCTTGGTCTGGGTACTGCTGCTGCTGCTGCTTGGCGGCACAGCTTCTTGGCTGTTTTTGCGCTATACCAAGCCGATATACAAGTCGATGTCGCTGCTTAAACTTGATGAGCGCTCGGAGGCTGAAGCGGTCGGCTTAGGAGCTTTAAAGGCCACCGACCCAAACCGGACAGGAACGCAGCTAGCGGGTGAGGTTGAGCTTATTAAGTCTAACCTCACTTATCAACACTTAAAGGAGCGGCTGGCACTGGATGTCAATTATTACGCCCAAGGCACAGTGCTGGAAAATGAGCTGTATAACATGGCTCCTTTTCGGGTACGGTACAAAGTGCAGGACCCACAGTTCTATGGGCGCAAGTTTCAGGTAGCTTTTCCTACAAATAACCGTTACGAAATTAGCGTAAAAACGGGCGCGCAAACGTTCAATAGCACGGCCACTATAGGCCAGTGGACTAAGTTGCCAGGTGTCGACATTATGCTCGAAACGGTGCCTGGTCGCCCAGTTCCAGCGGTCAATGCACCACCTTACTCCTTTGTCATTCTTAATGATGGAGCCATTGATGGTTACCTCAACAGAAATCTGGATGTAGCGGTAGTGAATGCCAATGCTAACACGATTCAGATTTCCTTTACTGATAATAATCCCGAGAAAGCAGCGCACATTGTCAACAATATCGACACGGTGTATTTGCAAGTGAAGCTGGCTCGCAAAAAACAAAGCAATGATTTAACCCTGAGCTATATAGACGGGGTAATTGCTGATAATGACGTGCGCCTAAAAAGGGCAGAGGACGACTGGCGGGACTTCGTACGTCACAACAAAACCTATGATGTAAAGGGCACGGTAGGAGAGTTGAAAACCCGCTTGGAAAAGCTACAGGACGAACGGCTGAAGCTGGAAACCAAACTGCAACTGCTTGCAGATGTGAGAGCCCTAATGTCGCGTGGACAGCTTACTCTCAACGAAAACCAAACGGTTTCGGACAATCTACCTGGCTTGGCCGAGATGGAAGACCCCGTACTAGTAGGGTTGCTTAATGATTTGGATGGGCTTCAGCGTGAACTGCGGCTGACGCTGAAATCGCAAACCGATAGAACCGTAGGCGTACAGCTCAAGCAAGCAACTGTTCAAGAGACTCGCCTTAGTCTACAACGTCAGCTCCAACGCGACCAAAAACTGCTACAAAGCCAACTTGACCGCCTCACTAGCCAAGAAGAAAACCTGAATGGCCTTTTGCAGGCTATGCCAGAAAAAGCTACCCAACAGGCCCGACTGCAACGGCCACTGGACTTGTATGCCGCGGCCTATCAGCGTTTGCTGGACCGGAAAATGGATTTCAATATCCAGAAGGCTGGCACCACGGCCGATTTCCAGATTTTGTCGCCGGCCTCGCCGCCTAGCGAGCCGCTATCGCCGGTGCGGCTGCTAATATATGCTATCGGGTTGGCCAGCGGACTAGCTTTAGGCTTGGGGCTTATTGCGACCCGCTACCTGATGCACAACACTGTGACGGGCGTGCAAGAACTAGAGCGCGGCACCCGCGCAGCAGTATTGGGCGTCATTCCGACCTATGAGAAGGAGAAGTTGGAAGTATCGCGGCTGATTGTGGATAAGAACCCCAAGTCGTCGGTATCGGAAGCCATTCGCTCGATTCGGACCAACCTGGACTTTATCAGTCCGGCGGGCAAGAAGCGGATTATTTCGATTACCTCCACGATTTCGGGCGAAGGCAAAACCTTTGTAGCCGTCAACCTTGGTGGTATTATTGCCCTGTCGGGGCAGCGCGTTATTATTCTCGATTTGGATATGCGCAAGCCTAAGGTAAACCTAGCTTTTGGCGCGGAGAACGTACGGGGCGTTAGCACCATCCTCATTGACCGGCATAGCATAGCTGAATGCATTCAGCGCACCAGTATCGAGTCGCTAGACTTTATTTCGGCTGGCCCTACACCGCCCAACCCGTCGGAGTTGATTCTGAATCCGCGTTTCGACCAGATGCTGGCCGAACTACACCGCACCTATGATGTTATCCTGATAGATACGCCACCCGTGGGCCTCGTCACCGATGGTATTCTCATCATGCGCAAGGCTGACGTGCCGATTTATATTGTGCGGGCCAACTATTCACGGAAGGCCTTCCT
Source organism: uncultured Hymenobacter sp. (assembly GCA_964251335.1). GTDB lineage: Bacteria > Bacteroidota > Bacteroidia > Cytophagales > Hymenobacteraceae > Hymenobacter. The sequence goes on from CAXUKA010000121.1 coordinate 11,324, forward strand.
CAAAAACCTGAACCGCTTGATGAGCAACAACCAGTTCACCAAAATGTGCACGGTGCTCAACGATGCTAAGGCTCAGAGTGGGTATGGCTACGGCTATGGCTACGGGTATGGCTATGGGTATGGGTATGGCAGCTACGGCATGGGGTATTATGAAGAACCTACCCAGCCTAAAACACTGACCGATAAAATAAAAGATTTCTTTAGTTAAAAGTATAAAATGGCTGGTTTTTGGCAGCGAATGTTTGGTAGTAGCGCCGCTACCGCAGCTGGCTCACACCACCAGGGGACGCCGCTAAGCAGCCTGCACACCGATATGCACTCGCACCTGCTGCCTGGCCTCGACGACGGGGCCGAGACGGTGGAGCATAGCATAGAGCTGTTGCGCGAGTTGCGTGAGCTAGGCTTTAAAAAGCTGGTGATGACGCCCCACATTATGGGTGACTTCTACAAGAATACCCCCGAAGGCATAAGGGCGGCATTGGCTGAGCTGCGGATTGCGGCGGCCGCAGCTGGCCTCGATGATGTGCAATTGGAGTGTGCCGCTGAGTATTACCTCGACGAGTGGCTGGGCCAGAAGCTGGCCACCGGCACCGAACTGCTGACTTTTGGCGGCGAGCGGCGCTACCTGCTTTTTGAGACGTCGTACATGAACGAGTCTTTCAACCTGCACGCCATCATTTTTGAGCTAAAAGCAGCGGGCTACCGGCCCGTGCTGGCTCACCCTGAGCGCTACACGTACTTCTACGGCCGCTTTGCTGAAATTCGGAAGCTGCGAGAAGAAAATGGTGTGCTGCTTCAACTCAACCTCAATTCGCTGGCAGGCTACTACTCGCCCACTGCCCGCCGCGTGGCTGAGCAAATGATAGATGAGCGACTGGTTGATTTTGTGGGCACCGATACCCATCACCTACGTCACACCGCCGCGCTGGCCGGCAAAACGGTGAATTCATCCTATTTCCACAAGCTGCTGGAGCTGCCGCTGCTCAACAGCACGCTGTAGGCCTACTCCTTTCTGCTACTGCGCACACTTGTCTGCCTTATGATTTTCGTTACCGGAGGCACTGGGTTGATTGGCTCGTTTTTGCTACGTGAGCTGCGGGCGCGGGGGCTGGAAGTACGTGCGCTACACCGGGGGCCGGTGCCTACCAACAGCGCCCCCGGCGTGGAGTGGGTGGCCGGCGACCTACTCGATGCCACGCTGCTGGCCTCAGCCATCTCGGCCGAAGTGACGCACGTCTTTCACTGTGCCGGGCTGGTATCTTATGCCCCGCAGGACGAAGATGCCTTGCTGCAAGTGAATATGGAGGGCACAGCGACGGTGGTCGACGCCTGCCTGGCGCGGCCGGGCATCCGGCTGGGCTATGTGTCGTCGGTGGCGGCGCTGGGGCAACCTGCCCCACCGACTACTGAACTGGCTCCTGATGCGGTGCAGTTGGTCGATGAGACGGCCACCTGGGACCTTGGGGCCAGCCACCCGGCCTACGCCACCAGCAAGTACCTGGGCGAGCTGGAAGTATGGCGTGGCGCGGCTGAAGGCTTGTCGGCCGTCATTGTTAACCCCTCGGTGGTGCTGGGGCCGGGCGATTGGCACCGTAGCAGCACCCGCCTGCTACGCTACGCCTACGACGAGCACCGCTTCTATACCAAGGGCCTCATCAACTTCGTAGATGTGCGCGACGTGGTGGCTCATCTACTGCGCCTTACACTCGACCTGCCGGCCCTACCCAAGGTCGAGCGCTACATTCTCAACGGCGGGGCTTGCCTGCTAGGCGACTTTTTGCGGCAAGTAGCTGATGCATTTGGGCGGCGGCCGCCCACTGTGGCCGTGCCCGATTGGGCGGCCGAAATTATTTGGCGGCTCGAACACGGGCGGGCAGTGCTCACGGGTGCGCGCCCGCTTATCACCCGCGATACGGCGCGAGCTGGCCGGCAGCGAATTCAGTACGATGCACGCAAAGCACAGCAAACCACTGGATTAGCCTTTCGGCCATTGATTGAAACCATTGCCTGGGCTACGCAAAGTCTCAAAACGAACCGGCGAGGGCCGCAGGCGGTTGTATCTTAGCAAATCGCGGGTTAGGCTCCTTTTAACTGACGGTGCGAAGCTTAGCCTTTATTGGCCTAATTTGGCTTACTAATTGCCAGTTTTGCTTAGCTGGCCAAACCTAGTTAAATTGTTAGCCTAACTCGTATTAATTCGTGTTTTTATGCGCATGAGCGAATCATTTGAAGACCCCCGGGCGGCTCAGAATACGGTGCGGCGCTATGAGCGCATGGTAGCGCACGACGAGGCCGCCTTTTTTGACCTAGAAGAGTTTGAAATTATTATTGATTATTATGTGACGTCGGCCGCCTTCGATAAGGCCCAGCAGGCATGTGAAGCTGCCCTAAGCCAATATCCGTTCTCGACTGAGCTACTGATTGACCGGGCGCAGATTGCGGCCATGCGCGGCGACTACACCGAAGCCGAGCGCCAGATTGCCAACGTAGCCAACCTCGACCCCGACAATGCCGATGTGGCCGTGACACGCGGCATCATCGCCACGCAGCGCGGCGACTTCGCAGAGGCCGTGCGCTTTTTTCAGGCGGCCCTGGCCCAAAACTCTGAGCGCGAAGATATTCACTTCAACCTCGGCCTAGCGTACCAAAGCTGGCAGAAGTACAAGAGCGCAGCTCGCCACTACAAGCACAGCTTGCGCCTGCATCCCGACAACGAAACCACCGTGCAGGAGCTTCTCAACTGCCTGGAAGCCAGCAACCGCTTGCCCGAGCACGAGGAGTTTTTCCAGAAGTTTACCGACGATGACCCGTATTCGGCGGTGGGCTGGTACAACTTAGGGCAGTACTACTACCGGCTCGAAAAGTATGAGCAGGCAGCGGCGTCCTTCGACTATGCCATTGTTATCGACGGCGACTTTTACGATGCTCACCACTGGCTGGCTGATACTTACGTGTGCCAGCAGCAGTATGAGAAGGCCATCGCGGAGTTTGAGCTGAGTCACCCGGCCGGCGAGCCCACCGATGAGGCCTTGTGCAACATCGGCGAGTGCTACGAGAAGCTGCGCAACTGGGAGCAGTCCCGCATCTATTACCGCAAAGCCCTTGACCTCAATCCTGAAATGGATGAGGCATGGTTTGGGCAAGGCGTGCTGCTGCAAGAGCAGGAGCGGCCTTTTGAAGCGCTGTACTTCTTCCGCAAGGCGGTGGAACTGTACGGCGAAAGCAGCGAGTACTGGACTGCCCTAGGTGCGGCCGAAAACCAGGTAGGCAACATCGTGAGTGCCCTGGAAGCCTATGAAAAGGCCACCCAGGTAGCCCCTGAAGATGCCACCGGCTGGGTAAGCTGGAGCACCATTCTCTACGAGCAGGGCCACTACGACGAGGCCATCGACCTGATAAGCCACGCCGTGGAGCTGCACCCGCATGAGGCGCATTTTCACTATATGTTTTGCGCCTACTTGCTGGCTTCGGGTCGCTTGCGCGAAGCCTATCAAGAGCTGGAAACGGCTCTAACGCTCAATTATGAGCAGCATTCGTTGCTGTTTGACTACTTCCCCGAGCTGGAGCAGCAGCCAGCCTTGCGCCGGCTTATTGACCAGTTTCGCAAGTAATCTTCGTCGGAGCCCGGCTGAGCTTTAAGCTCTGCGTATTTTTGTGGCCGCCTGCTCGCCGAGCGGGCGGCTTTTTTACGGACCAAACCTAGTTTCTTCTTGGCGGTTAGGGTTACCTAAACGCGGGAATACTATTCTGTCACCCAACTTAATTTGATGAACTACTCGCTATCGCAGCTGCCCGAGCGCACGCAGAAACCCCGTGAGCAGGGCTACACCATGATGATGGATAAGGGCCTGAGTATTCGGGAAGTAGAAGACTTTCTGGAAGTAGGTGCCCCTTATGCCGACATCGTGAAGCTGGGCTGGGCCACGTCGTACGTAGTGCCCAACCTAAAACGTAAGCTCGATGTGTACCGTGCGGCGGGCCTACCGGTGTACCTGGGCGGCACGCTGTTCGAAGCATTTATCATCCGCAATCAGTTCGACGATTACCGCCGCCTGCTCGACTCCTTTAACCTGGAATACGCCGAGGTATCGGATGGCAGCATCGACCTACCCCACGACCGCAAGTGCGAGTTTATTCGCGAGCTGAGCAAGTCGGTGCACGTACTGAGCGAAGTTGGCTCGAAGGATGCCGAGAAGATTATTCCGCCCTACAAGTGGATTTCGCAGATGCAGGCCGAGCTGGATGCCGGCGCGGTGAAAGTAATCGGCGAAGCCCGCGAGGGCGGCAATGTGGGCCTGTTCCGCAGCACTGGTGAGGTTCGCTCGGGCTTGGTCGAAGAGATTCTGACCAAAATCCCGTCGGAGCGCATCATCTGGGAAGCGCCGCAGAAGGCACAGCAGGTGTGGTTTATCAAGCTGCTCGGGGCCAACGTGAACCTGGGCAACATTGCTCCCAACGAGATTGTGAGCCTCGAAACCATCCGCTTGGGTTTGCGCGGCGATACGTTCTCGCACTTCCTAGATATGGACACCGTCGACCCGATGTTCCTGCCCGAAGCCAAGTCGAGCAAGCCGGGCACGTCGATGC
>CAXUKA010000122.1:0-15882 GCA_964251335.1 uncultured Hymenobacter sp.
GATGTAGAGACGCAAAGTATTGCGTCTCTACATCTTGTGTGCACTAACTTGGAAACTGCTCTAGTTGCCCTACTCCCCTATCAACGTAGCTACTATCCAGCGGCGGCCGCCGTGGCGGCGGTGCTCGCCCAGACAGAGGCCTTGCCAAGTGCCCAGCAACAGGCGGCCATCGGCGATGGGTACGGTCACGGAATTGCCCAGCATGGCGGCTTTGAGGTGGGCCGTCATATCGTCGGGGCCTTCCAGGGTGTGCTGAAAATAGGGCGCATTGTCGGGCGCGAGGCGGCGGAAATACTCCTGAAAATCGCGGCGCACAGTAGGGTCAGCGTTTTCATTGATAAAAAGGCTGGCCGAAGTATGCTGAATAAAGAAATTGGCCGTGCCGACGCGCATTTGCTCTAGCTCGGGCAATTCACTGAGCAGCAAATCGGTAATAAGGTGAAAGCCTTCGGCCACTGCGGGCAAGCGCAGGCGTTTTTGGATGTAGCGCATGCAGGTGCTTACGGCTACTTGGTGGTTTGGTAGGCGCCGAGGTCAGGGCGGGCGCGAGGGCGCGGCACGTTCAGCAGGTCGCGGTCTAGGAAAGGCAACACCGACAGCGTACCTCGGTTGAGGCCCGGCGAACCGGTGCCCAAGTGGTAATCGTTGCTGGCCGTAGAGTAGATTCTAACAAACTTTGGGTCGGTCAGCACATTGTTGAGACTGGCTTTGGCAAGGCCGGGCTTGGTGGCTACGTCGGTAGTGGCGCTGTAGAGCTTGGTGCGCAACAGCGTGTTACGAATGTCCACTGGGCTGCCTTGGTACTCTTTGTAGTTCGCCAGCACCAACTCGTCATCAGCAGTACCCCACACCACGGAGTTATACACCGTAATAGTCAGTGCACTGCGCTTGGTAGTATCCAGAACCGACACATTGGTGAAGCCCAGCGAAGGCGTGGTGCGCACGCCGCCCGTAGCCGCGTAGTTGGCCACCGTGCAGTAATTCATGGAGTAATCACCGCCATACCCCAACACGGCATACTCGTAGCAGTCGCTAAACAACGTATTCTCTATTGTCGCTTTACCCGAAAGACTCAGCACAGCGGCACCCGGCAGGCCAGTATTGCTGGCCACAGAAGCATAGCTCACCCCTGCCCCAGAAATGTAGCGCATTACCGAGTTTTGGATGGTCACATCGGGCCGGGGACTGAGGTTACTAGGGTTGTAGAGCAACAGTCCCAGCGTAGAGTTTTGAATCTGCGCGTAGCGAATAATATTTCCCCGGCTGGTGGCATCCAGAATGATACCCGTCCACTGCCCCGGCGCAGTGGCGTACTGCGTTTCGCCGCTGCGGTCGCCCGCAAAGCGCACGATGTTGGCGTTGCCAGCCTTCACGGTATCGGTATTGCCGGTGCCGGGCGTGTAGTCGGCGGGACTATTTACCAGCAGGGTGCCCCGCACAATAAGAGTGGCCCCAGCGTGCCCATAAATGCGTGTGCCCGGTTTGATGCGTAGCGTGCAGCCCGTAGGCACTACCACATTATTATAGAGCACGTGCGGTCGGTCGTTGGTCCACACCGTATTGCAGGCTAGCTGCACATTATCATGCAGATAGATATTCTGCCCAAAAGAGCGCAGTAGCACATGCTGCTGGTTGCCGTTGGTAGTGAAATTCAGCTTTTCCTCCAGCACATAAGGCTTATTAGGCGCGTTTTGGCCGTTATCGGGCAGCTTGGCGCGCACCAGAATTAGTAAGCTGTCCTCGCCTCTAATAAACAAATTAGTGGCCGTTTGCTTGAGGTCACCGTTGATAATCAGCGTGTAGGACGATGTAGCTGGCTGGTCGAGCGTCACTAGGTCCACATTCACGCCCTTGGGATTGCGGTTATACACCCACAGCCGCTTCGTAACCGTGCGCAGGGTCGTAAAAACCGTGTCGAACTTCACCGTATCGGCCGAAAACTCCAGGCCGCCGCTGGTTTGCAGCTCTTCTTCGCGGGGTTTACAGCCGGGCATAGTCAAGCTACAAAAAGCGCTGAGAAGGACGAGAATGGGCAGGATGTATTTTTTCAACATAATCGACACGAAAACTTAGCAACCTAAACGGTGATACCACCTTAGTAGTATCTGTATAAAAGCGTCATGCTGACCGCAGAGAAACATCTTGGCTGGTGACGTCAGAAAATACTCCAACGAAGCGACCAAGATGCTTCCCTGCGGTCAGCATGACGCTTTTATATTATTAGTCAATAGTTTCTTACGCGACGCCCACTTTCAGGCGTTCGGCGCTCTCGGCCAAGCGCAGTTGCTCCACAAAATCGTCGATGTTGCCGTCCATCACGTTGGGCAGGTTGTGCACGGTGTAGCCAATGCGGTGGTCGGTTACGCGGCCCTGCGGGTAGTTGTAGGTGCGGATTTTATCGGAGCGGTCGCCGCTGCCAATCATGCCTTTGCGGATGGCACCTTCGGCCTCGTTTTTCTTGGCCAGCTCGATTTCGAAAATACGTGAGCGCAACACGGCCAGCGCCTTATCGAAGTTCTTGAGCTGCGATTTCTGGTCCTGGCACTGGGCCACAATACCGGTCGGGATGTGCGTGAGGCGCACGGCTGAGTAGGTCGTGTTTACCGACTGGCCGCCGGGGCCGCTCGACATAAACAAGTCCTTACGGATATCATTCATATCCAAGTCGATATCAAATTCCTCCGCCTCGGGCATTACCACAATAGACGCTACCGAAGTGTGGATACGGCCCTGGGTTTCGGTGGCTGGCACGCGCTGCACGCGGTGTACGCCCGACTCAAACTTGAGCTTGCCGTAGACATCCTCGCCTTTCACGGCAAGCACAATTTCTTTGTAGCCGCCGGCGGTGCCATCCATGGCGTCCACCAGCTCCATTTTCCAGCCCTGCTTTTCGGCAAAGCGCAGGTACATGCGCTGCAAGTCGCCGGCAAAAAGCGAGGCTTCGTCGCCGCCCGCCCCGGCCCGAATTTCCATGATTACGTCCTTGGAATCGTTCGGGTCTTTGGGAATCAATAATTCTTTGATAGCCACTTCCATGCGGTCGGCTTCGGGCACCAGCTCGTCGAGCTCGGCCTTGGCCATCTCGCGGAAGTCCTCGTCCTTTTCGGTCGCAACGACCTGCCGCGCACCTTCTATATTACTGAGCACCTGCTGGTAAGCGCGGTAAGCAGTCACGATTTTGCCCAGTTCCTTGTACTCCTTATTTAGGGCCTTAAAGCGCTTCGTGTCGCCCATCACCTCGGGCGGCATCAGCTCGTGGTTCACGTTGTCGTAGCGCTCGCGGATGGCTTCTAGTTTATCCAGCATTTTGTGGTCGAGAAAAATAGTCAGTAGTTTGCAAAGATACAGCTTGGTAACAACGTCCTTTGCGGTCAGCGTTCCCAGCCAATTCTTTACGTTGGCCTAACCTCGGGTTAGGCCCCTTTTGGCCCGGCCCTTTGTAGCCCGCCGGGCATTCGACCGCTTATGCAAGTTTTGAAGTTTGGAGGCACGTCGGTGGCCTCGGCCGAGAACATCGGCAAAGTAATCGCCATCGTGACAAGCGCGCTAGCGCAAGGGCCAGTAGTACTGGTCGTATCAGCCCTGGGCGGCACTACCGACGCCCTCATTAATGCCGGCCGCGCCGCCGCTAGCGGCGATGAAAGCTTCCGCCAGGCCCTGCGTCAGCTCGAAGCCCGCCACCTCACCGCCGCTGAGCACTTGCTGCCCTCGTTTGAGGCGCAAGCCGAAATTCAACCTTGGCTGACCACACAATTTACCGAGCTGACGCTACTGGCCGATGGCATTTTTGCCTTGGGCGAACTCTCGCCACGCACCCTCGACCGGCTCATGAGCTACGGCGAACTACTGAGCAGCAAGCTAGTAGTAGCGGCCTTGCAGGCGCGGGGCATCGCCACAGCCTGGGCCGATAGCCGGCAGCTTATCCGCACCAATTCGCGCTTCGGCACGGCGCAGGTCGATGAAGCCACGACCGGACAGCTTACGCAGGCTTTCCAAGCTAAAACCACCGAAAGCCTGTGGATAGCGCCCGGCTTCATCGCCGCCGATGCCGAAGGACATACCACCACGCTGGGCCGAGGCGGCTCCGATTACACGGCCGCCATTCTGGCCGCCGCTTTGGAAGCTGAGAAGCTTGAAATCTGGACTGACGTGAGCGGAATGCTCACCGCCGACCCGCGTCTGGTGCGCTCGGCGCGGCCCATTGCCCGCATCAGCTACGAAGAGGCCATGGAGCTGTCGCACTTCGGGGCCAAGGTGCTGTATGCGCCTACGGTGCAGCCGGTGCGGCAGCGCGGCATCCCGATGTGGATTAAGAATACCTTCGCGCCCGCCGATTTTGGCACGCTGGTGGAGGTGGCCCCGCCGCCCAGCCCCGGCGTGGTAAAGGGACTGTCGAGCATTAGCAGCCTAGCGCTGCTCAATCTCGAAGGTGGTGGCATGGTGGGCGTGCCAGGCTTTGCGGCGCGGCTGTTTGCGGCGCTGGCGCGGGCCCGCATCAATGTGGTACTCATCACCCAAAGCTCGTCGGAACACTCTATCTGCGTGGGAGTGAATGAGGGTGACGTGGCCGCTGCCCAAGCCATCGTAGACGAAGAATTCGCTGGCGAAATCGCGGCCGGCCGCCTCGACCCGCTACGGCCCGAAACCGGGCTGGCGATAGTGGCGCTGGTGGGTGACAATATGCGCAATCACCCTGGCATCAGCGGGCGCTTGTTTAGCGCGTTGGGGCACAATGGGGTGAATATCCGAGCCATTGCGCAGGGCGCGAGCGAGCGGAATATTTCGACCGTAATCCGGGCTGCCGACGTGCGCAAGGCCATCAACGTGCTGCACGAAGAGTTTTTTGAGGCGACGTATAAGCAGGTCAACCTCTTTATTCTCGGCCCCGGCAACGTGGGCGGCAAGCTGCTCGGCCAGATAGCTCAGCAGCAGCGCTACCTGCGCGACAAGTTGGCGCTAGACCTGCGCGTGGTAGCCATTGCCAACAGCCGCCACTGCCTCGTGAGCGACGAAGGCGGCCTCAGCCTAACCGATTGGCCCGAGGCGCTGGAGCAAGCCCCGGCCCTGTCGCTGGCCGAGTTTACCCAGCTCATTATCAGCAAAAACCTGCGCAACAGCGTGTTTGTGGACGTAACGGCCAACCCGGCCGTAGCCGACCAATACGCCCCGCTGCTAGCTAAAAGTGTGGCCGTGGTAGCCTGCAATAAAGTGGCTGCCTCAGGCGAATATGCCTATTACCGCCAGCTTAAGAATCTGGCGCGGGATTTCAACACCAAGTACTTATTCGAAACCAACGTAGGCGCGGGCCTACCCGTCATCGGCACGCTCAATGACCTCACGCGCAGCGGCGACGTAGTGCGCCGCATGCAGGCTGTGCTGTCGGGTACGCTCAATTTTGTCTTCAATAACTACGACGGTAGCCGCCCTTTTGCCGAGGTAGTGGCCCAGGCCCAGGCCGAAGGCTATACCGAGCCCGACCCACGCCTCGACCTCAACGGCTCGGACGTGGCTCGCAAAATCCTAATCCTGGCCCGCGAAGCCGGCCAGCGCCCGGAAATGAGTGATGTAGCCAACGAAAGTTTCCTGCCTTCATCGTGCCTCGAAGGCGATGTGGCGGCCTTCTACGAGCAATTGGCGGTGCACGAGCCGCATTTTCGCGCCCTCTACGACGCGGCCGCCGCCCAAGGAAAACGCCTCAAATTTGTGGCGCAGTACGCCGATGGCCAAGCCTCAGTGGGCCTGCAAAGCATCGCGCCCGGCCACGACCTTTACGAGCTGCGCGGCAAAGACAATGTGGTGCTTTTCTATACCGACCGCTACCCCGAGCAGCCACTAGTAGTGAAGGGCGCGGGTGCCGGGGCTGAGGTTACGGCGAGCGGCGTATTTGCGGATATTATTCGGGCGGCACGGCTGTAAAAAGCGCTTGTCATTGCGAGGAGGAACAACGAAGCAATCGCACCTGAACAGTTCCTGAACAGCTCGTCCTGATGCGATTGCTTCGTCGTACCTCCTCGCAATGACAGGCGTTTTTCTCGGCGCTTTCTCCCTCATGCCCCTCCCCTCCTCCGTCACCGTGCACGCCCCCGCCACCATTGCCAATGTCGGCTGCGGCTTCGACGTGCTGGGCCTCTGCCTCACCGCGCCCTACGACACGGTACGCCTGACGCGCCGCGACCAGCCGGGCCTTACCATCCGGCACCTCGACGACTACGACCTGCCTACCGACCCCTTCCACAACGTGGCCGGGGCGGCCCTGCTGGCTTTGCTACGCGAGGTACCCGAGCCCATCGGCTTTGAGGTCGAAATCACGAAGGGCATTCGGCCGGGCAGTGGCATTGGCAGCAGCGCGGCCAGCGCCGCGGGCGCAGTAGTAGCCGCTAATGCTTTGCTAGGCAATCGGTTCAATAATAAAAAGCTCATCGACTTGGCCATGTATGGCGAGGCCGTGGCCTCGGGCGTGCGCCACGCCGACAATATCGCGCCCGCCATTTGCGGAGGCTTCACGCTGGTGCGGGCGGTGCAGCCGGTGCTCGATGTAGTGGCGCTGCCTGCGCCCGCGCTCTGGGTGGCGGTAGTGCACCCACAGTTTGAGGTGAAGACCAAAGAAGCCCGCGCCGTGCTGCCCACGCAAGTACCGCTGTCGCTGGCCGTGCGCCAGTGGGCCAATGTAGGCGGCCTGGTAGCCGGCTTCTTAACCCATGACTGCGAGCTGATTAGCCGCGCCCTCGAAGACTACATCGTGGAGCCGGCGCGGGCGTCGCTCATTCCCGGCCTGGGCGATGCCCGCCAGCGGGCGCTGGACGCGGGCGCGCTAGGCGGCGGCATTTCGGGCTCGGGGCCGTCGATTTTTATGCTGAATAAGGATGCGTCCACGGCGCAGGCCGCTGCGGAGGCCATGGGCAGCGTGTACCAGAAGATGGGCATTGAATACCATCTGCATGTGGGGCCAATTGCGAGCCAGGGCGCGCGGGTGGTGGCAACGGAATAATTTTATAAAAAATGTACAGTAATTCTTCCCCTATGCCCGGTTTTACTTGTGCAACCTGCGGTAACTACCACGACGAGCTACCACTTTGCTTTGGCGCGGCAGTACCCAATTACTATTATACCATTCCGCCAGAAGAACGCGAGACACGTGTAGAAAAATCAGCCGACTGGTGCGTCATTGATGATGAGCACTTTTTTATTCGTGGTAGAATTGAAATTCCCATTCATGACTATCCTGAAAAGCTGGTTTGGAACGTGTGGACCTCACTAAGCGAGCCCAACTTCGTCCGCTCGCAGGAACTATGGAATGACCCACTACGAGTAGCAGAAGAGCCTTACTTTGGCTGGCTGCAAACGGTGATACCCGGCTACGATAGCACCTTGAATATTAAAACCTGGGTACATACGCAAGGAGTTGGCATTGCTCCGCAAGTTGAGGTTTTTGAAGAAGCTCATCCCCTAATGTTGGACCAGCAAAATGGCATCACATTGGCGCATGTGCAACAGCTTGTGGAAGGACTTTTACACGGAGAAAGTAGCACCTAAATACAGCAACAGATGTGGATAGCGCAACAAAAAATTGCGTTAACACATTAGAATATTTGACTACTTTACATGCTCTACTACAGCCTCAACCGCCAGTCGCCGCCTGTTGATTTTCGCACGGCCACCATTGCCGGGCAAGCGCCGGATGGCGGTTTGTACTTCCCCGAAAGCATCCCGCAGTTTTCAGCAGAATTTCTTAAAAACCTGCCTAATCTTTCGCAGGCCGACATTGCCTACGCAGTGATGCAGCCCTACGTGGGCGACACCATTCCCGAAGCTGACCTGCGCCGCATCTGCGCCGAAACGGTGGATTTTGCCTTTCCGCTGGTGCCCGTGACCGAGCATATCAGCTCGCTAGAGCTGTTCCATGGACCGACGCTGGCGTTTAAAGATGTGGGCGCGCGGTTTATGAGCCGCTGTCTGGGGCATTTTTCGCGGGGCGAAACTGCGCCGGTGACGGTGCTGGTGGCCACTTCGGGCGATACGGGCGGGGCCGTGGCGCACGGTTTTTTGGGCGTACCGGGCGTGGAGGTAGTTATCCTTTACCCCTCGGGCAAGGTGAGTCCGTTGCAGGAATTGCAGCTCACCACGCTGGGGCAGAATATCACGGCGCTTGAAGTAGCCGGCAATTTTGACGATTGCCAACGGCTGGTAAAACAAGCTTTTACCGATGAAAGCCTGACCAGCCGCCGCACGCTCACTTCGGCTAATTCCATTAATGTAGCGCGGTGGCTGCCGCAGCAACTGTACTACCTGTTTGCCATGCAGCAGTGGCAGCCAGCCGCACCATCCGTTATTTCGGTGCCAAGCGGCAATTTTGGCAACCTCTGCGCCGGACTGCTGGCCCACGCCTCAGGGCTGCCGGTGGGCCACTTCATTGCGGCCTGCAATGCCAACGACGCTGGGGCCGAGTACCTGCGCACGGCGGTCTTCATACCCAAAACGGCCGTGGCCACTATTTCCAACGCGATGGATGTGGGCCACCCCAGCAACTTCATCCGCATTCTGGAGCTCTTTAAGCACGAGCACGCTACCATCAGTCAATTGCTGAGCGGCTACACCGTGAGCGATGCCGATACCAGCGCTACCATCCGGCGCGTCGATACCGAACACGGCTATTTGCTTGACCCACACGGGGCAGTGGCGTTTTTTGCCCTAGAAGACTACCTGCGCGAATATCCGGCGGCTGCGGGCTTTTTGTTGGCTACGGCGCATCCGGTGAAATTCCCCGAGGTGGTTGAGCCGCTCATCGGGCGCAAAGTGGAACTGCCGGCTGCGCTACACTACTTGCTCGAAAAGCCCAAGCAGAGCGTGCCATTGGCCCCCAGCTACGAGGCACTGCGTGAGTGGCTGCTGACGTAGCGCAACCTTCGGGCCGCCAAAGCAGTTGCCAGCAGTATGATTTTACCGAAAATCAAGCCTACTTATATTTTAGCGGCGCTGCTGGCGCTGGCCGCCTGCCGGCCCGACCAGGTGCGTCACCTACCCGGCACCAAGCAGATAGCCGAAGAAACGGCCAACTGGGAAGTCAAGCGCATCATGCCCAACGACTTGCTACACGCCACGCGCTGGGCCGGCGATTCGCTCACGGCCTATGCCGACACACTGCTGCGCCGCACCCTGGCCCGCGAGCTAGCCAAAGGCAACCTGGCCAACGCTGCCAATTTTTGCCGCCCCCAAAGCTACCCAGCCACCGACTCGATGGCCCGCAAGTGGCACGCTCGTCCGCGCCGCGTGGAGTGGCAGCCCACCGCCACAGGCACCGCAGCGGCTATTACGGCCGCTGGCTTACAGCCCGATACAGTGCGACTAATCGGCCGGCCAGCAGTTGATACCTTCTACTACCAGCGGCCCATTGTGCTGCGCAACAACCTATGCCTGCGTTGCCACGGCCAACCGGGGCACGACCTCACGGCGGCCGAAGCCAAATTATTGCAACAGCAACACCCTAACCTCCAAGCCGTGGGCCGGCAGCGCGGCCAGGTGCTCGGCGCGTGGCAATTGACGCTGGACCGCGATGGTGTGGCCGAGTTTTACACTATGAAGACGCGCAAAAAATGGAAGGAGCACAAGATGCCCAAGCTGTTTTAGCAGCCTGAGCAGGCAAGCGGAGTTGAACTGCGGCTGACGGCTTATTTTCGACCTGTTCTTTTTATTGCTTTGCTTACGCTGTGAAACTCTTACCTATTATTAGCCACGCGCTGCGGCTGCTGGCGCTGCCGCTGGCAACTTGGGCGCAGCAGCCTACGTCGCAGGTGCGGGTGGCCGACTGCGTGCGCGACATCAAGGGCGACAGTGTGGCACTGTATTTTGATGAGCGCTACCGCCTTACGCCGATAGCTTGCGCCACGTTTTGTCGCTACACACACCTCGACCCTACGGGCAAAGTGTACGGGGAGGTGCGCGACTACCGGGTGGCCTCGCAGCAACTAGCTTACCGCCAGCACTATGAGCACGGCGTGCGGCAGGGCAGCTACGAGGCATTTTATCCCAACGGGCAGCTCCAGGTGCGGGGCACGTTCGCCCAGGATGTGCCGAGTGGGGAATGGCAGTTCTGGTATGCCTCGGGCAAGCCCTGGCAGGTGCTGCGCTGGGATGCGGCGGCCCCGCAGTCGTGGCGCTTTGTGGCGTATTGGGACAGCACCGGCCAGCAGTTGCTGGCGGGCGGCAACGGGCACTGGCGCGAGCTTAACCCGCCGCAGCACCGCCGCATAGAAGGCCAGGTAGTAAACGAGTTGCCCGATGGCGACTGGACATTCTACCAATTGGCCTTCGACCCCACCAAGCCGCTGGCCATCGAAACCTACGAGAAGGGCGTATTTAAGAAGGGACGCAACCTGAGCAAGCTGGGTAGTGGCACCTACCACGACCAGCCGCGCCTGGTACCTACCTTCGACGACCCTAGCGCCGATGGCGTGCACTACGTGCGCGGCCTCACCTGTGAGGAGCAAGCACAGTTGCACGCCATGAGCGGAATGCTACGCCAGCAGCTGGCCGGGGCCAAAAACGTGGTGTCCCCCCGCCCGAGCGGCGATTACCAGGCCTACTTGACCGAACTGCTGCGCAAACTGTCAGCAAATGCTACCATGAAATCTCTGCTGTTCAATGTAATGTACACGGCTACCGTGGATGCCGACGTGGACGAGCTGGGCAAGTTGAGCAATTTTCAGTCGGCGGCGGCCGATGTGCAGCGGGTATTTATGCAAGTGGTGCCGCCGCTAGGGCGCTGGGATGCGGCCACAATAAATAAAATACCCACTCCCGGCCACGTAAAGTTTCTGCTGAACGTGGTGGATGCCCAGTGGCAGATTCGCTACCAGTCATCGACTACCAACGTACGCAAGGTGCAACCAGCCCCATAGCCTGTTAGTTGCCCGACACCCTACCTAATTACTTATGAATGACTTGACTTCCCCCATTATCATTATCGGCGCGGGCCTGGCGGGCTTGGCCTGCGCCAACTGGCTGCACCGTGCTGGCCGCTCGGTGCTGGTGCTCGAAGCCGCCGACGCTGTGGGCGGCCGCGTGCGCACCGATGTTACGCCCGAGGGTTTCCGGCTCGACCGGGGCTTTCAGATTTTGCTCACCGACTACCCCGAGGCGCGGCGCATGTTCGACTACGGGGCGCTGAATTTGAAAAAGTATCAGTCGGGCGCGGTAGTAAGGCTGGCCGATGGGCGCGAAACCACGCTCGAAAACCCTTTGCAGCAGCCATTGGCAGCATTCACTGCGCTAGCCTCGCCCATTGGCACACTCAAGGACAAGCTACTCATTGCCAAGCTGGCGGCCGAGCTGCAAGGGCAATCGCCTGAGGCGCTGCTCGCTAAGCCGGCCGAAACTACGCTGGCCTTTTTGCGCCGCTACGGCTGGAGCGAGCAAATTATCGACAACTTCTTCCGGCCTTTTTTTGGTGGCGTGTACCTCGACCGCGAACTCGGCACGGCCAGCAATTTCTTTGAATTCGTATTTCAGCAATTCGCTAAAGGCGATGCGGCGGTGCCCGCCCTGGGTATGCAGCAGCTACCCGAGCAGCTAGCCGCTCGCCTGCCCGCTGGCAGCGTACGCCTGAACACCGCCGTAGCCGCCGTGCTTGATGCGGGCCGTACCGTGCGCCTGACTAGCGGCGAAACCTTGACGGCGGCCGCTACCGTGCTGGCTACCGATGGCCCGGCCACCGCCCGTCTGCTCGATGTGGCCGCCCCGGCTACGCTAGCGGCGCGGGCTACCACCTGCACGTATTTTGCTACGGTGGGCGCGGCCCCGAGCCACGGCCAGCGCCTGCTGCACCTCAACGCAGCACCAGGCGCGCTGGCACACAATGTAGCCTTCCCAGCCGAGGTGAGCGCAGTGGTAGCCCCAGCCGGCCAAGGTTTGGTATCGGTGAGCACGCACGGCGAGCATGGCCTCAGCGACGAAGCCCTGACCGAACGGCTCCGCTCGGAGCTGGCGGCGTGGTTTGGGCCTACGGCGGGGCTGTGGCGGCACCTGCGCACCTACCGCATCGAGCAGGCGCTGCCGGTGTATGCGCCGGGCCAGCCAGTACAACAGTCACTGCACCTGAGCGATACCCTGCTGCGCTGTGGCGACTGGGTAGCCTATCCCTCGCTCAATGCCGCGCTGGGTACCGGTCGGCAAGTGGCCGAGATGCTACGCTAGGTCAGCTTCAAAACTGGTCCCCACACGCCCTGGCTATGCACAGTAAAGCAGGTGAAGAAGTCAAGAAACTCTTCACCTGCTTTAAGGTAGGCATATAGCGACTTATTGGCCGGCTTGTATGGGAGCAGGCTTTAGCAGCCTCTAGGGCCGAAAGATGCGCAGAAGGGCCTATTCAGTTAGCTAGACGCAGGCTTTTTAGGTGCCCTGGCATGGCGCGTAGGTCTCTTGCCAGTGCCCGACCAATCTTGCGGGTCTTTCTTGGAGTTGGGGTGGCGGTTGATATAGCCACCGCCAGCCTTTTGATAGGCTAGCGTCAAGAGCTGCGACTTGCGGGCACTCCAGGTGCCCGGTTCGCCGCCCTTGGCAGCAGCACGGATTTCATTCTTCAAACGCTCGCGCATGGCGGGGTCCGAATAGGTATTTTCGAGAGTGCGACGGCGAGCGGCGGGGCGGGTTTTAGTCCGTTTGCGAGTGGCGGTGCTACTGGCGTCGTCGGCAGGGGCTGGAGTCTTCATCAGGGGAAGCCATTTAGTAGAACAAGGGAGCAACGTAAAATAAGCTTCAAGGTTACGTTACAGTAAAATTATTTTACGAGCTTGTTCAAGTCTATCAATCAATCTATTAAACAAAGTATTCCCTCCAGGTTACTACAGCCGCTTTCTCATCTTTGTTTTATCGGTAACTGCCAGCCATTAACCCGCGTAAGGCGCGGAACACTGGCGCTACTGCGACTTTCTCACCTTATGCAAAAAAAGATACTTCGTACCGTGCTGGTCGGGCTGCTGCTGCTCGTCGGCACCACTCATATACAGGCTCAGAAAGTGGGGCTCGTGCTTAGCGGCGGCGGGGCAAAAGGCCTTGCCCACGTGGGTGTGCTTAAGCAACTGGAGGCTAACCATATTCCCATCGATTACATCATTGGCACCAGCATGGGCGCGATAATCGGGGCCATGTACTCGGCGGGCTACTCGCCCCATGAGATTGAGCAGATTGTGTTGTCGCCCGAGTTTCAGTACTGGGCTTCGGGCAAGCAATTGCAAGACAAAACCTTCAATTACCTCACCGCCGAACCCGACCCCTCGGCACTGCGCGTGGGTGTCGCCATCGACTCGACGCTGCACACGCAGGTATCGGCCAACCTGGTCAATGACCTAAATCTAAATCTGGCGCTGGCCAAGCTTCTGGCCCCGGCCGGCGCCACCTCGGGCTATGACTTTAACAAGCTGTTCGTGCCGTTTCGATGCATGGCGGCCGAGGTGTTTACCCGCACGCAGATTATCCAGAAGTCGGGCAACCTGGCCGATGCGGTGCGCAACTCGATGACGTTTCCGCTGGCTTTCCGCCCCATCCGCAACCTAGATGGCCGCTACCTGTTCGACGGGGCCGTTTTCAATAATTTCCCCGTCGATGTGATGCGCAAGGAGTTTAATCCCGACATTATCATCGGGGTGAACGTCGGCGATGTGGCATATAAGAAATATCCTTTCAAGAAAGCCGACGAGCTAGTAACCAGCACCTTGGCCTTCCTGGGCACCAGCGTAGCCGACACAACCAATATCTCCCAAACCGGCATTTATATCCAGCCCAACCTGCAAGGGCTGGGCGCGGCCGACTTCGACAAAGTGCGGACGCTGATTGCGCAGGGCGACACGGCCACGCAACGCAAGATGGCGCTAATAAAGCAGCGCATCGGCCGGCGCGTCGATACCCTGGACTTGCAGCGGCGGCGGCTGGCGTTTCAGCAGGCTGCGCCCACGCCGCGCTTTGTGCAGGTGAAGGTGCAGGGCCTGCGCCCCGACCAAAATGCCTACGTCGAGAAGTTCTTTCGGCGCAATGGCTCGACCTATAATCTCGACGAATTGGAAGAGGGCTACTACCGCCTGGCTGCCGACGACTTTTTCCGCAATATCTACCCGCGCATTCGCTACGATGCAGCGCAAAAGGGCTACGTATTTTCGGTCGATGCCCAGCAAAACAACAATGTGGCGGCTGAAGTAGGCTTTGCGCTCAGCACGCGCCCTATTGATAATCTGTACTTTGGCATCGAGTTTAAGTACCTGCGCACCCTGCTCTACTCGGCGGGGGCCAACGTGAGCCTGGGACGCTTTTACAACGGGGCGCAGGGCAATTTCCGCATCAACGTGCCGGGGCGCACGCCGTTTTTTATCCAGCCCCAGATTACCTATAACCAGTGGGACTACCAGAACACGGGCGGCGTGCTGGGCCGCGACGTGCTGAGCACCCAAGTGCGGCAGCAGGACACCAAAATCGGGGGCCAAATCGGGGTTTCGCCGCGCTACCGCTCGCGGGTGGTGCTCGATTTGGGCGCGTTTTACAACGTGGATAACTACTCCGATACGCCCGAGGTCAACTCGGCCGACGTGCTGGCGCGCACCTCTTTCAAAGGAGCCACAGCGGCCCTACGCTTCTCGCGCAACTCACTCAATCGCAAGCAGTACGCCATTGCGGGCCGGCGCTATGTGGTGAGCGTACGCGGCGTGACGGGCGAAGAAGTCTACACGCCCGGCACCAATTCGCTACTGCGCGACGAGGTCACGCGCCACCACGACTGGCTCCAGCTACGCGCCGCCTACGAGCGCTTCGTGCCCCTCAAAAAAGACAAGCAGGTTTGGGGCTACTTCGGCGAGCTGGTGCTGAGCGGGCAGGGCCGCTTCCTCAATTACCGCTCGTCGCTGACGAGTGCGCCGGTATTCGCGCCACTGGTCGATTCGCGCACGCTGTTTCTGGATAACTACCGCTCGCCGCGCTATGCGGCCGTGGGGCTACGCTACAGCCAGCCGCTGTTCGGCAGCTTCGAGTGGCGCTCCGAGCTGTATACCCACCTCAATTTTGACCCGCTGCACGAATATAAACAGCTAGCCGAGTTAGGCTCTAAGCTCAGCCGCCCCTACCTTACTGGCTCGACCGGCCTCATTTTTACGACGCCCGTGGGGCCGCTGGCGGTACATGCCGTGTACTACGACGACCCGAACCACCGTTTCGCGGTGTACGGGCATTTGGGGTATATTTTGTTCAGGAGCCGCTCGCTGGAGTAGTCGGTTTGGGATTTGTCATTGTGAAGAGGCCCGACGCGGCAATCGCACTAGGACAAGCTTCTCATAAGCCGTTCGAGTGTGATTGCCGCGTCGGGCCTCTTCGCAATGACAACCGCTCCTTTTACTCACTCACCACCGGCCAGCCCTCCGCATCATAATCCACCTTACTTATCAGCATCACTCTACGCGAGTAGCCTTGCTCGTCGTTGATGGCGTCGAAGGTGGGCTGCTCGCGGTCGATGGCGTGGTAGAGCAGCCAGTCTTGGCCGCTGGCGTCGGTGATGAGGCTGTTGTGGCCGGGGGCCTGCCAGCGGGCATTTTCTACCAAAATGGTGCCCTCACCGGAGCCAGTGGCTTCGGCTAGCGTCTGGTAGGGGCCGGCGGGGTGGCGGGCACGGGCTACCAGCACGGCATAGTGGGCATTGGGGCCGCAGCAATTGTTGCCCGAGTAAAAGAGGTAGTACCAGCCTTGGTGGTAGTGCACCCAGCTAGCCTCAACTAACTGGCCGTAGCCCGCGCCAGCCGCCTGCACCAGCTCGTGCTCGTAGCTGCCAGCCACAAAGCTGAGGCCATCGGGGGCTAGCTCGCGCACTCGTAGCGGCCCGAAGCCTGAGCCATAAAACAGCCAGCTCTGGCC
>CAXUKA010000123.1:0-4462 GCA_964251335.1 uncultured Hymenobacter sp.
GTGGCCAAGCGCCGCGAGCTCAACCGCTCGGCTCGCCAATTGCGCCTAGCCGCCACCAACCCCAGCCTGACCGATGCTCAGCTGCGCGATAGCTTCAACCAGGAATTTGGTATCCGGCAGCAGCAGCTTAATCTTGAAAAAGATTATTTCGAGCGGGCGCAAAAGGTATTGAGTCTTCGGCAGTTGGCCCAGCTTTACCAGGCCGAGCGCGACTTTACCAAGGAAGTATTACAGCGCGTGGCCGGTCGCGCCACCGCCATGCCCGACCAGGAGTAATAGGCTGTGCTGTAGCGCGGACTTTTAGTCCGCGAGTATCATGCGTCATCACTCGCGGACTAAAAGTCCGCGCTACGGCGGCGGTACCTTTGCAGGCAATTATGCTAACCCCCCGCCAGCTTTTTCTCCGCCACCAGGCCCAGACTTCCGAGTTTCCACTTTTATTAGAAATCGAGCGGGCCGAAGGCGTGTATATGTACACGCCCGAAGGCCAGCCCATCCTCGATTTGATTTCCGGCATCGGTGTCAGTAATGTAGGGCATCGCCACCCGAAGGTATTGCAAGCCATTCACGACCAGCTTGATAAATACTTACACCTCATGGTGTATGGCGAGTTGGTGCAGGCCCCGCCTGCCCGGCTGGCCCACGCGCTGGCCGCCACCCTGCCCACCCCTCTCGACACGGTGTACTTCACCAATTCGGGAGCCGAAGCTATCGAAGGCGCACTCAAGCTGGCCAAGCGCCACACTGGTCGCACGGGGCTGGTTTCGTGCTTCAATGCCTACCACGGCTCCACGCACGGCGCGCTGTCTATCACGGGCTCCGAGAGCTTTAAGAACAGCTACCGGCCGCTGCTGCCAGATGTTACGCACCTGCGCTACAACGAGTTGGCCGACTTGCAGTTAATAACTGAGCATACCGCAGCTGTCATCATCGAAACTGTGCAGGGCGAAGCCGGCGTGCGGGTGCCCGCGCCCGGCTACCTGCCCGCCGTGCGCCAGCGCTGCACCGAGATGGGCGCACTGCTCATTCTCGATGAAATCCAGTGCGGCTTTGGGCGAACGGGTACGCAATGGGCGTTTGAGCAATTTGGTATAGTGCCCGATATTTTGGTGTGTGCCAAGGGCATGGGCGGCGGCATGCCCATCGGGGCGTTTATCTCCTCGCCAGAAATCATGGTTGGCTTCCAGACTAATCCAATTCTGGGGCATTGCACCACTTTTGGCGGGCATCCAGTTAGTTGCGCCGCAGCATTGGCTACACTCCAAGTTATTCAGGAGGAAAACCTACTGGCTGGCGTGACAGCTAAAGCGGCCCGGCTGCGGGCGGGCTTGCAGCATCCCGCCATCAGGGAAGTGCGCAATTGCGGCCTGCTGATGGCCGTGGAGTTTGAGTCCTTCGAGGTGCTCAAGCCGATTATCGACCGGGCCTTGGCTCAGGAAGGCATCCTCACCGACTGGTTTTTATTCTGCGACAACTCGCTGCGCATTGCGCCGCCACTTACCATCACAGAAGCAGAAATTGATGCTGCCGTGGCAGGTTTGCTTCGCGCCATCAATGGGTAGTTTTGGAGCTACCTGACATAAGTTGTCCTGCTGAGCTGCTTCACCAGCTCAGCAGGACAGTTTTTCGCAGTGCCTAGTTAAAGTAGAGGCCTAGTGCTGCGGAATATTATTATAATTCAAGAAAGAGAGGCTTTCTTCCTTGATGCGGTCACGCGGAATGGCGTCCTTCACGCCCTGCGAGATTTTGCGCACTAGCACTCCCACAATGGCTTTGCGGAAGCCTAGCTTCTCGGCCATCATGATGCAAAAGTCCATTTCTGTCTCGTCCACGATACCGTCGGCGAGCATCATATCCACGAGGTCAAAAATCTGGTCGAAGCGCTCCGAGTCGTTGCCAGGCAGGTCCGATACGCAATTGGTGTCGCCTGATACGAGCTTGCGTACCTCGCTGGCCGACACCCCGTTTTTCTTGCCGACAGTGATAATAAAGTTCAGCTCCCGGTCGTCGATGTGGCCATCGGCTTTGGCCAGAGCGGCAAGGTTGCACAAGTGGCCTTTGATTTTTTTGGCCTGCTCATTTTCGAAAAAACCAAACATGGGATTGGTAGAAAAGAGGTGAAGAGAAACGGCCGACGGGCCGGGTGGGAAGTGCTCGAAAAGTAAGTAAGAAAAGCTTGAAAAGCTAGCGTCTTGCCTTGCTTATTTGGCTTTTATACGCAGTTAACACAAAAATGTCCGACGAAAAAGCCCAACACTACCAGATTACTGCCCCGCACGTACGACCTTTGCAGACTTAACGGCGGCTGCCGCTGGCCCAGAGCCGGGTGGCGCTTACTTAAGTATCTGGTTTATGAAACGAATTGGAGTTTTTACCAGCGGCGGCGACGCGCCCGGCATGAATGCCTGCGTTCGCGCCGTGGTGCGGGCGGCTGTGTATCACGGGATTGAGGTTTACGGCATCATGCGCGGTTACAGCGGCATGATTAAGGGCGAGTTTGTCAAGCTCGACTCGGCCTCGGTGGCCAACACGGTGCAGCGCGGCGGCACGATTTTAAAATCGGCTCGCTCGCAGAAGTTTATGACCAAGGAAGGCCGCCAGCAGGCGTTCGACAATCTGGTAAACCACGGCATTGAAGGCCTAGTGGCCATCGGCGGCAACGGTACCTTTACGGGCGCTACCATTTTCGAGCAGGAGTTTGGCATCCCGACAGTTGGCGCGCCCGGTACGATTGACAACGACCTGTACGGCACCGACTATACCATTGGCTACGACACGGCTGTGAACACGGCGCTGGAAGCGATTGATAAAATCCGCGACACGGCCGACTCGCACGACCGCTGCTTTTTTGTGGAAGTGATGGGCCGCGACTCGGGCTACATCGCCATTCCGTGCGCCATCGGCGGCGGGGCCGAAATCGTGATGGTGCCCGAAACAGCCATGAGCGTGGAGGCAGTTATCGAAAACCTGCAAAACAGCTACAGCCGCCATAAAACGTCGTTTATCGTTATCGTGGCCGAGGGCGAAGAAGAAGGCAACGTGCACAACGTGGCCCGCCGCGTGAAGGAAGCTTTGCCCCAGCTCGATACCCGCGTCACCATCGTAGGCCACATTCAGCGCGGCGGCTCGCCTACTGCCTCCGACCGCCTGCTGGCTTCGCAGCTTGGCATCGCGGCCGTAGAAGGCCTCATGAACGGCATGAAAAACGTGATGGCCGGCATCGTCGACCGCAAACTCATGTACACGCCTTTCGACGATACCATCCACAAGCGCAAGGTTATCAACCAGAGCTTCATGCGGATGGTGGAGATACTAAGCGTGTAGGTTTCAATGAGCGAATGAGTGAGCTGGTGAATGAGTGAATGTTATTGTAGCCATTCACTATCTCCCTCATTCGCTCATTGAAACCCACTGATAGCCCGCGTCGCGTCGCAGCCAGGTAAGCTGGCGCTTAGCGTAGTGGCGAGTATTGCGCTGGAGCAGGCGCACAGCTTCGGCGTAGTCGTAGTCGCCGTCGAGGTGGCCGAATATCTCCTGGTAGCCAACCGTTTGCAGCGCTTGGTGATGGCGAAAAGGCAACAGCCCTTCGACCTCAACCAGCAGGCCGGCGGCCAGCATCATTTCAACGCGTTGGTTGATGCGCTGGTACAGCTCTTCACGGAAGCGGCTCAAGGCCACTTTCACGACCCGAAAGGGACGGGCGGCAGCCATGGCTGCCGCTGCTTCGGGGCCGGTGTGGTAGCTGGAAAACGGCCGCCCCGTGCCCCGCGTGATTTCGAGGGCGCGCAGCACGCGCTGGTGGTTCTGCAGGTCGATGCGCTGATGGGCTACGGGGTCGGTAGCGCTCAACTCAGCTACCAAAGTGGGCAGGCCCAGCGTTTGCAACTCCTGCTGCAAGCTTTGGCGCACGCTGGGGTCAACGGCGGGCAGCTCGTCGAGGCCATCGGTTACGGCTTGTAAGTAGAGGCCCGAGCCACCGGTGAGAATGACGACCGGTAGGCGCTGAAACAGCCCGTCGAGCACAGCCAGCGCGTCGGCAGCGAAGCGGCCGGCGCTGTACTCTTGCGTAATACTGTGCGAATCAATAAAATGGTGCGGCACATCCTGCATTTCCTCGGGCGTAGGCTTGGCCGTGCCGATGCTTAGCTCGCGAAAGAATTGACGCGAATCGGCAGAGAGAATTTCGGTGCCGAGCTGCTGAGCCAAGGCCACACTTAAGGCAGTTTTGCCCACCGCAGTGGGGCCGGCCAGAGCCAGCAGCACGGGGCGTGGGTCGGCAGCAGTGGGTGCTAGCTGAGCAAGTATTTCGGGAGGAAGCACGGTTGGCGCGTAAACGAATTCCAAAGACAATCTTTTATAAATTACTTGCCGACAATGTTGGATTTACTTATTTATAATTCCAATATTGTTGGGCAAAACAGGTAGGCCAATCAGTTGCTGATACAAACCGACTAATACTTTT
>CAXUKA010000123.1:4472-15847 GCA_964251335.1 uncultured Hymenobacter sp.
TGCCAACTCCATTCTTGGCGGGCACGGCGGCAGTTTGCGGCTAGGTGCAGATAGTAGATGCCGGGCTGACCATCAGGCAGCAGGCGCGCCAGCGCGGCAGCCAAGGTAGCGGGGGCCAGGTCGGGTACCAAGGCTGCTACTTCGTACTGCTCATTGAGGGCGCGGTACTCTGGGAAGTCTATGCAAAGCTGCGGAATACCTGCCTGCACGTAGTCGAAAAACTTATTAGCCAGGGAGTAATAATAACTCAAGCCGACATTTTCGAGCAGCATAATACCTACTGTCGCCTGCGCCGTAAGCTGGCGCAACTCAACGGGCAGCACGTAGCCTTTAAACTCCACCTGCCCCGACGCTAGCAAGCCCAAGCGCTCGGCTTGCGCCCGCAGCGCAACTGAGCAATCGCCTTCGCCGCAGATTACGAGCCGGGCCGGCACCAGCGGCATAGCATCAAGTAGCTGGGCCAGGCCCCGGCCCACGTTCAGCGCACCTTGATATAGCAGCGTTGGTGCTTGGTTTTTGGCACTTAGTAACTGCTCATTACTCATTGCCAATTGCTCATTGCCGACCGGCACATTGCGCACCACCGCAAACGCGCTGCCTGGGTGGCGCTGCTCGAATAGCCGGGCCAGCGCTGGCCCTACCGTGTAGCGCAGCTTGGCGCGGGGCACGATAAAGTCTTCAACCCATTGCCAGAGGCGCTGCACCCGGGGCCGGGTCACTACCTCGGGCACCTCGGTGAATAGCTCGTGCGCGTCGTAGGCAAAGGGCTGCCCCCCGAGCCAGGAGCGCGCCCAAGTGGGCAGGGCCGCGTCGAGGTCGGCGCAGGCCCACACATCGGCCCGCTGGCGCAGTAAGTACCAGATTAACCGTAGGTTATATTCGAGGTAAAATAACTTTCCACGCTGAAACCAACCCTGTAGTCGATGCTGGGTATAAATCTCAGCTTTGAGTGGCACCGAAGCCTCACGCTGCCAGCCTATTAGCGTAACCCGATACCCAGCCTGGGCGAGGCTACTACAGATGCGCTGCATGCGCTGGTCGTAGCTTAGGTCGGTAGTGACGGCAAAAAGCAGGTGCGGAACCGCCATGGTGGAAGTGGCCAAAAACTAAAATCGCGGAAATTAAGTTGGCAGAATAAAATTTGTACCCCAAATTTAGGCTTTAGTAAACTGCTACGTGAGTATGCGTAATGGTTTCCACTGCCTAGAGGCCATTATGCAAGGTTTTTTGCTTCCTACTTCACCTACCCTCCCCCCGGCCGCAGCGTTGCTCGACCAGCTTCAGCTAGCGTATATTCTCGTCGACCGGCAGGGCCTGCTAGTAGAAGCCAACGAAACGCTGCTAGCCCTCACCGGCTACACTAGCACTGAGGTGCTAGGCCGCCCATACCACGAGCTGTTTTCGCCTCCGAACCAGCGCGAGCAGCGCCAGCAGGAGTTGCTGCAAATAATGCGTGAGCAAAGCGCGGGCCCTTCCTACGACCACGACCTGCTGACGCGCGATGGGCTACTGGTGCACATGCACTGGCAGCAGCAATTGCTGCGTGATGCCGATGGCCAGGTCACGGGCCTGTGGGCGGCGGGCCACCAGCTCAATACCGTGCGGGAAATACCCGGCAATGGGCAGGCCGGCGAGCCAGCCTATCTGCAAGAGTTTTTCAACGACTCGCACGACCTTATCCTGCACCTGAAGGCCGATAACTCATTCTTGTTCATCAATAAGGCGGGCGAGGAAATTTTGGGCTACCAGGCCAATGAGCTGCTCAACCGCTCGCTGGCCGATATTGTGCACCCCTACTATCGCGCCAAGCTGCTGCACCAGCTGCGCCGCCTCTACGAAGGGCAGGCCCTGAACAAGCTGGAAACGGTGCTGATGACGCGCAACGGCCGGCCGGTCCACCTTATCGGCTCGGTGAGCTGCGTACGCGTATCGGGGCAGCCGCTGAGCGCCCGCGTGGTGCTGCACGACATCACCGACCGCATCAAGGCCGAGCGCTTGCAGAAGGTGTACTACAGCATCGCCAACCTGGCCATTTCGGCCCGCGACTTGCCGGCACTGTACGGTGCCATTCACCGCGAGCTAAGCAAGATACTAGAAACCAATAACCTGTATATTGCCCTCTGCGACGACCAGCGTACGATGCTGCGCTTTGTGTACCACATCGACCAGTACCCGCAGCTCAATCCGGGGTCGAGCCGGCCATTTTCGTCGGGTGTTTCGGAGTACGTGATTCAGCAGGGGCGGCCGCGCTATTTCAGCCGGGCCGATTTGCTAGAATTGTTGCAGGAGGGAGCTATTACGGCCTTTGGGCGGCTGCCCGAGGTGATGCTCATGGCCCCGCTCAGCGTGGGCGACCGCACCATCGGGGTGCTGGCGGTGCAGGACTACGACCGCCCCGACACCTATGCACCGAGCGACCTCGACATTCTGCACTTTATTTCGAGCCAGGTGGCGCTGGCCATCGACCGCAAAAGCCAGGAAGAGCACCTGGCCCGGCAGAATGCCCGCCTCAACGCCATTTTTGAGAGTGGCACCCACATGCTGTGGAGCGTGACACGGCAGGGCAGCCTCGTGTCATTCAACCGCAACTACGCCGAAAACTATTACCGCCGCAATGGCGTGATGCCCATGCCGGGCATCAACCTGTTTGAGGCTGAGCGCGGCAATACCGAGCCGGAAACGCACGATATTCTCTCGAAATACTACCGCTTAGCGCTGCAAGGGCAGGCACAGCAGTTTGAGATAAATGTGCCTGATGCGCAGGGGCAGCCCATGTGGCATAGCATCAGCCTCAACCCCATTTATTTACCCGACGGCTCTTTTGAGGAGGTATCGGCCCGCGCTCAGGATATTACCGAGAGCAAAAACTCGCAGCTGGCCCTGGCCGCGCAAGAAGAGAAGTTCCGCTCCATCTTCGAGTCGTTCCAGGATATTTACTATCGCACCGATACTGAAGGCAACTTCACTATTCTGAGCCCTTCGGTACGCGAAATTCTGGGTTACGAGCCGGGTGAGGTGCTTGGGAAGTCAGTCCACGATTTCTATTTTGTATCCGAGCAGGACATGGCTCTCACTACCGCGCTGATGCGTTCGGGTGAGCTGCGCAACTACGAAATTCAGCTGCGCCACAGCGACGGGCATCCGGTGTCGATGCTCATCAACTCGCGCCTCACGGCGAGCGGCACCGAAGGCATTGCCCGCGACGTAACGGAAATCCGCCAGATTCAGGACGACCTGCGCCACGCCAAGGAAGAGGCCGAAGCTGCCTTGGCCGCCAAAACGCAGTTCCTGGCCAATATGAGCCACGAGCTGCGCACGCCCATGAATGGCATCATCGGCATGATTGACCTGCTGCACCAAACCGGCCTCGGGGCCGAGCAGGCCGATTACGTGGACACATTGCGCAAAAGCTCCGATGCGCTGCTGACTATTCTGAACGACATTCTGGATTTGTCGAAAATCCAGGCTGGCAAGCTGCGGCTGCAAGAAGCGCCGCTGGTGCTGCGCGGGCTGCTCGAGCGGCTGCACTCGCTGTTTGCGTATCGCGCCAGCCAGAAAAACCTGCGCTTTACGTACCACATCACGTCGCACACGCCGCCGCACATCATCACCGACGAGATGCGCCTGCTCCAGATTCTGTCGAACCTGGTGGCTAATGCTATCAAGTTCACGGCATCGGGTACGGTGAGTGTGGTTGTGTCGTCGGTGGCGACCGATGGCGACTACCATACCTTGCGCTTTGCGGTGCAAGACTCGGGCATCGGCATCTCGCCCGACGATGCAGTGCGGCTGTTTACCAGCTTCACGCAGCTCGATACCACGCCAAGCAAGGCCTTTGGCGGCACTGGGCTGGGGCTAGCCATCAGCAAGGAACTAGCCGAGCTGCTGGGTGGCGAAATCGGTGTATTCTCGGGCGTGGGCGAAGGCAGCGTGTTCTGGTTCACCATCCGCTGCCGCGTGGCTGCGGCCCCAATAATTCTGCCCAACGGCGAGGGCGATGACAACAAGCTGGCTCCGCCGCCAGCCTTGAGGCTTCCAACCAATGGCCCGGCCCCACGCATTCTGCTGGTCGATGACAACGCCATCAACCAGAAAGTGGCTGCCCGCTTGCTCGACAAGCTGGGCTGCGAGGTCGAAATAGCCAGCGATGGCTACGAGGCCATTGCTCGCGCCACCGCCCCCGATGCGGCTTACCACCTCATTCTGATGGATATTCAGATGCCAGGGCTCGATGGCATCGCGGCCACCAGCGAAATAAAGGCTCGGCTGAGCGATGGGTGCCCGCCCATCATTGCCATGACGGCCTACTCGATGCCCGATGATGCCACGCGCTTTGTGCAAGCTGGCCTCGACGACTACCTAGCCAAGCCCGTGAAGCACCAGCAGCTTTCTGATATGCTGGCCCGCTGGCTGCCGGTGCCGCCCCCTACCCCGGCAGCTACCAATGTCATCGCCGCCGCTCCGACTCCCATCACCCTCGATACCGAGGTGTTGCACCAGCTGCGCCAATTGGGCGGGTTTGAATTCACGGCCGACCTCTACACCGATTTTGAGCAGGAAGCTGGTGGCTTGCTCAGCCAAGCGGCGGCCTGCGTGGTGGCTGGCAACTGGGAAGGCTTACACCCGCTAATGCACCAACTCAAGGGTACGGCGGCTACCTTAGGGCTAACGGCGCTCTCGGGCCAGGCCTTGCGGATGGAACAGCTGATGAAAAGCTCAACTATAGCGGCACTGCCCATAGAATTTAAACTTCTACAACATTACTTTGCCCAATTCAAAGCCGTATATCCAGGTGTAGTGATGGCACCGGAAACCCAGGATATCGCGGCCGAAAGCATCACTTAACGCTGTATTAGTCAGCTGATTATTCGCCATTACACTCGCTACCTACCCCCCTTATGCCCACCGACAACACCTCTAAGACTATTCTCATTGCCGAGGACAGCAACGTTATTTCGAACCTGACTCGCAAAATTCTGGAGCAGCAGAAGTACAAAGTTTTGTTGGCTAAAAACGGGGGTGACGTATTGCCACAGCTCGAAAAGAACTCGGTTGATGCTGTGCTCATGGACATCAACATTCCGGTGAAAGATGGCATGCAATGCACCCGCGACATTCGTGCCCATGCCGATGCTCGCATCAATGCCCTGCCGGTCATCGTGATTAGCGGCAACGCTAACGACTACTCAATGGCCGATTTTCAGGCAGCCGGCGTAACCGCCTACCTACCCAAGCCGCTCAACTTTGATGAGCTGGTACGCATGGTGCGGCAGTACATTGGTTAGTTTTTTAATTATGAGTTATGAAGTATGAGTTATTTGCGGTTGGCGTCATCAAGCTATGCAGTCAAGCGCAAATAACTCATACTTTACAACTCATAATTTATAGTTAAGAAAGTGATTATCACCTTCCTCGGTACCGGCACCTCGCAGGGCGTGCCGATGATAGGATGCGACTGCCCGGTTTGCCGCTCGCTCGACGCGCGCGACCAGCGCCTGCGTGTATCGGTGCACTTGACCGTAGAGGGCCGTAGTCTGGTGATAGATACCGGCCCCGACTTTCGGCAGCAGATGCTGCGCGCCCGCGTTTCGCGGCTCGATGCTGTGCTGTTTACGCACGAGCACAAAGACCATGTGGCGGGCCTCGACGATATCCGGGCGTTCAACTTCCGGCAAAAGCAGGATATGCCCGTGTTTGCCGAGCCCCGAGTGCTCAGGCAGCTTCAGCAGGAGTTTGCCTACATCTTTGCCGAGCAAAAATACCCTGGTGTGCCGCAGGTGAGCCTGCACCCTATTGAGAGCGAGACGGAGCCCTTCGATGTATTGGGCGTGGCCGTGCAGCCCATTCGGGCGTTGCATTACCGACTGCCGGTGCTGGGTTTTCGCATAGGTGGCTTCGTGTATATGACCGATGCCAACTACCTCGCCCCCGAAGCGCTGGACCTGCTGCGCGGGGCCGATACCATCGTACTGAACGCGTTGCGCCGCGAGCCGCACATTTCGCACTTTACCCTAGGGCAGGCTGTGGAGCTGCTGGAAGAAGTGCGGCCGCGCCGCGCCTACCTCACCCACATCAGCCACCAGTTGGGCCGCCACCGCGAGGTCGAAGCTGAGCTGCCGCTGTGGATTCGGCTGGCATATGATGGGCTGAAGATTGAGGTGTAGCAGCAGCGGCTATTTTTGCTGCGTGCTTACGCTTTTGTACCTGCGGCGGCGGTACCGCTCCCTGTTGCCACCTACGGCGCTTTTGCGGCGGCTTAAGCACACGGTGCCGCCGCGCCCGGCGGGCCCGCTTTGGTGGTTAGGCATTCGTTATTTGCCTTGTTGGGGCGAAGTGCAGCCTTCCACTAATACATTCTGGGCCCAAATGCGCTGGGGTCGCTCAACTGGGCCAGTTATCAAGGGCTACTGGCAAGACGCGGCCCGCAATGTCCCGATGCTATTACCGGCTGGCACGTATGTGCAACTCACCATTCGCCTGCCAATAAGCGCCATGTTGGCTGCTTGCTTCTTGCTGTGCGTATTCGCTGCAGCCTGCTGGCTGGTTTGGCAGACGTCTCATAGCATCCGGAGCTTAGCTGTCTCACTAGGTATTACCGGCAGCTTTATGCTGGTTTTTATGGCCAGTGCCTGGGGGAGTATGCGTCGTGCCGAGCGCTATTTTCAGCAGGCACTTTTGTTAAGTAAAGACGCGGAATAAACGCCATATATCAGCCAGATGCATACCAACTACTACTTCCTGCGCCAGCTGGCCCCAGCCCTGACCGAGCGGCTGCGGGGATACCGCGTGGCCAGCTGTTTTTCGCAGGAAAAGGACGAGCTGGTTATTGGCTTGCTGAGCGAGGCCGGCACAGAGTTTTGGCTGAAAGTACAGCTAGGAGCTGCCTTCCCGGCGCTGGCACTGCCTGAAACGTTTCAGCGTGCCCGCCAAAACTCAGTAGACCTACTGCCCGAGCTGCTGGGTCGCACAGTAGCCAGCGTCACGGCCTGGCCCCAGGACCGGGTGCTGCAATTCACATTTGAGGAAGATGGGGCTACGCTGGTTTTTAAACTCTACGGGCCGCGACCAAATGCCATTTTTAGGCCGACGTCCGATGCGCCCGCGCAGCTGTTTCACCAGCGCTACGCGGCCGATGCCGAGCTGATACCCGCGCCCGAAAGCGCTTCTCCTCCCCTGCTTAGCACCACTGGCAAGCTGCCACCCGCCTTGGCCGACCTACCAGCCCGCTACCTGCGCGAGCAGCGCGGCTACGACCCCGCCCCACTCGAAACCAAGCAACGCCTAGCTCAGGAGCTGCTGGCCGAACTCGCAACGCCCGCGCACTACTACCTCATTCAGCTCGATGGCCGCACCCGGCTCAGCTTGGTGCCGCTGGGCAATGTCCTGCAAACGCTGCCTGGCAATGACCCCATCGGCGCATTGCGGCGCTTTGTGCCGCTGGCCCTCTCGCGCCGCGCCCTCGAAACCGAGCGCCGCCAACTCCACCAGCTGCTCACGCGCCGCGCCGACGAGGCCGGCACCAGTGCCCAAATGGCCAGCCAGCGCCTGCACGCGCTAGCCCACGAAGCTGGCTACCGCCATCGCGCCGACCTTATCATGGCGCACTTACATGACATTCGGCCGGGCGCAACGCAGCTCGAAGTGGTCGATTTTTATACTAATGAGCCAGTAATACTCAAGCTCAAGCCGCTCGAAAAGCCCCAACTGACCGCTCAAAATCTCTATCGCAAGGCCAAAAACCAGCAAATCGAAGAGCGCCAGCTCACCGAGCGCATCGCCCGGCGCGAGGCCGAGGCCCTGCAAACCCTGGAACTACTAGAAGAGCTGGAAACCCAGCCCTCTTTGCACGAGCTGCGCGGCCTGCGCACCTGGCGCAAGCTGCACGGCCTCGACCCCAGCACCGTACCTACCAAAACCAGCACCGAGCTACCCTTTAAGGTATTCGAGGACCGGGGCTTTACCATTTTGGTGGGGCGCAATGCGGCCAACAACGACCTGCTGACGCAGAAATACGCCCACAAAGACGACCTCTGGCTGCACGCGAAAGACGTAACGGGCTCGCACGTAGTGATTCGGCACCGGGCGGGGCAGCCGGTGCCCGAGCCGGTGATAGAGCACGCCGCTCAGCTAGCGGGCTGGTACTCGCGCCGCCAGCACGACTCTTTGTGCCCGGTCACGGTGACGCCCAAGAAGTTTGTGCGCAAGCCCAAGGGTGCCTTACCGGGCCAAGTGGTAGTAGAGCGCGAGCGTGTGGTGCTCGTGGTACCTGGCAATCCGTTTGAGAGTATAGCGTGAGCTTGCGAGGCCTACCGACACGCTGACTGAGCGCCCTGCAAGCTCACGCGGCACGCAAAACAAAAAGCCCGCTTTGCAGCGGGCTTTTTGTTTTGCGTGCGCGCGGGGAGATTCGAACTCCCACACCCGAAGGCACCACCCCCTCAAGATGGCGTGTCTACCAGTTTCACCACGTGCGCAAAAGGCAATCGGCAACTTGTATTCGACCAATTGGCCGGCGTAGCTGAGGCGGCTAAGCGGGTGCAAATGTACGCCCTCTCGGGGTTTCTGCGCAACTTTTGATGAGAATTTATCGAAAAAACTGCTACCCTCTTCTACCTACTTCAAGCGGCCTTCACTAACTGAGGCGTTTATTTGGCAAGGTATTAGCCGATTAGCTTGTTTCGCTTTTTTTCTTTTCGCTCATGGCTTCTGCTAAACAATCATTCTTCGGCCGCTTTGCGGAGAAGACTACTCAGTACTCGGGCACTACGTCGGTTTTTGTGGGGGCAGTGGGGCTGGTGGCGCTGTGGGCCGCCACGGGGCCACTCTTTCAGTACTCCGAAACGTGGCAACTGGTAATTAATACCAGCACGACCATCATTACCTTTTTGATGGTATTCCTCATTCAGCGGGCGCAGAACAAGGATTCGCTAGTATTGCATCTCAAGCTCAATGAGCTAATTGCCGCCACCAAGGGGGCCAGCAACCGCCTCATCAATGCTCAGGATTTGTCCGAAAATGAGATTAAGCTCATCCATGAGTTTTATTGCCTGCTGGCCGAAAAAGCCCGCCTCGACAGCGACCTCGGCGAGACCCACTCGGTAGAAGAAGCTGAGGACAACCACCACGAAAAGCTGGCCGCCCACCGGGAATAAAGCAGTTTAAAGTAGCGCGGACTTTTAGTCCGCGAGTAGCAAGTGCAAGAATTCGCGAACTAAAAGTCCGCGCTACTCCAAAAAGCAAAAAGCCCGATTCTTGCGAATCGGGCTTTTTGCTTTTGCAACTTCTTGGCAGCCTAGCGACGGTGCTTGCGGTGGCTGCTCGACTTTTTCTTAGCCGTCTCGTGGTGCTTAGTCGAAGTCGATTTTTTGGATTTCGACTTGGTTTTGTGCTCAACTACTTTTTTGTGGCTGCGGTGCGAGCTGGTTTTCTCAGCTTTGGCGTGGCGCTTAGACTTGCTGCTGTGCTTGCTAACAGTGGCGTGGCTGTGGTGGCGCGTGCGGCTGTAATGATGCACGGCCGTGTGGCGCTCGGCACGCGTAACTACGGCTACCTCATCGGGGTGCGCTTCGGCGGCTTCAGTGTAGTGGGCGGTGGCGTCGAGCTCGGGGG
Organism: uncultured Hymenobacter sp.; assembly: GCA_964251335.1. Lineage (GTDB taxonomy): Bacteria > Bacteroidota > Bacteroidia > Cytophagales > Hymenobacteraceae > Hymenobacter. The sequence continues at coordinate 14,082 of CAXUKA010000123.1, forward strand.
CGGCAGTGGCATCCTGGTCGACTGAGGCCGTTTCTTTTACTACCTCGGCCATCTTTTTGTGGCGGGTAGGCATCAGAAAATCACGCTCGGCGCGCTCACGGACGCTTAGTTTTTCTTCGCCGGGCAACTTGGTTACGGCTGGGGCTTTATCGGTTTGGGCCATGGCGGCTGAGGCACTCAGCAGCAAGGCACAAAGGGCAATTAATTTCCGCATCAATAACTTAATGAGTTGTTTAGAAAAACAAAAATAAGCCGTTGACCCTGACCAAGCAAGGCTTATTTACTTCTAGTAGCGGGGTTCTTTCGACAATTCGGCTTGTTGGCAAGAGCCAACTACGCCTATATCAGTGCTCCTAGCTTCAAGCATCGCAAGGACTGCTTGAAGCTAGGTTTTATCCTACTTCGCCTGCGCGGCTATTTGCAGCCGCTGCCCCGCCGAGTTGGCTCCAAACTCGGGTGCATAGAGGCACTGCACCTGGCTGAGGCCGCCCGAAAAGTTGCCCGCCTGGCTGGCCCGCAGCCGGTATTCAAACACGTGCGTGCCACGGGGCACCTCGCTTAGGAAGAAGTTGGTAGCCGCGTCGCGGGGCGACTCGTAATAGCCCAGGCCATTCTGGTAGCGGTAGCCGCTGAGCTGATTTATAGGCTCCAGGCCGGCGGCGCGCTGGTCTTTGAGGTGCACGTATTCGAGGGCGCGGTCGGTGCGCAGCACAAGGCGCACTACCAGCGCGTCGCCCACGCGGAGCGGCGTGGCGGCAGTGATTTTTTCCAGGGTAGGGCCGCTGGCCGTGGGTACTTCGCGGTAGAGCTGGCGCTCGAGGCTGAGGGGCGTGGCGGCGGGCGTCACCTTGTCGATGTCCTCAAAATACTGCCAGTAGAGCGCGCCCCAGGCCACACCCGCGTCGGGCTTGGTGAGGGTGACTTTGCCCTGGGCGGGCTTTACTTCAGCGGCAGGCCAAGTGGTTTTGAAATAGCCAGTCCCGGCCTGCGTGGCGGCGGGCTGCACTTTCTCACCGCCTACGGTGATTTGCAACGGCTGCGGCGTGACCGTCCAGTCGGAGCCGCGTAGTAGCAGGGCGTAGCAAGCATCGGCGGTGGCGCGGGTGCTTTCCCAGTGCTGAGTTTGCTTCTGCTTGAGCAGCCAGAGCTTCAGCTCATCGACTGATTTCTGGTCGTTTTTGACTTCGTCAAAGGCTTCGATGAGAGTGACCTGGGTTTCGGTGGGGGCCTCGCGCCAGTAGTAGCCACCGCGCACGTCTTTCCAGTACATGCCTAGCTCGGGGCTGTGCAGGGCGTTTTCAGCGAGGGCGCGCAGGATGTCTTGGGCAGCAGGGGCGGCTTGATTCTCGCGGAAGAGCGCTAGCGCTAACTGCGCTTGCAGGTAGCGGGTGCGGCCTGCCGCCCAGTAGGTAGCGGCTTGGCCTTGGTAATAGGCGTGGGCGGTTTTGGCGGCCGGGGCCACGGGCAGCGTCGGCCAGAAGCTGCGGGCGTACAAGGCCTGGGTTTCAAGGTCGCCGAGGTGGTCGTCGGCCAGTTTCACACCTTTTTGCTTGCGCAATTCGGTATAGTCGCGGGCGGTGGCGGCATCGAGGTAGGCCACGGCGCGTTGCAGGATGGTGCGTGCGGCCTCGTCCTGGCTGGCGTCGAAGGCGTTGAGTTTTTTGAGCTTGCCGAAGCCGGCTACGATGAGCTGGGTGATGTAGCGGTCAGCGGGCATTTTTTCGAACCACGGGAATGAGCCATCGGGCAACTGCATGGCTTGCAGC
>CAXUKA010000124.1:0-15742 GCA_964251335.1 uncultured Hymenobacter sp.
AGACCCGCAGCCTAGTCCGCATCTAGTGGTTGTAGCGATGATAAACCAGGTAAAGCAACTGGCCCACGGGCTGCTGACAGCCAGCCTTATGGGGTGCGGCGTTACCAGCGAAGTTGCTACGCACAACCCTAACGCAGTTCTGCTGAGTACTACGTCCGTGGCAGTTGCCGACGAGCGCCCCGCCCAGGTCCCCGGCCGCCCCGGCGTAGTGCGCCCCGTTGTGGGAGGCACCAAGGCAACTCCCAGCGCTCCGCTGGCGGCCATCACCTCGTTGCGGCCCGGCAGCCGCTCTGCCACCCCGCCCGCCGAGGCGCGCCTAGAAAATGCCCCCTTGGCAATGGGCTCGCCCAATCGCCGCATTCAGTCGGGCCGCATTATCGACGAGGCAGGCCAGCCGCTGGTAGGTGCTACGGTGCTTTTGAAAGGCACCACGCGCGGCACCAGCACCGATGCCAACGGCGACTACTCGCTGCCCGTGCCGCTGGGTACCAACACGTTTGTGTTTGCCTACAGCGGCTACCAGGACGAGATTGCCCAGAGCCCCGATGGCCAGCCCCTGACCGTGACGCTGCTGCCTATTCCGGGTATGCAGCCGGCTGCTGCCGAAAAGCCCGAGCCCCAACCCAAGCCACGCCCGACTAAAGTGCACCTGCGCAAAGCGCGACACTAGCTGGCTGAGCGACTAAAATTTGTTAGGACTCCTGACCAACTTAAAAGGCCTGTGCTTGAAAACACAGGCCTTTTTAATGGTTGAGATTTGGCCATCTGGATAAGTGCCGCTCTGCGGAGAATGTGCAACCGGGCTGCTGGGCTGGACCGTAAGTGGAGCACAATCTTTCTTTTCCTGAGAAACAAATTATGCAACACATTCATCCTGCTACAACTAGCTGGCTATCGAGCCAGCGACTGACTCGCTTAGCTACCTTGGTGGGCTTGGCTGCCGCACTGGCTGGCCCGCTGGCTTCGTGCCGCTCCGAAGACCCCGCGCCCGACCTCATTCAGCCCACCACGGCCAAGCCCAGCTACGCACCCAGCGAAAACGACCAGATGTGGGCCGTAATCGAGCAGTTTATTGCCTTCAACGACCCGGCGCTGCCCACCCTCACTGCCCGCCAGGCCCGCATGACCCACAGTGTAACCGACGCTGTGAACACATTACTGGCCAAAAACGGCAAAGCGCCCTCGTCGCCTAGTGTCACGGTGAAGCAGCAGGTGTTGCCCGCTGCCTACACCACCGGCTCGGCCCCTGACGGCGTGCCTGTGCGCATTTACACGCCCACGGGCAAGTCGGGCGCGCTGCCGGCCATTGTATACTACCACGGTGGCGGCTGGGTAATTGGCTCGCTGATGGTGTATGAGCCTTCGGCCAAGGCATTGGCCGACCGCACCGGGGCTATCGTGATTTCGGTAGATTACCGCTTGGCCCCGGAAAACAAGTTTCCGGCCGCGCACGAAGACGCCTATGCCGCCTACAAATGGGTGCGCGACAATGCCGCTTTGCTCAATATCAACCCCGCCAAAATCGCGGTGGCCGGCGAGAGCGCTGGGGGTAACATGGCGGCTGCCGTGTGCATTCTGGCCCGCGAGCGCAGCTACCCGCTGCCCATTCACGAGCTGCTGGTGTACCCCGTGGCCGACAACAACCTGAACACGGCTTCTTACACGCAGTACGCCAATGCGGTGCCGCTGAATAAGGCGAACATTCAGTATTTCACTGGCTTGTATTTTAATACATCTTCCGACGGTGATAACCGCCTCATCTCGCTGGTCGATGTGGCCGACCTGCACGGGCTGCCCGCTACCACCATCATCGCCGCCGAAATCGACCCGCTCCAAACCGAAGGCCAGACGCTGCGCGATAAGCTGACTGCCGCTGGCGTGAGTGTAGACTACACGCTGTACGCAGGCACTACGCACGAATTTTTTGGTACTTACGATGTAGTACCCCCAGCAAACGACGCCCAGAACCACGCCGCCGACCGACTAAAAGTGGCGTTTCAGTAGGCTGTTTATAGGTTGTCATGCTGAGCTTGTCCAAGCATCTCGCGTGGCGCAGTGAGCAACGAAGCGAGCAAGATGCTTGGACAAGCTCAGCATGATAAAATCCTTAAGCTAGAACACTCTCTAGCCAAAATGAGCCAGTGCTTTTTAGCGCTGGCTTTTCTTTTTTTAATGAATTTCTGAGGGCCGCTAAGGGTAGGGCTGGGGGCTGAGTGTATTACCACAAACGTTTGCGGCGCAAAGCTTCTGTAGGAAGCTTGGTGGCAAAGGCGTTGGGTACTACTCATCTCAATTTTCACTCTTTTTCCCACCCTAATGCGGAGAAAACTTTTACTCCTGGCCTTCGCGGCCCTGGGCCTGCGCCAGGCGCACGCCCAAACCTCCACCGTGCGTTCGATGCTGCTCGACTTCGGCGTCAACGATGTGACCAATGGCAACATCACAACCAGCCCCGATGTCAATGGTAGCTATTGGAATAATATTCTGAATAACACCGGAGTAGCCGACACCTTTCGGCTGGTGGACAAGCAGAATGTGGCCACTGGCGTGAAAGTAAAAATCGGCCCTAACTTCCTGACTAACGGCATTGCCACGGGTGGGCTACTCGCTCCGACGGCCGCGCTGCTGGGCGAATACGCCATTGCTACGGCTACGCAGGACTACTTTTTTGTGCAGGGCACAGGCAGCACGGCCACGGGTACGCTACGCTTCAGCGGCCTCGATGCCAGCAAGCGCTATGTGTTCCACATGTTTGGCTCGCGCCAGACTACGGCCGAGACGCGGGTGTCACAGTACAAATTTACGGGGGCCAACGTCAGCACCATCACCCAGACCACGACGGGCACCGGCGTGGGGGCCAATGCCTACCCCGGCAACAATAACACCATCACCAATTCTGATACGCTCACGGCCGACGCGGCGGGCGGCATTACGCTGGAGCTGAGCAAGACGGTGGGCTCCTATGCCTACATCAATTTGCTGCGGATGGATATTGTGCCGGGCCGTGCTACTACCGTACCGCCCGTTTACTATACTTTTCAAAACCCTGGTTTTGAGCTGGGTAATCTTACCTATTGGACTACCGTGGGCGGCAGCACCGGCGGCACCAGCGTCGGCCAGACGCTGAAGCACGGCGGCTCTTTTGCAGCTAAGTTGACGGGTACTAACAGCCTGAGTTTAACGCAGCAAATCAGCTACCAGGCCACCGCTGGCGTGAGCACGTACCGCCTCAACGGCTGGTTTCTGAACTCCTCGACCAGCGCGCTGACCGGGGCGCAGTCGGCCCACCTGGAACTGCTTTTCTATAGCTCGACCAATACGCTGCTGGGCACTTTCAAGTCGGACTCGATACGGGCCAGCACGCCTACTGATACCTGGGTGCGGCTGTCGGCGGTGGGCGCCATACCTGCGGGCACGGCCTTCGTGAAGGCGGCCGCCGTGTGGCGCAATAGCGCCGCTACGGCCACAGGCAGCGTGTATTTTGATGACCTGGCGGTGGAGCCTTACGTGCCGATTAATGGCAACAAGATGACTTACATCGGCTCATCGGTGCCCTATGGAGTGGGCGCTACCGGCAACTTCGGCTACACCTCTATTTACGCCGCTTTGCTGGCGGCCCGCAACACGGCGGGCGTCGGCGGCCCCTGGGTAACTGCCAACGTGTGCGTGCCCGGCAACAGCACGGTGGACGTGACCGGCCGCTTCGACAACGACATTTTTCCGCAGAATGGCAAGTATGTATTCATTGGCCTTTCGCTGGGCAATGAAGGCATTATCGGCGGTGGGCAGCCCATTTTCAACCAATTCCGCGACAACATGCTGGCCCTCATCAAGCACAGCCGCGCCAACGGGCTGGTGCCGATAGTGTCGGGCAACTACGGCCGCAACGACTACACCGCCACCGAATACGCCTACGTGAAGCAGATAAACGCCCTGCTCAACGGCTGGAACGTGCCCACCATCAACCTGCTCGGGGCCGTGGACGACCTGAGCGGCACCGGCCACTACACCCCCAGCTACTGGTTCGATGCCCTGCACCCCAACGACCTTGGCCACGCCGAAATGGCCCACGCCATCGTGCCCTCGCTGCTCGACGCCCTCGCCGCCGCCAAAGCCCAGCCCAAGCGCCGCGTGAGCACGGGCATCGTGCTGCGCAACTCGCTCACCGCGCCCGCGCCCACCGTGCGGCTGGTGCCGGAGGATGTGGTGCATCCGTTTACTACTACGCTGCGCTTCCGCACCAGTGGCACCGGCCGGCTGATGCAGGTGCTGGATAGCGCCGGCCTCAGCGCTGGCACTATTCAGGTGGCGGCCACTGGCAAGCTGCTCTACACTTCGGCCAAGGGTCGCACCATCACGGGTGTTAAAGTGGTGAACGACAACCGTTGGCACAAATTGGTGCTCACGCACTACTACGGCCGCGGCTTTACCCAGCTCTACGTCGACAGCCTCATTGAAGGCTCGGCCTTGGAGCGCCTGCGCCCCACACGCCTCGACCTCGGTGGCAACGCTGCCCCGGCCCGCGTGCAGCTGCGCGATTTTATGTTCTACCGCGCAGGCATGAATCAGGGAGAGGTGCTGGTAATGGCCGCCGACTCGCTGCTGAAATCGAGCCTCGAAATCTACGCCCCGCTCGATGGCAGCCGCACCGTGGCCGCCGACTCGCTCACTAACCTGGCCCAGAGCACCAATGTGCTAACGCGCATAGCTACCCCGCTGGCCGCCCGCGAAAGCGCCCAGGCGGCAGCCATCAGCTTCTACCCCAACCCCAGCACCGGCTTGGTGCAAGTGCAAGCCCCACGCAGCCTCGATGGCACCGTGGTGCAGCTCTACGATGTGCTGGGCAAGGCCGTGCTGACGACCCCTGTGCGCCAGGGCCGCCTCGATGTGAGTGCGCTGCCAGTGGGCGTGTACTCGCTGCAATTTCAGCTGGATGGCGAAACCGTCCGCAAGCGCCTGGTGCGCCAGGCTGAGTAAACTGCTTTTTCTACCCCGCTGCCGGCCGGCAGCGGGGTTTTTTGTTTCCTTTTCCCATCCATTTATGAGAATTTTACCGTTTACTCGGCTGCCTTTATTGGTGGCTGGGTTGGCTTTGGTGCCCGCAACGGCCTTCCGCCCCGCCAGCATTCAGGCCAACGAGGCCGTGAGCGTGTGGCTCACCACCGGCGACCAAACCAAGCTGCTGGCCCAGCAGGCCGACGTGAGTTTTGCGGCTTCGTCGGCAGCGGCCAGCACTACGATTACCATTGATGACGCCACCACTTACCAGACGATGGACGGGTTTGGGGCGGCCATGACGGGCTCGGCGGCGTACAATTTCAACCAGAAACTGAGCGCCAGCCAGCGCGATGCTTTGTTTAATGACTTGTTTACGAGCAGCGGCATTCGGCTCACGTTTCTGCGGCACAGCATTGGGGCGTCGGATTTTTCGGCCTACGGCGACTACACCTACGACGACAAGCCCAGCGGCCAGACCGACGTTAACCTGACTTCCTTCGGCCTGGGCAGCGACCTGACCGACGTGGTGCCGATGCTGAAAGCGGCCCGTGCTAAAAACAGCGCCATCAAGATTTTGGGCACGCCCTGGAGCGCCCCGGCCTGGATGAAAGAATCGCCGCAGGAGCTGCGGAATGGGCACTACCTGAGCACCACTTACTACCAGGCCTACGCTAATTACTTCGTGAAATACGTGCAGGCCTACGCGGCGCAGGGCGTGCCCATCTACGCCGTGACGCTGCAAAACGAGCCCGGCAACACGGCCGCCTACATGTCGATGCGCATGGACCCCGGCAATGAGTCGGCGTTTTTAAAGAATAACATCGGGCCAGCCTTCCAAAGCGCCGGCCTCTCGACCAAACTCATTGTGTATGACCACAATTGGGATGATAAAACGCCCACCGTCAACAACTATGTAGAGTCGGTATTTGCGGATGCTACGGCGCTGTCGTACGCGGCCGGCTCGGCCTGGCACGGCTACTCGGCCACCTCGGGCATCCCGAATATGACGACTGTGCATAACAGCTTTCCAACCAAGGACATCTGGTTTACGGAGGTGACTGGCTCGGTAGGCTCCAGCTTTGCCGGCGACCTGAAGTGGCACATGTCCAACATCATCATCGGCAACACTCGCAACTGGGCCAAGTCGGCCCTGGAGTGGAACCTGGCCCTCGACCAGAACAGCGGCCCCACCAACGGCGGCACCAGCACCTGCCGGGGCGTGGTAACCATCAACAACAGCACCGGCGCGGTAACCAAAAACGTGGAGTACTACGCCCTGGGCCACGCCAGCAAGTTTGTGGACCCCGGGGCGGTCCGCATCGCTTCCAACTCGGTGGCGGGCGGCATTGAGGATGTGGCGTTTAAGAATCCTGATGGCTCGCGGGTGCTCATCGCGCTCAATAATAGCAGCTCGTCCAACACCTTCAAAGTGAGCTGGAACGGGCAGTCGTTTACCTACACACTGGCGGCTGGGGCGGTGGCTACGTTCAAGTGGAACAGCAGCGACGTACCGCTGGGCCGGATATTCGAAATCAGCTCTAAGTCGAACGGCAAGGCGCTGGAAATCACGGGTGCTTCGACTGCCAACAACGCTCTGCTGCGGCAGCACACCTGGGCATCGGCCATTCAGCAGAAATGGCACATGGTGGATGCCGGCAACGGCTACGTGCGCATCGTAAACCAGAACAGCAATAAGTCGCTGGAAATAGTAGGCAGCGGCACCGCCAATGGCAACCAGGTAGAGCAATACGACTGGAACAGCAACGCCACTCAATACTGGCTGGTGCAAAAGCAGAGCGACGGCACCTACCGCATCCTCAACAAAAACAGCGGCCGCGCCCTCGACACCCCCAGCGCTACCGAAGATGCCAACCTGCAACAATGGGACTGGACCGGTGCCGATAACCAACGCTGGTGGCTCTCGGACCAGGGCGCAGCCCGCACCGCGCTAGCCACCACCAGCGCCGCTACTTCCGATGCCCGCCTGCAAGTGTACCCAACCCCCGTAACGCAGGAACTGACCTTCGACTACGTGGCCGATGCGGCCGAAACGCTGCAAGTGCAGCTACTCGACATGCTGGGCCGCCCGGCCCTGACAGTCCCGGCCGTAGCCGTAAAGGCGGGCACTACCCGCGTTAGCCTCGGGGCGACCACTGTGGCCCCCGGTGCCTACGTGCTGCGCGTGATAACTGCTACCGGGGCGATAACCCAGCGCGTGACGGTGACGCGGTAGGGAAATGAAACAACCAAAAAGCCCCCGCGCTCAGTAGAGCGCGGGGGCTTTATTTTTAAGAGAAGCAATGTAGAGAAGAGACTGCCTGTAGCCGCTACGCCCCGCCCATCTTCCGCCCGAACAAGAAGTACACTGGTAGCCCCAGCGCTACCAGGCCCAAGCCGTAGCGCGAGTACTCGGCCGTGTCGGGCGCGATGAGCAGGATAATGCAGAAGGCCGAGGCCAGCGCCACATAGATGCCCGGCAGCACCGGATAGCCCCAGGCGCGGTAGGGGCGGGGCGCCTCGGGCCGGGTGCGGCGCAATACAAAAATTCCGATTATCGTGATGAGGTAGAACAGGATAACCGAGAACATGACGTAGTTGAGCAGCTGCCCGTAGCTGCCGCTCAGGCACAGCAGGCAGGCCCACAGGCACTGCACCCACAGCGCCCGGCCGGGCACGCCGGCTTGGTTGAGGCGGGCCAGCGAAGGGAAAAACAGCCCATCCTTCGCCATGGCGAAGTAAGCCCGCGCCCCGCTCAGGATAATGCCATTGTTGGCCCCGAAGGTGCTGAGCATGATGAGCACCGCCAGTACGTAGGCCCCGGCCTGGCCCATTACCGACTCGGCTACGGCGGTGGCCACGCGGTCGTCGGTGGCGTACTGAATGCCGCGGCCGGCGAGGGTGGCGGCGTCGGGCGAGCCTTTGAGGGGCAGCACCAGCAGGTACACCACGTTTATCAGAATGTAGAGTACCGTGACGATGGCCGTGCCCAGCGCCATGCTGCGCACCAGCGTGCGCTCGGGGTTCTGGATTTCCTCGCCCGCAAAGCCGATGTTATTCCACGAGTCGGACGAGAATAGCGAGCCCGTCATGGCCATGCCGATGGCGATAACCAGGCTGCCGGCCCCCAGCGGCACGATGCCGCCGCTGCCGCCCGGCGCGGGCGAGCGCGTGGCGTGCCACAGGTCGTGGAAGTTGGCTTGCACGGCCTCGGCATTCAAACCCAAAAACAAGCCGAACAAAATGAGCAGCGCCAGCGCCACCAGCTTGGTCGAGCTGAGCACATTCTGGATGAGCTTGCCGGCCTGCACGCCCCGCGCATTCACGGCCGTGATGACCACGATGAGAATAATGGCCAGCAATTGCACTGAGCTGAACGGGAATGGGCCGACGTTGAACAGCACGTTCTTGACCGAAAACCACGGCACCAGCACGCCCGTGAACTTGGCAAAGGCCACGGCCACGGCCGCGATTACGCCGGTCTGAATAACCAAGAACAGCGTCCAGCCATACAAAAAGGCCACCAGCCGCCCAAAGGCCTCGCGCAGATACACATACTGCCCACCTACCTTGGGGAACATGGCCGCCAGCTCGCCGTAGCTAATGGCCCCGGCCATGGTGATGAGGCCCGTGAGCAGCCATACCACCAGTAGCCACCCCGCCGAGCCAACTTGCCGGCTGATATCGGCCGACACGAGGAAGATGCCCGAGCCTATCATGCTGCCCGTCACGAGCATTACGGCATCAAACAGGGTGAGGGCGCGCTTGAAGTGGCCGGGGGCAGTGTCGTCAGGAGCGATGGGGTCGGGTAAGGGATTGGCCATTGAGGAGGAAGTATTTTTACCAAAGAAAAGGCGCTACTGTATAAATGCAACCTCATAGGGGCGGCATCGGCTCTCTTCTGCCTACCCTTACTCTTTCCTTATGCCTCCTGTTTACCTGCTTCGCTGCGGCGTGCTGGCCGCCACCAGCCTGCTCTGCCTCACCCTACTTACAGCCTGCGAAAACAACGCGGCCCCCGACCAGCTCACCGTGGTGCAGGGCACCGTGACGAGCGCCAACAACGGCCGCCCGCTGCCCGGCGTGCTCATGGGCATCGAGTCTTTTTCAAAAGGGTGGAGCTTCTGGAGCTTCACGGCCACCGGCGACTCGGTGCGCACCGATGCTCAGGGCAAGTACACCCTGCATTTCTACAACAAGAAAGGCCTGTACTATGCGGTAAGCTTCGAGCCGTATATCCCGAGCAAGTACTCCGCTAACTCTCGCTACGCCTTCATTACCAATGATACGGGCAGCAATGGCCAAATCAACTCCAACCAGCGCGAGCTGACGCTGGGCAAGACGAATATCTTCGACTTCAAGCCCGACGAGCTGCGCACCGTGGCCGTGCGCATCCGCAACCGCAACACGCGCTACCAGCGCCTGGAGTGGAACTATAGCTACCTGCACGGCAATAACCTGGACACGACGGCCTACCTGCGGAATTATTTTCTGCCGGCCACCGGGGTGAAGTTCCGCTACTCCAGATACACCGCCGCCGGCGTGTTTGTGAAGGACACGGCCGTGGACCTGGTAGTGCAAAACCCCGCCGCTCTATATCCCGATACCGTGCGGGCTACGCTCACCTTCATCCGCTAGCTTCGGGGTGGGGCGTGGGCCGGCGGTGGCCACGCTTTGGTAGCGGCGGTGCCTGCTGGCAGCGGTGCGGTGTTTACTTCCTAATTATTTGCCTATATGAATAGCCGGATAGTGTTGTTGCTTGCGGTGGCTCTGGGGGCATCTGGCACATGCGCCGCCCAGCCGCTGTTAGCCGTGCCGCCCGACAGCGGGCGCTACGCCATCGTGCGGGGCACGGTGCACCTGGCCCGTACCAACCGGCCGTTGGCGGGCGTGCTGTTGATTGTAAATTCCTGTTCGTTCGGATATTTTGGCGCGTGGGACTTTCGCTTCACCGGCGATTCGGTGCGTACCGATAGGCAGGGCCGCTACGAATTGCGCTTTTATTCGCAGGAGGGCCGGGGCTACGCGGTCCTGTTCGACCCCGCAATGGGGCGACGAGGTAACCAGCCCAGCCGCTACGTCTTCCATACAAGCAGCGGCTTGGCTTCGACGGAAGACCGGCCTGACCGGCGGTTGCTAAAATCCGGAAAGGTCAATACGGTTGACTTCGCTCCTGACTTCGCGCCCAATAGCAGCCAGCCCATCGACCTGCACTTGCCGCCAGTGGGCCACTAGATAGCAGGTTCGGCCTACTTTTGCCGCATGTCCCGCAAGCTTTTGGCCCTGCTGGTGGCGGCGCTGCTCTTGCTTTCGCTGGCCACCTACGTGTATTACCGCCGCACGCTGGCCGCCGTGCCCGTCGACCCCTACGCCCTCGTGCCCGACGATGCGGTGCTGGTGCTGGCCACCCGCGACCACCCCGCCCTGGTGCGCCACTTGCAGGAAGCCGGCGTGTGGGACAACGTGAGCGGCGTGCGCTACTTTCAGCAAGTGGCTGGGCAGCTGGCCCTGGCCGATAGCCTGGAAGTGGGCGGCAGCAACCTCAGCGCGGCGGCGCGGCAGCGGCGCGGGCTGCTGGCGCTGCTGGGCCGCAAGCTGGTACTTACGTCGGTGCATCTCACCGGGCCGGGGCAGGTCGATGTGCTGTACCAGATTCCGCTGAACACCGTGCGCGAGTACCGCCAGAGTCGGAGCGTGCTCGATGCCCTGGGCCGCGACCCGCGCTACACCCTGAGCACCCGCGACTACGAAGGCTACGAACTGCAAGAGCTAACCCAGCGCGAAGGCGGTCGCCTCACGGTACTCAACTACCGCAACCACCTGTTGCTGAGTACCCACGCCCCGCTTATCGAAGCCGTAATACAGCGACTCAGTCGGGGTGCTGATGCGCCCACCGTGCGCTCGGGCTTCGGCCAAACCGACTTGCTGCGCCTGCGCGACCTCGATGCCACGGTGCTCATCAATTTTCGCCGTCTGCCGGCCCTGCTCGATGTATTGTTTCGGCCCGGCACGCATGCTCAGCTCGACCAAGCGGCCGGGCTGGTGCGCGAGGGAATATTGGGTCTGAAAATTGCTCCTGGCCAGCTCTCGCTCTCTGGCTTTGCCAACCCCGAAACGGCTGCCGACTCGTGGCACCAGCACATGCAAGGCCAGCCCACCCAGCCCCTGCGCCCCCTGGCCGATGTGCTCAGCCTGCGCACGGCGCTGGTGCTGGCGGTGGCCGGGCCGCTGGCTGGTCCGGCAGTGCGGCCTGCTGTGGCCGATTCGACTGGTCAGTTTAGGCAGGCGCTTGATAGCCTGCGGGCTACGCTGGCTCCTGGCGCGGCTCTGGCGTATATGGCTGCGCCTACCCCAGCCGTGGCCCCGGCCCGGCTGGTGCTGGTGCGCTGTCCCGCGCCCGGCCGGGCGGCGCTGTGGCTGGCGCGGCTGCGACGGCTGCAAGGCGTGGCCCCGGCATTCGTGCGGGTGGGGGCGTTTAATGTCTATGGGGCGGGCTTTGCGGCCGAGCAGCTGGCCCCGGCGCTATTGCCGCCCTTGCCAGCCAATGCGAGCGCCGTGCCGCTGTCGGCCGCGTTGGTGCGCGACTACCTGGTGCTGGGCGAAATGTCGGCTCTGCAAACCTACCTCACCGACATTACGGCCGGCCAAACCTGGAGCAGCTCGGCTGCGCAAGTGGCGCTGCTTCAACAAACGCTGCCCCAGGCCCGCCTCACGGTGCTGGCCGATGCCCGGCAAGGCTGGAATGCTCTGCTAGGCTACTTGTCCGAAGACCGCCGTGCTGGATTGCTGCGCAACGAGAGCCTGGTCAAGTACTTCCCGCAGGTAGCCTGGCAGCTTCTTCCGCCCGAAAACCCTAACGAGGAGTCGAAAGCGGGCAGCCAGTACTATGCCCAATTGCTGCTGCGCCGCCCCGGCCAAGGCCCCGCCGCTGCTGCCGACATGGCCGAAGGTGCGGGCCGCCTGCGCTTCCGCACGGCGCTGGTGGGCCAACCGTTGCTGCTACCCGCCCTGCCCGACGACCCCGCGCCCGCCGTGGTGGCCGACTCGCTGGGCGTGCTGCGCCTGCTGAGCAGCCGCGACAACGCGGCCCTCTGGACCGATACCTTACCCGGCCCGGTGGCTGATGCCAGTCCGCCGCGCTTGGTGCGCGACCGCCTGCTGCTGGCCACCGCCCACCGCCTGCACTGGCTCAACCCGGCCGATGGCCGCCAGGCCCCGCGCTTCCCCCTCAACCTGCCCGATACGGCTACCATCACGGCGGTAGTGGCCTCGCCCACACCCCGGCTCGTGCCGCACCTGCTGGTAGCCACGGCGGCTAATGACCTGCGCCTGCTCGACGCCAGCGGCCGACAGTTTGCTGGTTGGCCCCGCCGCCTCGAAGCCCCGCTGGCTGGCCCGCCGCAGCTGCTCACCGTGAATGGCCGCGATGTAATAGTGGCTGCGTTACAAAACGGCTACGTCTACGCCTTCACCCAGACTGGCGAGCGCTACCCCGGCTTTCCGGTGAGTGCCGGGGCGCGGCTAGCGGGGCCGCTGGTGGCGCAGCCCGCCGCTACGCTGGCCCGCAGCACGTTGCATTTGGTGAATCAGCACGGCGAGCTGCTGACCATGACTTTGAGCGGCGACATCACCAATCGCCGCCGCGTGGCTACCTGGAGCCGCACGGCCACCTTCAGCCTGGTGCCCGAGGCTGAGGGCCGGGCCAGCTCGTTCGTGGTAGTGCGCGAGGATGGCGGCCGGGTCGATGTATTTGGCCCCACCACCACAGGCGGCGCGCCGCTGCTGAGTCGGCAGCTGCTCACGAGCGGCCCCAAGCCGGTGCAGTGGTTCGACTTTGGGGGCGGCCACCAGGTGCTGGCCCTTACCGAGCCGGGGCCGGCACAGGTCATGCTGTTTGATGGCAGCGGCCGGCCGCTGGGCGGCACCGCCGCCGTGCCCGCCGCGCCCTGGCCAAGCACGGGTACCGGCGTGGCCTTGCGCTACGATGCCGTCCGCCGCCGCTACCTGCTGGTGCGGGTGCTCGGCCACGAGCTGCGGCGCGATGAGTTGGCTGCGCCGTAGCGGCTGGGTGTAAGCAAAAACTCCGCGCTACAATTCCTCAATGGTGCCCACGCCCGTTGCCAGCCGCAAGGCCCGCGTCACGCTGGCCGGAATCTCAGTAGGGTAGTGGCTGACGTAAACCAGCGCTACCGGGCTGAGCTGGCATAGCTGGTCGAGCACCGCCTGAAAGTGCGCCAGCTGCCCGGCATCAAGGCCCTGGCCGGGCTCGTCGAGCAGCAGCAGGGGCGGGTTTTTGACCAGCGCCCGCGCCACCAGCACCAGGCGCTGCTGGCTGCCGGGTAGCTGCTTGAGCGGCTGGTCGGCGCTGCCTGCGAGGCGCAGCACGCGCAGCCAGCGCTGGGCCTGTTCGCGCTGAGCGGGCGACACGGCGGCCCGCACCAGCTTATCGCTGAAGCCGGTTTCGACCACTTGCTGGCAGGTGAGTTGGCCGGGGAAATATTGCAGCAGCTCGGGCGATACGTAGCCGATGTTACGCTTGATGTCCCAGATGCTTTCGCCGGTGCCGCGCTTGCGGTCGAAGAGCGTGATATCCTTGCCATAGGCCTGCGGATTATCGCCGTTGAGCAAGCTCAGGAGCGTGCTTTTACCCGCGCCATTGGGGCCGGTGAGCGCCCAGCGCTCGCCGGGGCGCACCTCCCAGCTCAGGTTGTCGAGCACCACTTTGTCGCCGTAGCGCACTGTCACGTTGCGTAGTCGCACCAGCGTTTGGTAAGTGGTAGCAGGGCCGGGTGCGCCCAGCGCTCGCAGCTCGGTAGCGTCGAGTAGGGGTAGCGGGGCATTGGCTGGCGTGGTAGCCGGCGAAAACTGCGCCCGAGGCATGGTCTGCACGATGCGCTGATTGCCCAAAACCGCCACGTGCGTGATGAGCGCCGGCACCTCGTCGGGGGCCGTGGCCATTACCACCGTAATGCCCGACTTGGCAACCAGCGCCAGAAACTCATCAAACCAGGCGCGGGTAGCGGTGTCGAGGCCACTCAGCGGCATATCGAGCAGCAGCAGTAGCGGGTTGCGCAGCAGCGCGGCGGCCAGGCGCAGGCGCTTGGTTTCGCCGTTGGAAAGCTTGATAAGGCGCTCATCCTGCAAATGATGGAGGCGTAGCAGCTCCACAGTGCGCTCATACGTCCAGACCGGCGTAGTAACTGGGGCCGGAATGGCCAGCAGGTACTCGCGCACGGTGGGCACCTCCTCGGCGGCGGCCGCATTGTAGCGCTGCTGGTAATAAAGCTGGCCTTGGTTGTCGCTGGCCCGGAAATTGGCTTGTGGGCCCACCAGCGCAATGCGCTTGCGCCAGGAGAAAAGTGGGTCGTGCAGGTGTTCGCCCGAAGCGGCCAGCAGCGGGTAGGCCGCCGTGCCGCCCGTAGTGACATAGCGCCCGGCCAGCGCGGCCAGCAGCGTGCTTTTGCCCGAGCCGCTTGGCCCCACCAGCGCCCAGTGCTGGCCCGGCTCGATGCGAAAGCTGAGGTCGGCAAATAGGATATGGCCGAGGTAGCGCACCGTGCAGTGCTCAAAAACCAGCAGAGGTAGCGGCATTTAATAGAAAAAAATAGATAAAAACCGTCGCAAACGCAATATTTGCGGTGCGCCGCCCGCGGCGACCAGCTACAAATATGCGTTTCCAGTTATTACTTAGCTTTTCAGAATGCCTTCTCGTACCGGCCTCGTCGTAGGCAAATTCTGGCCGCCGCACCGGGGCCACCAACTGCTGCTCGAAACCGCCGCCGCCCAAGTTACTGAGCTACTGGTGCTCGTGTATACCAACCCCGACGACCTGCGACACACTGCTCCCGTGCGGGCCCACTGGCTGCGTGAGCTCTACCGGGGCGACGACTACAGCCAGGGGCCGCGCATCGGCAGCACGCCTTTGCGCATCTACGCGCTGCCCGCCGCCGCCGTGCCCCCCAACTCGGCCGACGATACTACCCACCGCGAGTTTGTGCGCCAGTGGCTAGCCCGGCAAAACGCCCGCGTCGATGTCGTATTCAGCAGCGAAGCCTACGGCCCTGGCTTTGCCGAGCACTTGGGAGCCGCCCACATCGCCGTCGATAATCTGCGCCTGCAAGTGCCCATCAGCGGCACCCAGCTGCGCGCTGCCCTGGCCAATGAGGCGCAGGATGCGGACACGCCCGCCCACCACATTCATCCCTTTGTGGCCGCGCAATATGGCGTGGTGCCCGCCACTACGGTGCCCCGGCTGGTGCTGCTCGGGGCCGAAAGCAGCGGCAAAACCACGCTCTCCATCGCTCTGGCCGAAGCCCTGGGCACGGTATGGGTGCCCGAATACGGCCGCACCCTGCACGAGCAAAAAAACGGGGCGCTCGACTACGAAGACTTGGTGTACATCGGCCGTCGCCAACTCGAATTGGAGGACGAGGCCACGCCCCAGGCCCACGGCTGGCTGGTGTGCGATACCAATGCGGCTACTACGGCGCTGTATTCCTACTACTATTTCCACCGCTGCGACTCTGCTTTGCAACACCTGGCCCAGGTGTGCCGCCAGCGCTACGCCCACACATTCGTGTGCATGCCCACCGTGCCCTTCGAAGACGATGGCTGGCGCGGCCCCGAGGCGCTACGGCAGTTTCAGCACGGCGCCATCCTGATGCAGCTGGAGCTGCTGGGAATCCCCTACACCCTGGTCGATGGTTCGGTAGAAGAGCGCGTGGCCAAAGTGCGGGCGGTGCTGGGG
>CAXUKA010000125.1:0-15678 GCA_964251335.1 uncultured Hymenobacter sp.
CTTCCGGGTATTAACGATAAAGATGCTATCGTTGCGATGAATCACGGTATCGGGTCGGTGATACAGTTCCATAAGCTGCTCATCGGTATAGGGTTGGGTGAGCGTCATAGTTTGCGCCCAATTCCTTTCCCGGCCGCAAGAAGCAAGTGCCAATAAGCAAGTCAGCAGCAGGCTTTTCATGTTAAAAACTGTCCGAAGTGCAGCAAAGCTAGGTGTATGTTGCTCGGTCTTGCAGTAGCATTGCGCCAAATTGCATCATTCAACACATTTCTTGCGGTGCCATCGACTTCTCCTGCCCCGGCTTGGCGCACTGCTAACTCTTACAAGCCGCTTTTTTGCATGAAAACACTCACTACTTTCTGGCTGCTAGCACTCGTACTCTTGGCTGGCTGCGCTTCGCCTGGCGCAAAGCAGGCGCTCTATGAGATATCCGAATTTTATGGCGGCAGCGTGCGCATTACGTCGGGGCGCAACTTCACAACCAATGGAAACGAGCCGCAGGGGCATTACCTGGCCGTTGCACTCAACAGCCCCGAACTGGGCCGCCACTACGACGATTTGCGGCTCCCTGCTTCCAACTGTGCCTATCTGGCTTTCAACAACCTCAAACCTTCTGAGCGTGGAAGCTATGATTTTGTGAAGGTTGCGCTGCAAGATTCGACCGGTACGCACACGTATACGTTTCCGCAGCAGCAGCTAAAGCAGGCGTTGGCCGCCGCCGAAAACCTGCGCACGCTAATATTCAACATCCAAGGCAGCGACTATTTATCGGCGGCCAACAACTTCAGCCCCGATGCCTTGGGCACGATGCCGCGCGATAGTTTGCCTACCATCATGCAGCGGATTGGTACGCGCCTCAATCCTTTTACCGAGTACCGCGTGCACGGCTTTGCCCTCACCGAAGTGCCCATAAAAGGCAAGCCGCATCGGCTAATTCGCTTGTATGTGTCGGTACCTCACGCCCCCGAGCCCGACCATTTTCTGATATTCGTTATCGACCCCGAGCTGACTGACACCCAGCATTTTCTCTACGGGTTCAACTTGATTAAGTGAGTACGATTAGCTATAAAAAAGGGCGGCTTCCCAGTGGGAAGCCGCCCTTTTTTATAGCTAACGCAAAGACTATTGCTTGGCTACTACGTTGAAAGTCAAGTCGAACGTGTCGTTGATAGCTTTGTCGCCGATGCTGGTGAAGAAGCTTTTCGAGCCGTACTTCAGGCCGAATTTGGTACGGTCGATGGTCACTTTGCCGGTTACGGCGGCTACACCACCTTTCACGCCCACTTTAGCAGGGAAGCTAATTTTCTGCGTCACGCCTTTGATGGTCATGTCGCCGGTGATGGTCGCGTTGTCGGCATCGGCAGCAGCACCTTTGATGGGGGCTACGCTGGTGATTTTGAAGGTCGAAGTGGGGAAAGCAGTAGCGTCAAAGAAGTCGGCGCTGCTCATGTGGCCTACAAACTTGCCTTGGCTGTCGGCATCAGTGATGTCGGTAGCCTTGATGGTTTTCATGTCCACCGTGGCCGAACCGCCAGTTACCATGTTACCAACTACTTGCAGGTCGCCACCCGTGAACTGGATGGTGCCTTTGTGGCCGTGGGTTACGGCAGCGCCTTCCCAGCCCAGGGTGCTGAGCTGCGGCTGCAGCTTGTAGGTAACAGCAGCGGCAGCAGCTACCGATTTTTTAACAGCTTTTTGAGCGAAAGCAACCGGCGAAGCCAGCAGAGCGGCTCCAAGCAGGGCGGGCAACAGAATTTTTTTCATGATTGAAAAAAGGTGAAAACAGTGGTTAAAAGGCCGATAAACAACTATCAGGCCCGAATTTTATCGAGTAAGGTATTAAGCTGGCGCAGCTCGGCAGTGCTGAGGTTATCGAGGCCAGCGCGGGAAGGGTCGGCCAAGCCATCGTCGTCTATTTGGCGCAGCAGGCGCAGGCCAGCTTCAGTGATTCGAATATCGACGGCGCGGCGGTTGCTGGGGCACACGGTGCGGGTCACCAGCTTCTTTTCCTCCAGCTTGTCCACAATGCGCGAGGCGTTGCTGGTTTTGTCGAGCATCCGGTCGATGAGCAGCGCTACCGTGGCCGGCAGCGGGTGCTGCCCGCGCAGGATGCGCAATACATTGAACTGCGGGCCAGTTACGCCGTAGCTTTTAAAAGCGGCCAACTGCCGCTGGCTCATCCAGCCGGCCGTGTAAACCACGTTGAGGTACGCCTTTTGGGCGTCGCTCTGAAAAACTGGCTGTTTGATTTCGTCTTCGAGGCGCACGGGAGAATGAATTGCGATGCAAATTTAGTGTACCTACATTAAATGTCAGCACATCGTTCCTAAATTTTCTATTTTTTTTTCTAACTCCGTAATTCCCGCCGACTTTTGCGTACAACCATTCCACACCTCTCACTTATTCCCTTCATGCGCCTTTCTCACCTTATTGCCAGCTTCTTGCTGGGCGCTAGCCTAGCGGTTGCCCCGCACCTCAGCATGGCCCAGACCTCGGTGGTCCAGACCGTACGCCCCAATCGCAACACCCAGTTTCTGTACCTCAACGGAGTGGTAGTGCAGAAGCTCGGCACGCAGGTAACGCCCCTCACCCAAAACGTGCGCCTGCCCAACGGCACTAAAATAAACGTGCGTAGCGGCATTGTGGAGCTGCCAACCGGCAAAATCACGACTCTGCGCGACGGCGACTACGTGAATGCCGAGGGCGGTATTGTGTTTGGCTCGCCGGCCAGTGCCGCCGCCGCCCGTGGCGATACGACCGTGGCGGCCAATGCCAAGTTTGATACCTACGTGCATGTAGGCAAGGCTCCGGCCCGCGTGCTGAGCGACGCCCCCAACGAGCGCGAGCAGCTGCTGATGCGCAAAATCGAGCTACTTTCCCGCAAAGTGACTTTGCTGACGCAAACCAACCCCAACCCGCCCAGCACCGAGGCAGTAGACAAGCAGCTATCAGATATTGACGAGCAGCTAAAAACCGCCAAGCGGGAAGAATAAAGCAGTTTGATGCCTTCACTCCGAATGCAAGTGCAGCTAGCATATTGATGTAAGCGAAGCCTTACTACTGATTATGCTCACTGCGTTCGCCTCGGGGCGAAGGCATCAAGTTACTTATCAGTTCCCCATCTTTCTCCTGCACCAGGCCAAAAGGCTCATTGCGAACGATGAGCAGGCCGTCCAGGTCGTGCACATCGGCCAAGGCACTGATTTGTAGGGCCGACCAGATGCCGAGCGACGTTTCGACCATGCAGCCCAGCATGGGTATTAGGCCGTGGGCGCGGGTAGCGCGCAGCAGCTCGATGCCGCGCTGGTAGCCCCCCGCTTTCATGAGCTTCACATTGACGCCGTGAAACTGCCGGGCGATTTCCGCAAAATCGGCCTCGTCGGTCACCGACTCATCGGCCAGCAGCGGCACCGGGGTGCGCGGGTGCAGGTAGCGGTAGTCGTCGGCCAGGGCAGCGGGCAAGGGCTGTTCTAGCAAGCGCATATCGAGACCGGGTATAGAAGCTGCCTGTTCCAAAAACTGCATCAGGCTGTCGGCATCGGGCCACGCCTCGTTGCCATCTACTAATAAGGGGTGGCCAGACACTGCCTGCGCCACGGCGCGCAGCAGGTCGAGGCCCTCCGCTTGGTTTACTTTGATTTTCAGCAAGCTAAAGCGCTGCGCTTGCTGCTCTGCCATAAAGCCTGCCACCGCCTCCGGCTCCATGATAGGCAGCGAAAATGCTGTGGGCACACGCGCCGCCGGCCGGGGCACGCCCAGCCACTGCCACACCGGCTGCCCGGCCCGGGCCGCCAGGCAGTGCGTGAGGGCCGCCTCCAGGGCAAAGCGCAACGCATGGGCCACCGGGTGCGCGGCCAGCAGGGCCGTCAACTCGGCCAGCGTGCTGGCCTGGGGCAGCCCGGCCACCAGCAGCGCAGCAAATTGCTCTTGTAGCAATCCAGGCGTTTCGCCGTAGCGTACGTTTGGGGCTGCCTCGCCCTGGCCGCTTCTGGCGGCCTGCGTAGCCTGCACTACCAGATTGGTTTTAGTGGTTGAAGCGTTGCGAGCAATTTTCCAGGTGTAGCGCAGCGGCAATTCGTGCGCGGTGAGGGTCCAGGTAGTGAGCATAGAGGAGCGGCAAAGTGCCTAGCTGGCCGAAAATGGCACTGCTTTCTCATTGGCAAGCCCCTTAGCGCTAAATAAAGCAGAAAACCACTGGAACGAAATATGATTCTTATTAATTAAATGCGTGCTATCACTTACATTTGCAAGGGTTATAGCTACCATATTTGGTATTATTTCAATATTTTATAACATTCGTTTTTCTTTAACTATTTAGTGTATGACTACGCGTTTTCTCTTCGCTGGCCTCTTAGCTGGGCTTTGCGCCTGGGGCCAGCCTACCCCTAGCCTGGCCCAGGCGGCTGCCCGCCGAGGCCAGACGTACTGGTACAGCATCCAGAACAACGTTATCGTGCAGAAAACCGGCGCGACGGCTAAGCCTCTGAAAGAAGAAGTAAGGCTGCCCAACGGTAGCGTGCTGAAGCCGCTTGACCGCCTCGTGGTGACGGCCAGCGGCGAGGAAGTATCGCTCGGCAACGACGATATGGTGACGGCCTCGGGTGAGATTATTCGGGTGAAAGCAACCGAAACGGCGGCCAGCCCAGTGGCTGCGCTCGCCTCAGCACCAGCTAAGACGACGGCCAGCCCAGCCGCCGTGGCCAGCCCCACCAAATTCAGTTACGTGCCGGCTGCGCCGGTGGGCGGCAAGCTCAAGGGCGTGGTAGAGCTGGGGGCCAGTGGCTTCAACTCCTTTATTGTCCGCATCGACCCGCAACGTAATTGGAAGCTTGAAAAAGCCGAATTTGGCAATAGCTTGGTAATGGAAAATATGGCTACCGATGATGACATTCGGAGCGGCCTAAAGTCTTACATCGGCAAGATGCTTGACTATGGCGTGGGCGGCAAAGACATCTATTTCATGGTAAGCTCGGGGGCAGCCGTTGCCGAGGGTACTAAGCACATTATCAATAGCTTAAAGGCACTGGGCTATATCGTTCACATCGTGACGCCCGAGCAGGAAGGCACGTTTGGCATGCGCGCCGCCGTGCCTGCCGCCTACGCCGACAAAGCCTTCCTAGTAGATATGGGCTCGGCCAACACCAAAATTGCCTGGCAGACCGCTGGCAAGCCAACGGTGGTCGACAGCTACGGCTCGAAGTACTACCAGCAGTCGGTGCCCGATGCCACTGTAGCTACTGACATCGCCACGAAGGCCCACCAGGTGCCTGCCGCCCGCCGCCAAACGTGCTTTATCATCGGGGGCGTGCCCTACGAGCTGGCCAAGGCTGTGCGCCAGGGCCAGGAGCAGTACACCGTGCTGAAAGCGCCCGCCGACTACGCCCAGCTCGATGGCGCCAAGCTCAAATCGGGCGTCAACATCTACAAGGCGCTGGCTGAGGCCACTGGCTGCCAGCAGTTTGTATTCGGTTGGGATACCAACTTTACCATCGGCTACCTGCTGTCGCAGCCCTAAGCGGCTGGTGAGTCTGCTTTAACAAGTATAGCAAGCCCCTGCGCACCAACTGCGCGGGGGCTTTTTGCTGCTTGGGTGTCGAGGTGGCGAAGGTTTCAGTTTGCCTTACCGTTCTTTATAGCTTCGTTTTACTGATTTATTTAGTGCAGGTTGTTAAGTAGTGGTTGTTGATTGGAAAAATCTATCTTATAACCAACTCCTTATCAATCGCTGGCAATTTATTACCCTCCCCCATTCAATTCCCCGCATGAAGTTTTCGCGTTTTTTCGGGCTGGCCGTTTTGTTAATTCTGGTAGCACTGGTGCTTACGCTGCTGAGCGCCAGCCTGCCTCCGATGCTGCCACTGGCGGCGCGCTGGCTGGCCCTGGCGGCGCTGACCTGGGCAGTGGCCCCCCGCCGCTCGCTCACCCTTTGGATAGTGCTGAGTATGCTCATTGGCATCGAGCTGGGCTACGATGCGCCGGCGGTGGCCCTCAATCTTAAAGTCCTCAGCGACGCCTTCTTGCGGCTCGTGAAGACCATTATTGCGCCGCTGGTATTTGCGACGCTGGTAGTCGGCATTGCGGGCCACGCCGACCTGAAGCAGGTGGGGCGCATGGGGCTGAAAGCATTGATTTACTTCGAGGTTGTCACCACGTTTGCCTTGTTTATCGGGCTGGCAGCCATCAACTTCACTAAGGCCGGGGTGGGCATCAAGCACACGGTTATTGCCGAAAAAGCCGACGCGCTGGCCGTAGCTGCTCCACAAACGGTATCGGAAATCATTCTGCACATCTTCCCCGAAAACATTGCCAAATCGGTAGCCGAAGGGCAGGTGCTGCAAGTGGTGGTGTTCGCCATCATCTTCGCTATCGGCCTGGCCCTCACCCCCGAAAAGCCCCGCCGCATGATGCTCGACTTCTGCGAAAGCCTTTCAGAAGTCATGTTTAAGTTTACCAATGTAGTCATGTTTTTCGCCCCGCTGGGAGTGGGTGGGGCCATGGCCTACACAGTGGCAAAGCTGGGTTTTGGGCCTTTGCTCAACGCGTTTCAGCTGCTGCTCACGCTGTATGGCGCGCTCATTGGCTTTGTGCTGCTGGTGTTGCTGCCGGTGGCGCTGTTTATGCGTATTCCGCTGCGGCGCTTTGTGGCGGCCGTGGCCGAGCCGGTGAGCATTGCCTTTGCCACCACGAGCAGCGAGGCCGCGCTGCCCCGCGCCATGGAGGCGATGGAAAGCATTGGGGTGCCGCGCCGCATTGTGGCCTTCGTGATGCCCACGGGCTATTCCTTTAACCTCGATGGCACTACGCTCTACCTCTCGCTGGCGGCGGTATTTGTGGCACAGGCGGCAGGCATCAACCTTTCATTTGGCGACCAGATGTTACTGGTATTCACGCTTATGCTTACCAGCAAAGGTGTGGCTGGCGTGCCCCGCGCCTCGCTCGTGATTTTGCTGGCTACGCTGCCTTCGTTCAACCTGCCGGCCTGGCCGGTATTCATCATCCTGGGCATCGATGCGCTGATGGATATGGCCCGCACGGCGGTGAACGTGCTCGGCAATTGCCTGGCCTCGGCAGTGGTAGCCCGCTGGGAAGGCGAGTTTGTGGATGACTATGTGGCCCCGCCCGATTTACTAGCCGCCGAACCAAGCGCAGCCCATCATGTTTAACCTACTGAATAGGGAATTTAATATGCTCGACAGTGGTTTTTGAACATGAATCCTCACTGTAGCTAAACTTAGTTTAAGACTATTTTTTGGTAGTTATCGAGCTGAGCAGTAACTTAGGCCTATAATTGATTTAGTTCAATAAATTTACCGGATTTCCTAAATAATATCTTAATAAAGTACCACATTTTTTTTACATACACCACTATGCAAATGTTCTCATTCTTTGGCCGCCCGGCACTGGTTGCTACACTTGCTGTGGCGGGGCTCAGTTCCTGCATGTCGGTTAAGGGCAGCTTCTCGCACACGCCCACTGCCGTCATCGCCAAGCGCCTGCCCCCAATGGAAATCACCGCCGACCCAGGCCCCCTGGCCATGAACGACGGTGCCCTGCCCGAAGACCCACTGCGGCTGTTTAAGTCGGAGCTGCAACACAACGTGGTAGAAGCTACCGACACAGCTACCTACGGCTACATTCGCTTGGTCGTGACCAAGGTGCACACCACCCGCAAAGGCCGCAGCCTACAAGCTGCCCAGGTAGTTACAATGCTGGTGCCCAGCCTATTTGGCGCGCCGCTAGAGTGGTATAATACAGATATTGAAGCCGAAGTACAGGTAATGGATGCTGCTGGCCAGTTATTAGGCACCTACACCGGCAAAGGCACCTCGAACGTGAAGGTGGCCATGTACCACGGCTACTCGCAAACCGATGCCCCCCGCCTCGCCGATGTAATAGCCCTGCGCCAGGCCCTCGACCAGGTGCGCCCACAACTCGACACAGCCGCTACCCGCCTTTCGCCCCTCCTCATGGCTGGCGGCCCGGTAAATAACCCCACGCTGCCCTCGTCGGCTAGCAGCGCCAACGAAAGCAACAAGCATTAATTTTTCGGAGCCGCCCACAATAATCGGCGGCCTGCGGACCTTTGTAGCCCGGCCCGGTTGGCTTGCTTCTGGCAGGCGGCCGGGGCCGGGCTTATTTTTATGCTATGTTAGAGAATACCTTTCTGCGCCGCCTATCGGTTTTTGCCATGTGCTTGGCCCTGGCCGGCTGCTGTGCCAATGACGTTTGCAACTGCCAGGATGAGCTGGCCGATGCCTTATTTTTCCGCTTCAACTATACTCGGAAGCGGAAACTGGATGTTAGCAACAAGACTATAGGTTTTAATGCCAGTGACATAGATACCATTAGGATTTCGCGCACTAATGTTCTTCCAGCTGCTCTACAAGGCCCAGGCAAAGATACCCTTGGCTTTGTACGGCAAACTGATGTAGTGACAGTAGTACGGCAGCTCGACACGAGTAAATTTCCTGGTGATACTATTATCATGACGGAGGTGCCGTACACCTATACAAATGGCACTACTACAATACTCAAGGAACAAGATATTCTCGTTATTAATAACGCGTCTCCTTTTGCCAGCAGTAGTACCACTAAGCTAAACGCTTATACCTACCGGATACAACCAATAAAAAACCGGCAGCCATTAGCCACTTATTATATTACCGGAATAGACTTAAAAGGCCGCTACAACGCTAATGGCTGCTGCACCTGCTACGAAAACACGGGCAAAACCTACACGCTTACCACTGGCGTGACGCCTACCAGCGCCGCCAAGGTAGAGCAAATAAATGCTGCCGCACCCGACTCGGTGAATAGCCGCCGAGTGGTGCGGTTGAGTTACCCGCACTAACCTCAGCCGGACCACGCCAGGCGAGCCCACGTATACAGCCTACTCTCTGCAAAACTGCTCGCCCATGCCTGCCCCCGCCGACCTGCTTGCCCCTGCCACCGATGCATCGCTGCTGCCTACGCCGCCCGAGCTGTACGTGGCCGCAACGGACGCTCCTGCCAGCCCCAAAGGCTTTCCCTTTACCACGCACCTTAGCCTGGAGCCGCTCATCGACTACTGGCACGCCCGCGAGCTAGACCCTAACCCTGGCATTGCGCGGCTGGCCCTGGCGGTGCGCAAGGAAGTAGACGAAACTACCTACTGCCGGGGCGACCTCGACGGCATCGAGCAGCTCGACGGCACCCGCGAGCTGGTAGATATTCTGATGCTGGCTGTGTTTCCGCCGGCGGCGGCTACTACGGCCATCAGTGGGGCTATTCCGCCGTTTCAGCGGCGCAGCTTTTACTACACCAGCCGCTTTGCAGAGGTGATGATGGGCAAGGACCGCACCATCAAGCAGCCGCTCAACATCGACTACGCGATGATGGAGCGCCGCATGACGCTGATGGCGTACCTGCTCATTTTGAGCCGCGAATACGGGGCCGAAATCCCTAGTACTCAGGGTGGGCTCATCTTCACGGTTCCCGATTATAGCATTGGCTTGTACCGGCACTACGGGGTCAATTTTGACTCGTCGTTTATGCGGGTGCGGGTGGTGGGCAACAAGCCCGAGCTGAGCACCGAGCAAGTGCAATACTTACTGCACAACCGCCACCGCCTGGAGCTGTGGTATGAGCTGCTGCCGCCCGAGCGCTTTGAGCTAGAGGGCTTTAATATTTTGCAGCTGGTCGATGTCACGACCCAGGAAATACTGTCGGAACTGAAGTATGACTTGCTGGAGCGCGACGTACTGCAAGCGTCGGACAGGCTGGAGCAGATTCAGGAAAAGCTACGCGTGCTGTTTGCGCGGCCGGCTTTGCAGCTCGGCATTGCGGCGTACGATGAGCGCAAGAAGGCCTTCGTGGACTTCGGGCGCAAAATCAACCACAGCTTCCTTACCAAGCAGATGCAGAGCCAGGGCCTGGTGGGCGGCTTCCAGCAACTCTACGACCGGCTGATGGCCGACCGCCAGCCGCTGGTGCTCGAAGACGTAACCACCGCCCCCGAGCTGCCCGAGGATATGCGCCGGCAAATCCTGAAACTGGGCATTCGGTCGGCCATTCTGGCGCTACTGCCCTACGGCCCCGATACGGTGGGTTTACTAGAGTTGGGCTCACCCGAGGTGGGCGCGCTCGACGAGTTTGACATGGAGCTGGTGAAGCAGTTTGTGCCGCTGTTTGCGGTGGCGGTGAAGCGCAATGCCGAAGACTTGGAAACTCGTATTCAAGCGGTTATCAAGGAGAAGTTTACCGCCATTCACCCCACCATGGAGTGGCGCTTCAACGATGCGGCCCGCCGGCTGCTGGCCCAGCACGAAGATGGCAACCGCTCGGCCGAGATGGAAGCCATTGTGTTTGAGGACGTGTACCCGCTGCACGGCTCCTGCGACATTCGGGGCAGCAGCGTGGCCCGCAACGAGGCCGTGCAGGGCGACCTTATCGAGCACCTCACACTGGCCCGGCAGGTCCTCAAAAAGGCCTCCGAATACCAGGCGCTGCCCATTCTGGACGAGCTGACGTTCTACGTAACCAAGAATTTGCGCCGCCTGCGCCAAGGCATTATCAGTGGCGATGAGGTGAGCATCTATGACTCGCTTCGCACGCAGGCCGAGCCGCTATTTGAGTACCTGGCCCAGAATATTCCCGACCTACGCCCCACCATTACCAATTACTGGCGGCACATCGACCCGCGCCTGGGCATTCTCTACAACCGCCGCAAAGCCTTTGAGGAGAGCGTGACGCGCATCAACGATACCATCAGCGACTACCTCGACCAAGAGGAAGACAAGGCGCAGCACATGTTTCCGCACTACTTCCAGCGCTTCAAAACCGATGGCGTAGAATTCAACATTTACGTAGGCGGCAGCCTGGTGCAGGACAAGCCTTTCGACCTGATTTTCCTCAAAAACCTGCGCCTGTGGCAGATGCTGGTAATGGTCGAAATCACGCGCCGCATCCACGCCCTCCAGGCCGAGCTGCCAGTACCGCTCGAAACCACGCAGCTTATCCTCATTCACTCGCAGTCGCTCAGCATCCGCTTTCGGCAAGATGAGCGGCAGTTCGATGTGGACGGGGCGTATAATATTCGCTACGAGATAATTAAGAAGCGTATTGATAAGGCCACCGTGCTAGGCACAGGCGAGCGCCTGACCCAGCCTGGCTACCTGGCCCTGGTGTACGCCCAGCCCCGCGAAGCCACCGAATACCTCGAATACATCGACTACCTGCACGACCGCAAGATGCTGGAAGACGGCATCGAGGAGTTGGAGCTAGAGGAATTACAGGGCGTAAAAGGCCTGCTGGCGCTGCGCGTGAAGGTGAAGCTATGATAAACTCATTCCGTTATGCTGAGCTTGTCGAAGCACCTTGGCTGGGGTACTAACTCCCTGAAACAAGCAACGAAGCAGCCAAGATGCTTCAACAAGCTCAGCATGACGGAATTGGATATTGCATCCACCCCTATGCCCTATTCTACCTCTATTCACTCACCGTAGCCGCCTCGCCAGGTATTTTCTTTTCCTTCCAAAACACCCGAATACCGGTACGCAGCAGCACCAGCCACACCGCCCCGGCCGCAAAGCCAGCCACCACATCGGTGGGGTAATGCACGTGCAGGAAAATGCGCGTGAGGCCGATAAGCAGCGCAAAAGCTACCAGCGCCACCGCTACGCCCCAGCGGCGGCCGTGCTGCACTGCTATCCAGGCCAGACAGCCGTAGAAAGCGATGCTCATCATGGAATGCCCGCTCGGGAAGCTCAGCCCGTACTGGTGAATAAGTGCCGTAGTGGGCCGGTCGCGGTGAAACCAGAGCTTTAATAACTGATTGAGGATAAAGCCTCCTGCCATCGAAAGCAGCAGCTCAATGGCATAGCGCGTGTAGCCCGCACGGTACAGCAGCCACGGAGTAAGCATGCTGACGGGCACAAAAAACCACGCCGACCCAAACCGGGTAATTACGTTTTCGACCCACCACTCCAGCCCCGGCACAGCCGCGTTGAGTCGGTCCATCTGGGCAAAGCCCCAGTTGTCGAACGTTTCGGAATGCTCCCGAAATACCACCCGCGTGAGATAAAAAAATAGCCCAAAGGCCGACACGAATAGCACGGCCCCAAAGATGACTTCGGCCGTAAACAAGCCGGCCGTCTGGGTAGCAGAAGTTGTGGTAGCCGCAGGTGAATCGGGCGGAGCAATGGGAGCAGGCATAGCGCAAAAGCAATGACGAGCTAGTTCCAACGAAATTTCCTCAGAATTGGCTGCGCTTCCGCCCTATTTTCACCGTTCAATGACTGCGGTCGAATACAAAAAAAGCCAGCCCTCGAAAGGACTGGCTTTTGCGTGCGCTCGGAGAGACTCGAACTCTCACACCGTAAGGAACTGCCGCCTGAAGACAGCGCGTCTACCAATTTCGCCACAAGCGCAGCTGTCAAACCTGACCACCCAGTTGGCGGGGCGGTTTGATGGTGCAAAGATACGCGGCCACTTTTCACCAAAGCAAGTCGGGACCGCATTTTTTCGGCAGTGAGCTGCCTCGCAAACAGCCGAAAAATTGTCTCTCAACTACTTGCTAACCCATTATTTTTTCGATAATTCTTAAAAAACCGGTTTATTCAGCTCCATTTTTGGCTTTGCTTTACCTTATTTACCCCATTCATGCCCGCTTCTTCTCTCCCACCCGCCGATTTCAGCCGTGTGGCCCGCGTGTACGACTGGTTGGCGCGCCTGGTATTTGGCCAGGCACAGCGGCGGGCGCAGCTGGCTGCTCTGCAGGTGGGGTTGCCGCTGGCTGGCCCCACACCGCAGGTGCTGGTGCTAGGCGGAGGGGCAGGCTGGATGCTCACCGAGCTGCTACGCCAGTGCCCGGCAGCGCGGGTGCTCTACCTCGAAACTTCGGCGGTGATGCTTGGCCAAGCCCAGGCCCGGCTGGCACGTTACGCGCCGGAGGCCACGGCGCAGGTCGAGTTTCGGCAGGGCAGCGAGCGCGACCTGCGGCCGGGCGAACAGTTCGACTTGATTGTCACCTTCTTCGTGCTCGATTGCTTTACGCTGGAAGACTTGCCCGGCGCGATGGCCCGCTTGCAGGCCACTCGCCGGCGGGGTGCGCCGTGGCTGGTAGCCGACTTCCAGCCGCCACGCAACTGGTGGCAGCGGGGCTTGCTGCGAGCCATGTATTTATTTTTTGGGGCGGCGGTAGGGCTGCGCGCCCGTCAGCTACCGCCCTGGTCTGCAACTTTGGCAGCAATTAGCAATACAAATATTTACCAATCAGATTTTTACAGTGGCTTTATCACAAGCCAAGTGTGGTGCTAGATAGTTCTTTTATCCTTAACAGCAAATGCTATGGCTGGTGGGGGCAAGTTTTTGCTATTAATTTGCACCATTCAAACTCTATAACACGCTAAAAGTAGGCATTTCGATTATTAAATAGGATTTTTTACTATGAGCAAATTTATTTCCGTTTATCATCTAGGGCTATTGGGTGCGCTAGCGCTGCCTGGTACCATACTAGCGCAGGGCACTCCGGCCCCCGCCAAACCTACTGCTGCTAAGCCCGCCGCTGCGCCTAAACCAGCAGCTCCAGCGGCTAAGCCAGTTGCCGCACCGGCCGCCACCAAGCCCGCCGCCGTTGCCAAACCCGTCGACCCGGCCCCAACTGCGGCACCTAGCCCGGCTCCGGTGGCACGCCAAGCCGCTACTGGGCCGGCCGTGCGCTACGCCGTGTCGTTTCCGAATGCAGTGCACCACGAGGCCCGTATCAAAGCCACTTTTGCAGGCGTAACCCCGGGCAAGACGCTGACTGTGCGCATGGCACGCTCGTCGCCGGGGCGCTACGCGCTGCACGAGTTTGTCAAGAATGTATACTACGTTACGGCAACTGATGGCGGTGGTAAGCTATTAAATATCAGTCGAAACGACCCCTATTCATGGGATATAAAGCCGGGTGCTGATGGCACGGTGCAAGTAGAGTACACCCTCTACGGCGACCGCAGCGACGGAACGTACGCGGGCATCGACCAGCAGCATGCGCACCTCAATATGCCCGCTACCCTCTGCTACGCGCAGGGGCTGGAAGGCCGGGCAGCCGAGGTGAAGTTTGAGCTGCCCAGCGGCTGGAAAGTGGCTACCCAGCTGCGGCCGCTCGGCGACGACCGCACCAGCTTTGCTGCGCCCAACCTGCAATACCTAATGGACAGCCCCGTGGTGCTGGGTGGCCAGCACTCACTGCACACCTGGCAAGATGGCGGCCGCACCTTCGAAATGGCGACCTTCTACCCCGGCCCGGCCAGTGAGGTAGAAACGCTGGTGAAGAAAACCCAGCAGATAGTGCGCGAGGCGGCCGGCATATTTGGCGGCGAGTACCCGGCCTTCGACTACGGCCGCTACACTTTCCTGGCTGACTACCTGCCTGAAGCCACCGGCGATGGTATGGAGCACCGCAACTCGACCTCGCTCACCTCGCCGCTTACCCTGAACGACGAGGGCATGCTGCGCAACCTAGGCACGGTGTCGCACGAGTTTTTCCACTCCTACAATACCGAGCGCCTGCGCAGCAAAGGCCTGGAGCCCTTCGACTTTCAGCGCGTGAACATGAGCGACGCGCTGTGGTTTGGCGAGGGCTTTACGCAGTACTACGGCGAGCTGATGCTACGCCGCGCCGGCTACTACGACGACGAGCAGTTCTTCGAGAAAGTGAGCCAGTGGGTGAACGTGCGCGTGAACTCGCCGGGCGCGCGCTACGCCTCGGCCGCCGACATGAGCCGGCAGGCAGGCTTCGTAGATGCCGCCAGCAGCATCGACCCCACCAACCGCGTCAATACCTACCTCTCGTACTACTACCAGGGCGCGGGTTTGGCTCTCACGCTCGACCTGCAACTGCGCCAGCGCTACCGCACCTCGCTCGATAAATATATGCAGGCGCTTTGGCTGGAATATGGTAAGCCACAAACCCCCGGCTTTGCCCCCACCAAGCCCTATACGCTGCCTGATTTGCAGCGTGTGCTAGGCGTGGTAGCCAAGGATACGGCCTTCGCAGGCACGTTCTTCCGGCGCTACATCTACGGCCACGACACGCCGCGCTTCGCCGAAAACCTGGCCTTGGCTGGCCTAGCCGTAATCCCGAACAAGGTGCTGGCCGCTGCCCTACCTCGGCAGGTGGAGTTCGACGAGCAAGGGCGCTGCATCCTGTCGCGCAATACCACGATGGGCTCGGGCCTCTATAAAGCTGGCATCGACCGGGGCGATGAAATAATGACCCTCGACGGCGTGAAAATCACCGACATGGCTACCCTCGAAGGCGTGATGCGCAAGCACACTCCCGCCGACCTGGTGCCTGTGCGCGTGCGCAGCCGCGCTGGCATCGAGCGTACCACCCAAGTAGTGCTCACCGAAGACACCAACGTGCAGGTGCAACCCATGGAAAGCGTGGAAAAAATGAGCGCCACGCAAGGGCAGAAAGAATTGCGGACGGCGTGGCTAGCCAGTGCGGCGGCCATCAAGCCGTAGTGTGCCAGAGTCTGTTAGTTAGATTTGAAACGGGGGCAGCTTGCTGCTCCCGTTTTTTTGTGCGCTTAACTCTTCGCTGGCCCCTTATGAACTGGTTGAAAGCAGGCTGCTTTGCCGCTACTTGTCTGGCCGCCCAGCTACCACCGGGCTCAGTGACAACCAGCCGTATAAAACGCTACGTCAACCTTG
>CAXUKA010000126.1:0-15592 GCA_964251335.1 uncultured Hymenobacter sp.
GGCTTACGCCGAAGGGCAGCCCATTGGCTTTGCCTCGTATTCTGAAAAGCCGGAGGGCGTGTACCATCTCAACAAAATTTATGTATTGCCCTCGCACCAGGGCCAGGGGCTGGGCCAGCAGCTCATTGTGGCCGTGGAGGCGGCGACGCGGGAAGCCGGGGGCCGGGTACTCGAGCTCAATGTGAACCGCCACAACCCCGCACTGGCGTTCTACGAGCGGCAGGGCTTTGCCCAGCACCGCGAGGAGGATATTCCCATCGGGCCGTACTGGATGAACGACTACGTGCTGCGCAAAGACTTGTAGCCACGCGCTGTCTCTGCCTCGTGCGCCGTATTTTGCTGCATGAATAAGCTGGTTCTTCTGGGGTTGCTTTTGGCTGGCTTTGGCTGGGTAGCCTGTACTGATGCGCTGCCCACCGATTGCCGCCGTTTCGAAACCGGCGAGTTTACATTTCGGCACCACGATGCGAAAGGCAGCTTCTCTTACTTGATTAGCCGGCGCAAAGGAATTCAAACTGAAACCGACCAGCAAACGGGCACCGTCTCCAAGCTAGCCATCAAATGGACTGGTCCCTGCACCTACGAGCTGCGGCTGCTCGAAAGCAACGAGCAATTCTCGCCCACTGTGCAGGCCATGCGCAAGAAGTCCCCACTACGCACCGAAATCCTCAGCTACACAGATACTTATTACATCTTTCGGGCACAACGAGCGGGTTCCGATTTTGTAGTTACCGATACTCTTTGGATTAAAAAATAACTTCTGCTTTCTTATTCATTTTTTCAGTTACCACTCCACATGGCTACCAAACTTACAGTACTTTCCAACGGCTCGCTTCGCGTAGAGGGCGACGATTTTGAGCTGGTCGATGCACAGGGCCAGCCTTATGGCCTGGGCGGCCGGCAGCGCATCAGCATCTGTCGCTGCGGGCTGAGCGCCCAAAAGCCTTTCTGCGATGGCTCGCACAAAGGGCACTTCGAGCACCCGGCCGTGGCCTTCGATTTGCCTGCGCCGAAAACGGTGTAAATTTTCATTCAGGCATCCTAAAAACGTGTCATGCTGAACGCAGTGAAGCATCTTGCCTGGCGCAGTAACTCCTAACTAGTAAGGGGGTTACTGCGCCAGGCAAGATGCTTCACTGCGTTCAGCATGACAAGCGTATTTACTGACGGTTTATTCTCAGCTCACTTTCAGCATCAGCCACAAATTCAGTCGCACTATGTCGCCCATCGAGTCGCAGCGATTGAACTGCTCGGTGCGGTGGTAGCGGTTGAGGGTGGCTTTTAGCTCGGCTACTTTTTCGGGCGGGGCCAGCTCCTGGCGGCGCATCACGTCGAGCAGGGCCTTGAGGCGGTGGCGTTCGGCGCGGGCGCGGCGGGCCATAAGAGTGCGCTCCTCGGCCTGGTACTGGCGCAACGTGGAGGGCTGGAGCAGGCGGGCGCACAGCTCTACCACGGGCTGGTTGTCTTTGAACGACTGCGGCAGATACATGGCCCGGCGGCCCTCGTAGCTCTGCTGGTCGAAGTCGATGGCCCGCACTCGGTACTGTTCGTCCTCGAAGTCGGGCGTGATGTCGATGACGTAGTTGTAGGCGCGCATATCGCCGAGCAGGCGGGCAAAGCAGCGCTCATTAAATTTCACAAACTCCTTGGCAATGCGCACCTTATTGAGGAGCGGCTGCTGCAAGCGCAGCCGAATAAAATCGTCGCCCGGAATGCCCGCAATGTGCTCCTCAATGAGCGTATTGCCAGTATCGACCAGGTAGTTCATCGAGTTGGGCGACAGCAAATGCTCCAGTTCCAGGCCGTACAGGCGCGAAGCATCGGCTTGCTTCACGTAGAAATAATCGTAGTTGTCGTTGAGCTGGTTGAGGATGCGCACCCGAAAGGGCCGCGAGTTGCCGAAGTGGCAGTAGTCGATGCGGTCGGCCAGCAGGTGCTCCGTGAAGCTCAGGTCGCCCGCCGTTTTCAGCAGGGCGTATACCTGCACCAGGCCCTCATTCAGCTCGCGCAGCATGGAGGGCTCGTAGTACACGGTTTGCCAGAGCGTGTCGCGCCCGGTGCGGTCGAAGAGCGGAAACGAGTTGCTATACCGCAGCAAGTCGCTGTAGCTCACGGGCAGCGGAGCCTCGCGGTCGTAGTCGCGCAGGTACTGCCGCAGGGCCGGCGCAAGCGGGTAGCTGGGCTTTTTGCGCGAAATATTCATTTTATATATGAGTGAATGAGTGGGTCGGTGACTGAGTAAGCGCTTGGTATCGGAGCCATTCACTCAGTCACCGACTCACTCATTCACTCATTGCATTTACCCCGCCAGCTCGGTCACCAGCTCTACATATTGCTGGCGGGCAGCGTCTTTGCTAAGGCCGGCGAGCTGGTGCCAGGCATCGTATTTGGCAATGGCTTTGAAATCGAATCCTCCTGGGCGAGGGCCGGTAGTGTCGCCTTCGCTCGCCTGCTTGTAGAGCGCGTAGAGCTGGAGCAGCACCGTGTTAGAAGGCTTGGCGGGGAGTTGTTGGGCGCGCTGGGCGGCGGTTTCAAATTCTTCTTGAGTCGTCATGTGGGGGTAATTAATTGGGTGGTTGAGCAAGTCTATTTTATCACTTTCACTTTCATGCCCACGTCCTGCACGGGCCACTTGTCCTGGGGGTTCACGGGCACTTGGGATATTTTCTCTACCACATCGAGGCCTTCTACCACTTCGCCAAAAACGGTGTAGGTACCGTCGAGGGCGGGCACGCCGCCTTTAGTGGCGTAGGTTTTTACTTGCTCGGGGGTGAGGTGGCGGCCGGCATTGAGCTTCGCTTCAGCGGGCGTGAATTTCTCGCCGAGCGTGAAGTAAAAATCGGTATTCGACGATAGGTGCTTGGGGTTTTCGGCATCGTCGTAGCGGGCCATACCCAGCGCCCCTTTAAAGTGGAAATGGTTGGGCCGCACCTCGGCAGGCAGGCGGTAGCGCCGCAGCCGAATGGTGCGTGAGGTACTGGTCTGGCCGCCCTGCACGGCAAAGCCCTTCACCACGCGGTTGAATACCGTTTCGTCGAATACGCCGCGCCGCGTCAGCAGCAGAAAATTGGCTTTGTGAATGGGTGTATCGTCGTAGAGCTTGACGCGAATATTGCCAAAGCGCGTCTGAAACAGCACTTCCGAGCCGGGATACTGCTGGCCGTAGGCCAGCAGCGCGGCCGGGGCCGTGCTATCAGTGAGGGCCGAAATATCGGGGCCGGGCGGCTTAGGCTTGGGCGGTGGCGCGGCGGCGGGCTTATCGTGGGCAGGGCCACAAGCGGCTAGTAACGCGAGGGCAACGAGCGGTGTGAGCGAGCGAAATATGTTTATCATGGCAAAGAGGAACGACGAAGCAACCTTGCCTTCACCGTTGCTAACGTTAGGTGACGTTAGCTGGCGCAAAGAAAAGGTTGCTTCGTTGTTCCTATTCGCCATGATAAACGTTTTATGGCGCGGCTACCACGACAGCGGCTTGCTCTTGGTTTTGTCGGTGCCGGAGGCGCCTTTGGTTTTGGTCTTCACCTTGGCTGGTGCGGCGGGCACCGTAATGGTGGCACCACTGGGTGTAGCCGGGGCGGGCTCTAGTGGGGGCGGCGGGGCCGTTTCGTTGGGGTCGGCGGCTTTCACGTCGTCCACAACGGCGGCTTTTTTCTCTTTTTGCTGGGCCAGCAATAGCTGGTCTTTGGGCAGCGAGTTGGCTTTGTAGGCTTTTAGCTGCACATCGAGCGAGTCGCGCTCGGGTTTACGCAGCTTGGCCGGGGCCATCAGCTTGTCGAGGTCGGGGTGGCCGGCTTCCTGCCAGGCTGTCCACCAAAACGAGGCTACCATGGGGGCAGCCGTGCGCATACGGTAGTCAACTTGCCCGCCGACCAGCTTGTTGTACTCGTCGGCAAAGGCATCGGAGTAGCGGCGCTGCGTCTTGCCAAAGCGGTGCGAGTAGGTGTACTTGGTTTGGGGCGTAAAGCCCTTGCTGGCTTTAGCTTCGAGGTCGAAGGTGGCCGTGAGGAAGCCGTAGCTATTCTGAACCACTAGCCAGATGGCATCCAGCGGGTTTTTGAGCACTTTGGCATCCTGGCCGTCGGGGGCATCCAGCTTGTAGGTCTGAATGAAGCGCTCGGGTAATTGGCTTTCCCAAAGGCTATGCAGACCGGCTTGGTTCGTGAGCTGGCCGTCGTAGTTGACGGTGGTGTGCAGCGGCACGAAAGCATCTTCCACGTAGTGCGCCAGCTCGGCCGAATACAGAATAATATTCGCCGTGTCGCGCTCGCTGAAGGCCGATACGAGCTTGTTTTTCGTCTCAATTACCGTCCACGGCACAGTGCCGTACTTGCGCAGCGTGTCAGCCGTAAATTTATCCTGGGCCGCATCGTACTCGCGGGGCACCTTGGCAAAGGGGTTGTCCTCGCTGTAGTGGTCCATGTCGATGTAGTGGCGGCTGGCTTCGGCTTTGTCGGTGTTGCGGCGCTCGTCGGGGGCGGTGCACAGGCGCACCAGCTCGGGCAGGTGGCGGTAGTAGAAGGCCTGCATACTAGCCGGCAGCTGATACACAGCCACCTGCGTGATAACGCGGTGCCCAAAAAAGCCCCAGGCGTGGGCTGCCGGAGCCAGTGGCCCGAGCAGCGCGGCGGCCAGCCCCAGGCTGAGAACAATTTTTTTCATGAAGAAGCTGATAAAAGGCCCGTAGCTAATGGAAGCCGGGCGGGCCGAAGTTCGGCAGCGGCGGCCAGATTTGCCGCATCAGGCTATCAGCGCGGCAATGTTGCCAAGGCCCAATGTATAAATGCTTCGTGCATTAGCTATCATTCGGCCGCTATAGCCGCCAGCAGCAAGGATACCGCTTAATTTCTTCGTTTTTTAAACCCCCTAAGCTGAGTCTGTCTCTTACTCGCTAGCTTCGCTGACTATCTGTTTTACGTTTATAATATGCGTCTTTGGTTTCTCACCATGCTCTTCGGAAGCAGCTTTTTGCAGGCCGCCACTGCTCAGGTAGCACCCGCGCCTAAAGATGGGGCCACACATATTCAACTACCGGGAGCCGACTGTGCGCTGTTCCCGGCAGTAACAAATTTGAGTGGCATAGCTCTATCCGTTAAGCCTACGAAAAGCTTTACACCTACGAAAGAACAGGTGGTATTTGTCGAGAGCAGCTTACTGCCAGCATATATGTATCATTTAGCTACCAATGTTTACGACGATGGAAGCCAAGTGCAGATTTACAAAAACCTTGCGAATTATAGACGCCAATATGTTGGCTTTTATAATGCGCAGCACCAGCCTTGCCTATATATCAACTGCTTTCCACGGGATGGACGAGACTTTCATTGGCTACAGCAACTCGTAGAGGCAGAGGATGGCGGAGCGAGCTATTGGCATATCTGTTTCAATTTAACTACCAAGCAATTCTTTAATTTTGCTCATAACGGTATAGCATAAAAGAGAAAGCCCAGCCAACTCGGCTGGGCTTTCTCTTTCACACATTCGCGAACGCACAGCGTCCACGGTACAGCGCTTACCAGATGCGCGAGCGGTCGGCCTGGGCGCGCACCATCTTGCTGCCGTCTTTGCAGCCGAAGGCTTCGTAGAACTCGGGCATGTTGGAGAGCGGGCCGTTGGTGCGGTACATGCCGGGCGAGTGCGGGTCGGTCTGGATTTGCTGCTTCAGGGCCTCGGGGCGCTGGTTGGCGCGCCAGATTTGGGCGTAGCCCAGGAAGAAGCGCTGGCTCGGAGTGAAGCCGTCGATTTTCTGGCCGGCCTTGTACTGCTGCGTTTTCTGGAAAGCCTGGTAAGCGATGGTGAGGCCACCAATGTCGGCCAGGTTTTCGCCCATCGTCAGCTTGCCGTTCACGTGCACCGAGTCAAGGGGCGAGAAGGCGTCGTACTGCTTGCCCACCATGTCGGCCTTGGCCGAAAACTTCTCGTTGTCTTCCTTGGTCCACCAGTCGCGCAGGTTGCCTTTGGCATCGGAGCGGCGGCCCTGGTCATCGAAGCCGTGGGTCATTTCGTGGCCAATCACGGCCCCGATACCACCGTAATTCACGGCATCGTCGGCTTTAGGGTCGTAGAACGGCGGCTGCAGAATGCCGGCCGGGAACACGATTTCATTCATGCTCGAGTTGTAGTAGGCATTCACCGTGGGCGGCGTCATGCCCCACTCGCCCCGGTCGATGGGCT
Source organism: uncultured Hymenobacter sp. (assembly GCA_964251335.1). GTDB lineage: Bacteria > Bacteroidota > Bacteroidia > Cytophagales > Hymenobacteraceae > Hymenobacter. Next base: position 6,172 of record CAXUKA010000126.1, read on the forward strand.
TGCCAAACTTGGCGAGATTGTCGGCGCGGCGCCACTCAGAGGTCGCAAACAGGTTTTGAAGGGCACTCTCGCGGGTGATTTTCAGCTTCGAGTAATCCTTCCACTTATCGGGGTAGCCGATTTTCACCGCGAAGGCATTCAGCTTCAGAATGGCTTCCTTCTTGGTGTCGGCGCTCATCCAGTCGGTGGCCATAATGCGCTCAGCATAGGCTTTGCGCAGGTTTTCGACCATTTCTTTGGCCTTAGCCTTCGCAGCGGGCGAAAAGGCCTCATCCACATAAAGCTGGCCAAAGGCCTCGCCCAGTGCGCCGTCGGTGGCACGCAGGGCGCGCTTCCAGCGGGGCTGCTGCTGCTTGGCCCCCGTCAGCACCTGCTGAAAGCGGAAGCTGGCATCGCCATAGGCCTTAGGCAGGGCGCTGGTCACGTCCGATACCAGGTTCCAGCGCAGGTACTGCTGCTGGTCGGCGATGGGCGTGTTGGCGAGCAGGTTGTTCACGGTCGCCAGAAACTCGGGCTGGCCGATAATCACGTCCTGCGCACCGCTGAGGCCGGCGTCTTTGAGGCGCAGGGGCAGGTTCAGGTTGGGGTAATCTTTGGCGGCCTGGGCCACGGGCACCTTATTGTAGTTTTTGAGACGGTCGCGCAGGGCCACGCGGTCGCGGCTAGCCTCGGCCAGCTTGGTTTCGAGCGCAATTACCGCGTCGGCATTGGTGGTGGCCAGGCTTGGCGCATCGCCCAGCAATTGAAACAGCGACACCATGTACGTCTTGTACGCCGCCCGCACGGCCTTCGAGCGACCGTCCTGCTTCAGGTAGTAGTCGCGGTCACCGAGGCCAAGGCCGCCTTGGCGCAACTGAACCGCATATACGGTGCTGTTTTTGCTGTCTTGGCCCACACCCATGCCGTACCAACCACCCGAATAGTGGGTGCCGGCCATGTACTTCTGGACATCGGCCAGGCTCTTGAGGTTTTTCACCTCATCGAGGCGCGGCTGCAAATACTTCAGGCCGGCTTTCTCAATGCCTACCGAGTCCATCGAGGCGGCGTAGAAATCGCCCACCTTCTGCTCGTTCGAGCCAGGCTTGGCGGTGCGGGCAGCCACGGCAGCTTTCTCCAGAATGCGGCGCTCCACGGCCTGGTTGTTATTACCCAGCTCGTTGAAGCTACCCCAGCGGGTTTCGGCGGCGGGTACGGGGTTGTTTTTCAGCCAAGTACCATTGGCGTAGTGGTAAAAATCCTCGCAGGGCTGCACCGATGTATCGATGTTAGCGAGGTTGATGCCCACGCCCTTTTGGGGCGGAGTGGGCTTGGTAGGCGGCCCAAAAGCAGTGGTAGCTGCCAAGCTGCCGAGGCCCAAAGTGGCCAGCGCCAAGCGCGAAATGGTAGTCGAGGTCATAGAAAAGTGGGGTTGTGAGGAGAAGTATGGATGCAATTCCGGTGTTACGGTTGCATTACCGGGCTTCTAAATTCAGGTTAGGCTTCAAAAATTCCCATAACAAAAAACCCGCCCTCAAAAAAGGGCGGGTTTACAGTGGCGCGAACTTTCATTCCGCAGGTGAGTAGCAGCGAGTGGACTACCCACTCGCGGACTAAAAGTCTGCGCTATACCTTACCAGATGCGGGCTTGCTCAGCCGTGGGCCGCTCCATCTTATCGGTGGGCTGGCAGCCGAAAGCCTGGTAAAACTCGGGCATGTTGGTAAGCGGGCCGTTGGCGCGGAACTGGCCGGGCGAGTGCGGGTCGGTGAGCACCTGCTGGCGCAGGGCCTCGGGGCGGGCGTTGGTGCGCCACACCTGGGCCCAGCTCAGGAAGAAGCGCTGGTTGGGGGTGAAGCCGTCGATACTCTTGTTGGCTTTGGCTTCGGCGGTTTTCTGGTAGGCCTGGTAGGCGATGGTGAGGCCACCGAGGTCGGCCAGGTTTTCGCCCATCGTCAGGTCACCGTTCACATACACCGAGTCGAGGGGCGAGTACTTGCTGTACTGCTGGCCTACCATTTTGGCTTTGGCGGTGAATTTATCGCCATCCTCTTTGGTCCACCAGTCGCGCAGGTTGCCCTTCGAGTCGTACTGCCGGCCTTGGTCGTCGAAGCCGTGGGTCATTTCATGGCCGATTACCGCCCCGATGCCGCCGTAGTTCACCGCTTCATCGGCCTTGGGGTCGTAGAAAGGCGCTTGCAGAATGCCGGCCGGGAACACAATCTCGTTCATCGGCGGGTTGTAGTAGGCGTTCACCGTGGGCGGCGTCATGCCCCACTCGCCCCGGTCGATGGGCTTGCCGAAGTGGCTGATATTGTCCTGGGCAGCCCACTGGCGGGCGGCCACTAGGTTGTCGAGGTAGCTGGCGCGAACGACTTTCAGCTTCGAGTAGTCTTTCCACTTATCGGGGTAGCCGATTTTTACTGCAAAGGCGTTGAGCTTTACGAGGGCTTCCTTCTTAGTGGCCTCGCTCATCCAGTCGGTAGCCATGATGCGCTCGGCGTAGGCTTTGCGCAGATTCTCAATCATTTCCTTGGCCTTGGCCTTAGCGGCCGGCGTGAAGGCTTTGGCTACGTACAGCTCGCCGAACGCTTCGCCCAGCGAGCGGTCAGTGGCTTGCAGGCTGCGCTTCCAGCGGGGCTGCTGCTTCTTGGCACCGCTCAACACTTGGCTGAAGGCGAAAGAGGCGTCGCCGTAGGCTTTGGGCAGGGCCGGGGTGAGGCTGCTCACCAAGTGCCAGCGCAGGTACTGGCGCTGGGTGGCGATGGGCGTGCTGGCTAGCAGCTTGTTGGCAGCGGCCAGGTATTCGGGCTGGCCCACGATTATTTCCTTCGCGCCAGTCAGGCCGTTGCTTTTGAGCAGCAGCGACAGGGCCAGGTTGGGGTAGTCCTTGGTGGCCTGGGCCACGGTCATTTTATTGTAATTTTTCTCAGGGTCGCGCAGGGCCACGCGGGTGCGGCTGGCCTCGGCCATCTTGGTTTCGAGCGCGATTACGGCGTCAGCATTGGTCGCGGCCAGGGCTGGGGCATCGCCCAACATCGTGAAAATGCTGGTGATGTAGGTTTTGTAAGCGGCCCGGATGTTTTTCGAGCGCGCATCGTCCTTGAGGTAGTAGTCGCGGTCGGGCAGCGAGAGGCCGCCCTGGCCGAACTGCACCGCGTACTGAGTGCTGATTTTCTCATCCTGCCCCACACCGAAGTCGTACCAGCCGGTGCTCACGTTCTTGGGGTCGGCCAGATAAGCCTGCACTTCAGCCAAGGTTTTGAGGCTGTTGATTTTGGTGAGGTAGGGCTGCAAGTACTTGGTACCCGCCGCCTCGATGGCCATCGTGTCCATCGCCGAGGCGTAGAAGTAGCCTACTTTCTGAGCGTTGGAGCCGGCCGGGGCCGTAGCAGACTTAGCAGCAAGCTCTTGCAGAATAGCCTTCTGGGTGGCGTAGTTGTGCTCGGCCAGCTCGTTGAAGCTGCCCCAGCGGCTTTCGGCAGCCGGCACCGGGTTGTTTTTCAGCCAGTTGCCGTTGGCATACAGAAAGAAGTTGTCGCAGGGCTTGCGCGTCTGGTCGATGTTGGCCGGGTCGATACCGGGCTTGAGTTGCGCCAGCGCGGGAGTAGCCAGCGTCAGGCCCAGCGCTGCTACGGCCAGAGCCGCGCCCCGCTGGTAACGGGAAATCTTCGTCATTGAAATGGACTGTGGGGGGAGATGAGTTTAGGAGCGCAAGTTAGGTTAGCGTAATGGACGGCGGCGCGGGCAGGGCGTTGCATGGGTAGTAGCGCGAGCTTTGCAGCGCGCGTCCACGCGCCGATTTAGGACAACGCAAACGGCGCAGGGGCAAACTACAAAGCTCGCGCTACTGCCCCTTCCGTACCTTCGCGCCATGCCGCTTTACCCCCGCCGCACCGCCACCAAACCCGCCGAGCCCGATGCCCCACTCAGCCTCGGGGCGTTGCTTATACAGGTGCGCGCTGCCCTCACGCACCGCTTTCCCGACTCCTACTGGGTCGTGGCCGAAGTAGCCGAAATGACGCGCCCGCGCCAGCAGGGCGGCCACTGCTACCTCACCCTCACTGAGCCCGCCGCCGGGGCCGAGTCGTTGGGCTTCACGGCCCAGGCGCGAGCCACCCTCTGGGGCAGCCGCTACCAGCAGATAGCGCCTGCCTTTGCCGAGGCCACCGGGCAGGAGCTGCGCCCCGGCCTGCGCTTGCTGCTGCGCGTGAAGGTGACTTTCCACGAGCAATACGGCTTCTCGCTCGATGTGCTGGCCCTTGACCCCAGCTATACCGTAGGCGAGCTGGCCCGCCAGCGGCTGGCCACGCTGCGTTTATTAAAGGAGAAAGACTTGCTGGAGCGTCAGCAGCGCCTGACGCTGCCGCTGGGTACGCAGCGGCTGGCCGTTATCTCCTCCCCCACTGCGGCGGGCTTGCAAGACTTTGTGCGCCAGCTCGAAGAAGCGCCGTATGACTTCGCTGTGACACTCTTTCCGGCTACTATGCAGGGCGAAAGTGCACCGGGCAGTATCCGGGCGGCGCTCGACCAAGTGCGGCCGCGCCGGGGGCAGTTTGATGTGGTGGTGCTCATCCGGGGTGGTGGCTCGAAGACTGATTTGCTGGCTTTCGATGAGTATGGCTTGGCGGCCGCCGTGGCGTCGTTTCCGCTGCCCGTGCTCACCGGCATTGGCCACGAGCGCGATGAAGCCGTGGTAGACCTCGTGGCTCACCGCGCCCTCAAAACGCCTACCGCCGTAGCCGCCTTCCTAGTTGAGCGCCTCGCCCGCCTCGAAGCCTTAATTATGGAGCTCGCCGAGCGTGTGGCCGACCGCAGCCGCCAGCATTTGGCCCAGCACCACGCTCGCCTCCAGCGCCTGGCCGATGCTTCGCACGAGGCCGCCCGCCAGCAACTGCGCCGCGCGCAAAATGAACTGGCTCAGCGCAGCCGCCAGGCTACCCAGGCCCCACGCCAGCAGTTGCGCCAGCTCGGCCAGCATCTCGAAACGTTTCGCTACACGCTGCCACAGGCAGCCCGCCGAGCCCTCGGGCACGAGGAAAAGCGTTTGCGCCAGCACTCACGCACGGTGCTGCGGCGCTTTGTGCGCCACCACCAGCGTCGGCGCGAAGCGCTGCTGCGCCAGCGGTTTTTGATGCAGCACGCGCTTGCTAAAGCAGTTAAGAGGTATGAGTTAAAAGTTATGAGTTTGGAAACAGCTGGGTTGCGTCGGGAAAACCAGATGCTACGTCAGCTCCTTACTCCTCATGCTGCCAATTCATAACTCATAATTTATAACTCATACTTAAAAAAGTGACTTACAACGAAGCCATTCAGGAATTAGAAACCATTCTCCGCAGCCTCGAAACCGACCAGGTGGATGTGGACGACCTAACCGCCCGCGCCGAGCGCTCGGCCGAACTAATCCGCCTTTGCCGCCACAAGCTGCGCCACGCCGAAGCCTCGCTCGACCGGGTATTCGACTCGCTTGATGAGGAAGAAGAGGAAACCGACGAGCCCGAAGAGGAAGAAGACGAGCTTGAAGAAGAGGACCTAGACGAAGAGGAAGACGACCACGAAACCGACGACTACCGCCCCGGTGGCCCCGGCCGGCCTACGCAACCGAGGCTGTTTTAGTGTAACATCTTACCTGTCATTGCGAAGAGGCACGACGAAGCAATCGCACCTGGGCGGCTCTTAGATTGCTCGTCTTGATGCGATTGCTTCGTCGTGCCTCCTTGCAATGACAGGTATTTACCACTCCTCTACTAATTCCGGCGCACGTGGATTTGCACGCGCTCACCGTCTTCGCTGGTAGTGGGCATCACGTCGATGCGGTCGGCCTCGTCGTAGTAAGCGGCCACGCCGCGCACGATGCCCACGGCCAGGCCGCCCATACGGCGCGCTGATACGTAGTCGATTAGCAGTTCATCCTTATTGAGGCGAGTGACCTGGAGCACGGGCGGGGCATTATGGATGTGCTCGCGGCGCACTTGATGGTGCATGGTGTGCTCGGTGTGCTCCAGCATGTCGAGGGTGCGCCAATTAGGGTCTAGGTACTTCTGGTACATGTACATGAGGTCTGGCACCAGGTATTCGCCAAACTTCTCGTGTAGCTCGCCAACCGGGATGCCCGTCATCTCGGCGGCTTGGCCCACCAGGGCGTAAATGTGCTCATCGGGGTACACTTCCTTGTGGCTGAAATCGCCGGAAGTCAGCCCCGAGCGCTCCACCAGCTTCACCCAGGTGCTGTGGTCGTATTGCGTCTGGACGTAGCGTTTCAGCAGCGTCAGGATGGTACCGTGCATAAACCTTGTTCTAGAATTCTTCAGCTAAAGTAAGAAACAACTAAAATGTTAAAAGAGACGGCCGACCTCCGTAATGGAGGCCGGCCGTCTCTTTTTGCTGGCTTAGCTAGCTGCCGGTATTCGGCGCTAAATGTTGCCGATAACCGTCATAGTATTCAGCGTGGGGCCTGCACTACCGCCCGTGGGCTCTACCGTCATAGCAAAAGCCTGGGCGCTAGCAATATCCTTCATCTGCTGGAGTCCATCGCCAGCCGTAGTGGCGGCGGTCAGCACTCCGGCGTCGACGGGCTTGCCGTTGTCGAGCGCCCACAGCTGGTATTGCTTGCCGGCGGGTAGCGGGGGCAGTTGGGCCACGTCGAGGTACACGCGGTGCGAGGCTTTGTTGAAGAGCACGCGGGCCTGGGCGGTGGGGTGAGCGGGCGTGCCAGCCAGGGCCACCATCTTATACTCATTGGGCGAGCGCAGCACGTGCAGCTGGTCCTGGGTCGAAGACAGGCGGCGCTCCATCACCTGCGTGGCGTTGGCGAAGCGCGTTTGCTCGCCGAGAGCTACAGCAAGGTCGCTACGCGTCTGCTTTAGGTTGTTGTAGAGCAAGGCATTGCCTAGCAAGCTCAGCAGCAAGGCTACCGAGGCAGCAATGCCCCACAAGCTGCGGCGAGGTGCTTCAGCGACTGCGGGGGTAGATACGCTAGCCACATGCGGATTGGAAGCCGAAACGCGCATGGTAGGCACCTCAGCAGCCGGAGCAGCTACGGGAGCAGTGGCTACAGGAGCCACTGCCGAAGCACTGATTTCGGCCAGCACACGGCCCAGCACCCGCTCCCGCATACCGGCAGGGGGCGTGATGGCGTGCGCTTCGATATATACGCCGAGGCCGGCGAGCAGCTCGTCCAGCTCCTGCCGCACCTCGGGGTAGCGGTGGGCCAAGGCCTCTACCTCGGCCTGGGCGGCGGGGTCGAGTTCGCCCAGAGCGTATTGCTCTAAGCGGCCAGATTCAATTATTTCTTGATAATTTTCCACGGAAAGGAAGCGCAGTTAGCGAATAAGTTTGGCGAGAACCTTGAGGGCGGTCCGGGCTCGGGTTTTCACGGTGCCTAGCGGCAGGTTCAGTTCTTCGGCCGCCTCACTCTGGGTGAAGCCGCCGAAATAGAGCAGGTCGATAACCTGGCGCTGCTCGGGCACTAGCTGCTTGGTCATTTCTTGCAAGCCGATATGCTCGGGGCGGAAGGAATCCGGGGCAGCCTGCCGCTGAGCGGTGAGGCTATCGTCGAGGCCCTGGGTGCGAGAACTTACGCGGTGCTGGCGCGAGCGGATTTTATCAATCGCTAAATTCCGGCTAATATTTACGACCCAGGTAAATAATCGCCCTTTAGTGGAGTCGTAGCTTTCGATGGCGTGCCATATTTTGACCAGTGCTTCTTGCAGCACATCTTCGGCCTCGTCTTCGGCCTTTACGATGCGCTGGATGACACCGTAAAGGGCTGCCGAATACCGGGTGTAAAACTCGGTCATGGCCGTTTCGTCGCGGGCGCACAATCGGCTGACTAACGCGGCCTCGGCAGCGGTGGGAGTGGAAATAAGGAGTTCGTCAGACACGGGAGATAAACAGTTGGATAAAAACCAGCGGCACCGTCCTAAACGTTCGGCAACCGCGTGCGAAAATAACAGGTTTCAAAGATATGCTTACGGGTTTTAGAACCGAATGGCTGGCTTGGCACAACCTACCGGCCAGGATAGGGTTTTAAAAAGGAAAATTTTTCAACTTCCCATTTTTACATCTCATTTTATGGCTATCGAATCCTTAAATCCTTATACTAACCAAGTAGTAAAACGCTTTCCTGCTTTCTCTGATACCGCTGTAGAACAGATTTTGGCCGAGGCGCACCAGGCGGCGGCCACATGGCGCACTACTACCTTTGCCGAGCGGGCCGGCATATTGCGCCGCGCTGGCGAGCTGCTACGCGAGCGCCAGGATGAGCTAGCCCGCCTCATGGCCATCGAAATGGGCAAGCCCGTGCGCGACGGCCGCGCCGAGGCCCAAAAGTGCGCTGCCTGCTGCGACTACTACGCCGCCCACGCCGAAGCCTTTCTGGCCGATGAAACGCTGGAAACCGATGCCGGACGCAGCTTCCTGAGCTACGCGCCGCTGGGCGTGGTGCTGGCCGTAATGCCTTGGAATTTTCCGCTGTGGCAGGTGGTGCGCTTTGCCGCGCCCGCTCTCATGGCCGGCAATGTGGGTTTGCTCAAGCACGCGCCCAACGTGCCGCAGTGCGCGCTGGCGCTGGAGAAGATTTTCCACGATGCTGGCTTGCCGCCCGCTGCCTTCCGTGCCCTGCTTATCGAAACCGAGCCGGTGGCCGCTCTTATCGCCGACGACCGCGTGGCCGCCATCACCCTCACCGGCTCGGAGCGGGCTGGGGCCTCTGTGGCCGCCACGGCCGGGCGGCACATCAAAAAAACCGTGCTGGAGCTGGGCGGCTCCGACCCCTTTATAGTATTAGCCGATGCTGATGTGGCTCTAGCCGCTAAAACCGCTGCCCAGTCGCGCATGATAAATGCCGGCCAAAGCTGCATCGCGGCCAAGCGCTTTATTATAGAGGAGCCCATTCACGACGAGTTTGTGCGGCTGTTAAAGGAGAGCCTGCAAGCCCTGCGCTACGGCGACCCGCTCGACGAAGTCACTGATTATGGGCCGCTGGCCCGCCTCGACCTAGCTGCAAACCTCGCTCAACAGGTAAATGACAGCGTGGCTCAGGGCGCAGTGATTGAGTTGGCCGGTGGCCAGCCCCAACCCGACCACGCCCGCTTCGACCCGATAATTCTGACCAATATCCGGCCCGGCCAGCGGGCTTATACGGAGGAGTTTTTTGGCCCCGTAGCGCTGGTGCTCACTGCGAAAGACGCCGATGATGCCGTGCGGCTAGCGAATGACTCGCGCTTCGGCCTGGGCGCGGCAGTCTGGACGAAAGACTTAGCTAAGGCTGAGCAAATGGCCCGGAAAATAGAGAGTGGAGCCGTGTTTATCAATGGCTTGGTGAAATCGATGAACGAGCTGCCATTTGGCGGGGTGAAGAAGTCGGGATATGGGCGCGAGCTTTCCTATCTGGGTATTCGGGAGTTTGTGAACCACAAATCGGTGTGGATTGGGAAAGAGCAGGTG
>CAXUKA010000127.1:0-15579 GCA_964251335.1 uncultured Hymenobacter sp.
GTGTAGTTGCCGGCATAGGGCACCAACTTACCGCCCAGCACCTCCACTGTGGTGTTAGTGGTGCGGTCCAGAAACTCGCGGTCGTGGCTCACGATGATAACGGCACCCTCGTAGTCGGCCAGGTAGTTTTCTATCCACTTAATACTCGGCAAGTCCAAGTGGTTGGTGGGTTCGTCGAGCAGCAGCAGCGACGGCTTTTGCAGCAGGATTTTGGCCAGCATCACGCGCATGCGCCAGCCCCCCGAAAACGACTTGAGCGGCTTTTGCAGCTCCTCGGTCGAGAAGCCCAAGCCTTCCAGAATCTCTTCGGCGCGGGCCTGCATGGTATAGCCGCCCAGCGCCTCGAAACGCTCCTGCAAGTCGGCCAGCTTATTGACCAGGTCGTCGGTGTAGTTGGTTTCGAACTCAACGAGAATCTCGTCGATTTTCTTTTGCAAATCCAGCGCCTCCTCGAAGGCTTGCAGCGCCACGTTGAGGATAGACTCGTGGGTGTCGTAGCTGAGCAAGTCCTGGTTGAGGAAGCCCAGCGTGACTTCCTTGCTCATCGAAATGGAGCCGCCATCGGCCTTGTACTCACCCACCATCAGGCGCAGCAAGGTCGATTTGCCGGTGCCATTCAGCCCGATAAGGCCGATTTTGTCCTTAGGTTTAATATGCAGACTGGCCTTGTCGTAGAGGGTACGCGAGCCAAAGTGAAAGTCTAGGTCGGAGATAGAAATCATTACGCAACGGATATTCAGCCACAAAGGTACGGCGCGCAGTACCGTGGACTCTGCGAGTCCGTGCGGGTTTTCGGTTAAGTATTACTGCGTGCAGACTTGCACAGCCCACGGCACACCAAGTATAGCGGGTGCAAAAAAGGCTGTTCTAGCACTAGAACAGCCTTTTAAGAAACATAGTGCCGCTACTATCAGGCCGCCACAGCCATTTTTTTGGGGATAGCCACCGGCACTTTCAGCTGAATAACGCGCAGCTTATTCAGCGTCCAAATAACCGGGTAGGTAGGGTCCAACTCCCACCACTTCACCCCGAAGTTGACCCGCATGGGCAGCTTGTGGTGATTATTTTGGAACAGCTCGCCGCCCGTCAGAAAGTCGAAAAACAACGAGTTGCGCGATTTGTCGCGGTTGTCGAAATTCTGGTAGCCGTACTTGTGGCCGCCCCAGTTTACGATGGCTCCGTGTACCGCGCCCATTGAAAAGTGCAAAGGCAGCAGTAGGAATTGCCACCACGCCGTGGCAAACTGCACGTAGAATAAAATGTAAAAAGCACCCCAGCCCAGGCGCGAATACCACTGGTTGCCGAAAGTCTCCAGCGCTTTCCACTCGGGGTAGTCGTGGCCCTCGAAGCGCTCGGCGGCTACCGAGCGGCCCTGCATAATATCCTGGTACGCGGTACGCGTCTTCCACATCATGGTGAACGCGTCGGCCGAATTGTGGGGCGAGTGCGGGTCGTGCTCGGTGTCGGAGTAGGCGTGGTGCATGCGGTGCAACAGCGCATAGCCACGCGGCGACATAAACGACGACCCCTGCGCCACAAAGGTAAGCAGAAAAAACAGTCGTTCCCACAAAGGACTCATGGTAAACATCTTATGCGCCGCATAACGATGCTGAAAAAACGTCTGCGTAAACAGCGATAGGTACCAGTGACCCGCAAAAAAGAGGAGGATGGGCATCAAAAAAGCCGGGAGTAAAAGGTGAAATAGGTCAAGGAAAAGAAACCTGCTCGCCTTTTTCGGCTCGGACGCTCCACTTCAGCAACTGCTGCTGAAAGATACACCGTTCAGCTTCGTAATGGTTCAAAAGTGCTTATGGCAGAGGCACTGTGTTTTGACTTTGGCTCAGCTTCTGAGCTAGCTTGTGGGGTACGCCAGCGCTGTTTAATAGCCCAATAACCAAGCCTTGCCGCCAGGCCGAAAACACCGAAAATTTCAATTCGCGGCGCGAAGCCATGTCGCCAGGCACGAAGCGGCCGCCAGGGCGCGGGTTGTTGTCGCGGATAACCACATTGACCAAGCCGGTTTTGAGGCGGGTGAAAAGTGGTTTTTTCAGCTCGCCGTCTTTGTAGTTGTACAGCTCAAATTTGAGCCCGGTGTAGTTGGCCCGCATAGTGCCGCTTATTTGTCGGCGGTTGGCGTGCATATCGAAGGAAATACCTTGAATATCGCCGCTCTTGAAACCGATGAGCTTGGTCGGTATCGTGATGCGATTCAGGATACTAAGTGGCGCGGCCCCAAAGCTGCCCCAGATATGGTGGCGGCCCTGCGCATCGAGCAGCGGGGCCGTGAGGTGGGCTTGCAAGCGCGAGCGACCCTCGACCAGCGCCGTGGCCGAGGCAGTGAACGGGTGGGCAAGCGTCTGGCTGCGCGGGTTGTTACTGATGTTGCGCAGCGTACCAGTCAACTGGCTGATGGTGAAGGTGCCAATACGCGGCGTGCGAGCACCACGATAGGTGGTGTAGATAGTAGCATCGCGAATATCGAAGCGGCCCACTTCGAGGTGTAGGCGCAGCTTGCGTACGGCCTCGGGTGTCATTACGGACTGATGTGGGTCGATGGGACCGCGGCCGTCGCTGCCCAAACCCAGCCAGGGGCGCTCGGCAGTGAGGCGGGCAATGCGCAGGTGGCTATGGTCGGAGAGCAAGCCAAAATCCATGCCCTGGGCGCGCAGCTCAGGTAGCCGCACGCGCACTTGCGTCACTTGGTAGCCCTTGCGGCGGTTGAGCTGGGCAGGTGAGAAAATGGGGCGCAACGCCAGTCCGGCGAGGCGCATGTCCCCGGTTTGGGTGTTGAGCGTAACGCGCTCGATGCTGGCCGGATAGGCTGGCGCATCAAACGTGGCCGTGATACGGCCGCTATGCGCCGCCCAATTGCGAGCGTACAGAATGCGCTTTTGCCCCGCATTACCGCCCAGTGAATCGACGCGCAGTGCATGCCCCACCGCAAAAATGTGCCGCACCACTGGCTTATGCCGCAGGCCAGTAATGGCCATAAAGCCATCATTGATAAGGAAATGCGCGATATCGGCGCGCCCTGCCAGGGGCCGTACCAGTTGCCACAGCGGCGGCGGTGCCTTGGCTGGCGGATGGAAGGAGAGCCGGGGCTGCTGGGCCACCACTGAGTCGGCCCGGAAGCGCTTCTGGTGCTGCCAGGCGGCGGCACGTAGCCCCTGTATGCGCAGCTTGGGCAGCAGGAAAGCCACCTGCGTAGCGCCCGGCGTGCCTTGGCCGGGCGCCGGTGGCTCAATACTCAGTGAATCAACAGTAAATGACTGTTTAGTAGAAGAAAACTGGGCTGTGGCCAGCGCAATGGTGTGCCCGCCCAGGCGGCCCTGTGGGTAGCGCAGCACGGCCTGCCAGGCAGCGGCAAAGGCCAGCCGCTGGGTATCGGCAGCGCCAGCACTGGTAAACAGCAAGTCGCGGGCCTGCACATCGGCGCGAGTGACTTGCGTGGTGGGTGTGGTGACGGGGCCAAAAGTGCCGCTCATGTGGCGCAAGGCCAGGTAGCCTAGCTGCAATGGCTGCCGCTGGTAGAGCGGCGGGGTAGGGTGGGGGGCAGGCTTTTTAGCCAGCGCTAGCACTTGCACGCGCAGCGAGTCGAGCACCAGGCTATCGACGGGTACGGTTTGGCCGCGCAGCAAGGCTAGCAGCCCCACACCACTGAGGTCAAGGCGCGCCAGCCGAAGCTGCACGCGGGGCAGGGTATCGGCGATGGTGGTAGTACTGGGGCGCAATACTACGCCGCGCAGGTGTAAAGAGCGGGGGCTGAACTTAGTTTCTAATTGGCTGATGTGTAGCTCGTACTGCCCATGGGTTTGCTCGGCCACTTTGTGCTCCAGGGTGCGGCGCAACCATGGGTCGAGGCCCAGCCATACGGCCAATATGACCCCTACGAGCAGCAGTGCCACAATACCCAGACCCCAGCCCAGCCAGTGTGCCCAAGGGCGAGAAGAAATAGCCGAAGCAGGAGAATCAGACAAAAGCAGAACGGTTAGCGGACGGGTAGCTAACGACAAAAGCCCTGACTAGGGTTATCGGCGGGGCGGCCGACCCCAACCTTTACCCCCATGCTGCCCGTACAGAGAAGCGTTTACCCAATCTTCATCTTTTTCTATGCTACGTTTTCATACCCTGTCTTTTATCGCTCGTTTCGGCGTGGGCAGTGCCTTGTTAGTAGCTGCCACTGCCTGCCACAAAGACAACGTGGCCGATGCGCCCGCTACTGTAACGTTTACCCAAACTGGCCTGTACCCCGAAGGCACGCTGTATGATAGCCGCAACAACCACTTCCTGGTGAGTTCCCAAACGGCTGGCCGCATTGGGCAGGTGACCGACGACGGCACGTATTCGCAGTTTGTCGACGACCCGCAGCTGATTTCAACTATCGGCCTCAACTACGACGCTAACCGCAACCGCGTGCTGGCCGCTGTGTCGGACCCCGGCTATAACACGGCCCGCACCACGGCTGCCACTCTGCGCAAACTAGCCGCTGTGGCCATATTCGACGCCACCACTGGGGCCAAAACCGGCTACTATAATTTGGGGGCTTTGGCCACTGCCACAGCTCCGCACTTTGCCAACGATATTGCCGTGGACGACCAGGGCAACGCCTACGTGACCGACAGTTTTGCGCCGATTATCTACCGCATTGATGCCCAAGGCACTGCTTCGGTGTTCCTGACCAATGCCGCCTTCAGTGCCCCGGCTGGCACCTTTGGGTTAAATGGTATTGTGTTCAACCGCCGGGGCTATCTGCTGGTGGCCAAGTCTGACGAAGGAGCCATTATTAAAGTGCCCATTGCCAGCCCCAGCACATTTACCAAAGTTGCGGTGACGGGCTTTGGCCTAACGGGCTGCGACGGCCTGCAAATGGTGGACGAAACGACCCTCTTGGTATCCTGCAACTCGCAGAGCCGGGTATACCGCGTGGCCAGCGGCGACAACTTCGCCAATGCTTCAGTATCAGGTGCTTTTAATACTGCGGTGGGCGTGTACCCCACCACTCTGGCCCAGCGCGGCTCCGAGAGCTACGTGTTGTATTCGTACCTCAACTCGTTGCAGAATATGGTAAATCCGCCCGTTTCGCAATTCAGCCTAGTTAAAACCACCTTTTAAAACCTACTCGCTTCGGCGCTGTAGTTTTGGGGCCGGGGCCGTGTGCGGCTCCGGCCTTCTTGTTTTTTTGCTTCGGCACTCCCGTCCATGCTCGCTATTACTTCGCTGCTCGCTCCTCCCTCGTCCGACCATATCAACAAGCTGATTAAAAGTCTGGAAACGGAGTTTGGCCTTACTGATGTACAGGCCACGCCCGAGCCGCACCTGACCTACCAGTTGGTCGAGCCCATAGACTTGGAGGCCCTGAAGGATGGCCTGCGCCACATTGCCGATACCAGCAAGCCCTTTGTGGCGCACACTACCGGGCTGGGTATGTTTCCGGGTGAGCGGCCCGTTATTCATATTCCGGTGCTGCGCTCCGACTATCTCAATCAACTGCACCATCGCATTCTGGCGGTAGCCGCGCCCATGTGCAGCCGCACCGACAAGTACAGCGCCCCCGACCTGTGGCTGCCCCACGTATCGCTGGCCCTGCACGATACCACACCCGAGCTGCTCGGCCCCGTGATGCAGTTTCTTAATAACCAGACTTTCAACTTGGAACTGGAAATCAGCAACCTCGCCCTGCTCCGCCCCGACGGTGAGCTGTTTGTGCGTGAGGTAGTGTTCGAGTTTGGGGGTGATTAGGTTTTTATCCTCAAAAAACTACCGATTCAAAATAGTCCGGTTGCGATTCACTTTCAGGTCTTGCAGCAGGCTGCTTTTGGCCGCTATCGTGAAGCTGTAGCCGCGCGTCACGCCCACGGGCATCCACATGCCCGTGATTTGCCAGCAGTGCAGGTCGCGGGTGAAATTGATGACCGGGTACACGAAGGTGCCGGCCCGCAGGTCGAAGTTGAGGCTGGAACTCAGGCGCAGGTTTTCGGTGAGCTTGACTGAGCCGCTGGCCGTGAGGGAGTTGCCAGAAAGAATGGGTGTGGCGCCGTAGAGGCTGGGCCGAATAGGGGCTGTTGCGGCCGAGTAACTGGCCGTGTACTGCACGCTGGCCTCCCATGGAATGTCGAAGTCGATGTAGTCAGCGTACAGCGCAATGGGGTTGGGCGAGCCCAGCACCGGGTCATTGGCTGGGGCCGTGGCTCGCGGAATATTGGCCTTGCTCTTGGGCCGGGCGGCGGGGTTGAACTGGTAGCCCAAACTCAGGTTGGCCGAGGTGAGGCGCGCCAGTCGAAAGTGCTCCTGCTCGAACAGATAGTGCCGAAGCGTGCGACCAGTTGAATCGCGCTGATAAAAAGAAAAAGAGCTGCTTATTACTACGTTCAGCTTTTTGGCAATCTGCACACGGTAGCCAAGACTCAGGGGGGAGAGGTGAAGTGAGTCGCCTGCGGCGGCAAAGTTGTAGCCCACGGCCAGGTCGATACCATCGGCTAGGCTCACTTTCTTAAATGCCTCGGTGCCAGTGGTATCGTTCTTGTTGCGCACCTTCATCTCAATCTGGTTTTGCAACGAGAAGTTCAGGGCGCTCACCCGGGCACTGGCCGACTGGCCCAGCAAAAAGCCCTGGTAGCGCGAGAAAGTCTGTGGCGCGAGCAGCCGGCCGTAGCTATCGCGCAGTGCCCCGTTGCCAATGGAATTGCCAGACTGGTCGGCCCCCACATTCAAGGTTTGGTACACGCTGGTGCCATGGGTCAGGTCAGGCGAATAAGCATAGCTGAGGCTGGGAGTCACCTTGTGGCGAATGGCCTGAATATTCTTGCTTTTGAATCGCAGTAATCCGTAGAAGGTTGTGGTAGCCGACACGTTGGCCGCATACGAATACTGCCGGCTGAAGCCACTCGTCGTGTCGATGCGCAAGGCTCTGGCAGCATCTATGTATTTGTAATTTAGCGACTTTGCATACCAGGTTTCTCCGTAGTTCACCGAAGGCTGCACCTGCACGTGGTGGAAAAGCGTGGCCGACGGCAGCGTAATCTGAAACTGGTGCTGGGCCGCATTCTGGGCATTGCGTAGCAGCGCGCTCAGGTTAGAGAAGCTTACCGGAATGTTGTAGGCCGTGGTGCTACCCCCCAGTAGCGGCAGCCCCGAGCTGAGCGAGCGAGCCGGTACGAGGTTACTTATCTGGTTTTGCGCTACCAGGTTGTAGCTCACCGCAAACTGCTCGTACCAGCGCCCACTCGACGGAATACCAAACCACTGGTAGGGGTACTGCCGGGCCACGCCCACGCTCAGGCTAGGCAGGGTAAAGTCCATCACGCCCGTCTGTACGTTCTGGCTTTGAGTAGCCTGAATGGAGTAGTTGATGGGCAGGTGCCGCAGCTGCTTGGAGTAGCTGATAGTCGAGTTGAACGACGCCGACAGGTAGCGGCGTGGGTCGAGGGTATTGACGCGGTTGTAGAACGAGCTGCCCGCCTGCACGCTGGCCGAAAACACCCCGCCGCCCGGCCGGGCTACCGGCGAGTGGTTCCAGGTTATCCAGAAGCTGTTCGACGACAGCGGGGCCACGTAGTCGGCGGTAGTGGTAGCCGTGCCGGTGCTCAGGATGGAGCTAATGGGCCGGCTGGTGTACGAGATGCGGGCGCTGCCCCGGTAGCGATAGCGCTTGTCATATGTCAGCTCGGTATTGATGCCGTAGCCCCCAAAGCGCTCGGCGTTGCCGGCGTAGAGGTCGCCGGTCACGCGCAAACCCAGGTAGTCGTTGGGTGCCCAGTAGTAGCCGCCGTTGGAGAGGTAGTAGCCTCGGTCCTGCGCCTGCCCGAAAGTAGGAATTATGATGCCCGAGCCGCGCCCGCCGTGCTGCATCGGGAAGTACCCAAATGGCAGCCCGATGGGCAGTGGCACATCGGCAATCACCATGTGAAACGGCCCCGTAATAACGGCCTTGCCCGGTATCACCTTGGCCTTGGCCGCCCTGATGTAGAAGTGCGGGTGCTCAAGGTTGCAAGTGGTGTAAGTAGTGCCAAGGTTGTGTATCGTATTGTCTGACTGGCGCTTGGCGAGCTCCGAGTGGATGTAGCCATCGCCGCTCTGCGTGATTGCCCCCGAGATAATACCTCGCTTACTTTTGAAGTTATAGGCAATTTCCTCGGCCGTGTATTTGTCGGCCCCCTGTTTAAATACCGGCTTGCCGATAAGCTTGTGCTTAACCGTATCCTGGCGGCCGTTGGCCAATACCGTGCTACGGCCGTAGTCCACGGTTATCAGCTCGGCCTTCATGTTCATTTCGCCATAGTCCACCACGGCGTTGGTATAGAGGCGAGCGATTTTACTCACCACATCGAACTGAATCGAGTCGCTGGCCGAGTATTTTACAGTGGTTTCGATGGCGCTACGGCGCTTGAGGTCAGCTAGGTGCAGCGAGTCTTGCCGGCGGCCGGCGCGGCTGGTGTCGCGCACGGCTAGGCCAGCGCTATCGGGCGTGAGGCTGGGCGCAGCCTTGCGCGAAATGCCCGGCTGCTTGGTTTGCACATCGCGCTCGCCGGCCGGGGGCGGGCTCTGCGGCTCGTTGGGGTCGGCCGAAATAACGCGCGCCGGCGTCGTAGGCGCCGAGCCGGCCCTACGCTTGCCCGAGTTGGCGGGGGCCTTAGTGGTCGAGTCGGTGGCCTGGGCCAGGGCCGTCTGGCCGCTCGCCACGAGCAGGAAAAATAGGAGCCAAGCTGGCACCCAACTCAGCCACTGGCGAGTGCGCGGCCCGGTGGCCGAAGTAAAGAAGGAAGAAAGCAAGTGGACGGTAGCGCCGGGCGAATTACTTTTGGGGCATCGGACAAACAAAGATAACAGGCAGCCAACCTGCTGCGGAGGCTTCCCCGGTGCCTCCTTTTTCCCCCAACGAACGACGTGCGGATTATTGCCTTGGCCTGTGCCGCCCTTCTCAGTTTTGCTGCAAAAGAAAATTTGCCCCCAAAGCAAGGAAAAGTGAGCCCCCGGCAAACTGTCAGCGACTCGGCGGCCAGCGCGCTGCCCCTGGATGATAACCGCTACCACTTGCGCACGGTGGTGCTCGATGCCGGCCACGGCGGCAAAGACCGGGGCTGCGCCGGCGAGTCGGCCCGCGAGGCCGATGTGGCGCTTGATATTATTCTGGAGCTGGGCCGCGAAATAAAAGCGGGCTGCCCCGATGTGCGCATCATTTACACCCGCAAAACGGACGTGTTTATCGAGCTCGACGAGCGGGCGCACATTGCCAATCGCAACCACGCCGACCTTTTTATCTCGGTGCACTGCAACGCCGGCCCCAAGGGCTCGCACGGCACCGAAGTGTGGTGCATGGGGCCGCACAAAACCGAGGCTAACCTGGGCGTGGCCAAACGCGAAAACGCGGTTATTCTGCAAGAAAAGGACTATCAGCGCCGCTACGAAGGCTTCAACCCTAACTCGCCGCAGAGCAATATTCTGTTCTCGCTGTTTCAGAGCGCCTACATCACCAATTCGCTGCGTCTGGCCCAGCGCATCGACAGGCAGTTTCGAACCAACGTGGGCCGTAGCTCGCGGGGCGTGAAGCAGGCGGGCTTCATCGTGCTCTGGAAATCGACCATGCCCTCGGTGCTCGTCGAGTCGGGCTTCCTCACCGACCGCACCGAGGAAAACTACCTCGACACCAAGGCCGGGCAGCAGGCCATTGCTGGGGGCATCTACCACGCCTTTCGCCAGTATAAGCAAGACCTTGAAGGCACGCGGGGCGAGTAAGCCAGCGCTGAGCTTAGCAATTGCGTAAACATCTGAGCCGCGTTTACGTTAGGGAGCCTCAGGCGACCTTCATGCACGGGCATGGGCCAGCCTACCTCTCAACAGCTCGGAATAATTCAGCTCTAATCTGCAAATACTGTGTCTAAAGAAATAAAAGTCGGCCTACTGGCCGTGGTGGCGTTGGTAGCGTTGGCGATAGGGTTCAACTTTTTGCGCGGTAGCAACTTGCTGTCGAACGACCGCACGTACTATGCCATCTATCCTAAGGTAGACGGTCTGAATGTGGGCGCACCCATCTACCTAAACGGGGTGAAAGTGGGCCAAGTGAAAAACCTGGAATTGCAGCCCGAAAATAATAACGCCATTAAAGCTTCGCTGGAAATGGACAAGGGCGTAACCGTTGGCGACTCGACTGTGGTTCGTCTGAGTGGCTCGCTGTTGGGCTCTACCACGCTGACGCTGAAGGTTGGCCCTAATACCAAAGTATATCACGGTGGCGAACAGCTGACGACTAAGCTGTCGGTGAGCCTCACCGATATCGTGCAGCGCCGCGCCCAAAGCACCCTCGATACCGTGAACTCGACGCTCTCGCACATCAACGGCTTCCTGAATAAAGATGCCCAAACCAACATTCAGGGCACGCTGCTTGGCGCTCGCGGCAGTGCCGAGGCGCTGCAAAAGCTCATTGTAGCTAACCAGGCTAACATCAACCAGATTACCCGCAACTTGGCCGCGATGAGCGCCGCCCTCAACAAAACCACTGGTAAGCTCGACCGCATCGCTGACAATTTTGGCCAGCTTTCTGACTCGGTAAAAGCCGCACCCGTCGGCCCCGCCCTGCGCCGCCTCAACTCGACGATGGGCGAAGCCCAGAAGACAATGGCTGGCCTGAACCGCTCGCTGAACGACCAAAAAGGCACACTTGGCAAGCTCATCAACGATACCACGCTCTATACTAGCCTCAATGCTACGGTGTCCAGCGCTAACGGCCTTTTCGGCGACTTGCAGGCTAATCCTAAGCGCTACGTGCACTTCTCGGTGTTTGGCGGCGGCAAGGACAAAGAGAAAAAGGAAACGACTAAAAGCCCCGATGGCACCGTGAAAACCGAAACCAAGAAGGTGACAACTGCCCCCGGTATCGTGAATCCGTAAGCACTGCTTTATCAGCTTTACCTTTGAAACCCGCCCCGAAAAGGAGCGGGTTTTTTGTTGCGTGGACTTTGTAGTCCGCGTCTGCTATCGTTAACCAATCCTTCTTTCGCGCACTACAAAGTCCGCGTTACACCCCGTCCCACCCAATGAACGTCGAATTTAACCGCAACGAAGACCACCTTCAGCAACTCACCTACCAGCTCCGCAAAAAGCTTGAAAAAATAGCCCTCGGTGGCGGTGAAAAACGCATCGAAGCCCACAAAGCTAAGGGCAAGCTCACCGCCCGCGAGCGCATCAACTACCTGCTCGACCAGGGCGCGGCTCAGGTTGAAATCGGTGCTTTCGCCGGCGAAGGCATGTACAAAGAGGAGGGAGGCTGCCCCAGTGGCGGTGTGGTCGTAGTAATCGGCTACGTGCAGGGTCGGCAGTGCGTAATAGTAGCCAACGATGCCACCGTGAAGGCCGGCGCGTGGTTCCCAATCACCGCTAAGAAAAACCTGCGCGCCCAGGAAATCAGCATCGAAAACAAGCTGCCGATTATCTACCTCGTCGATTCGGCAGGCGTGTACCTGCCCATGCAGGACGAGATTTTCCCTGATAAAGAGCACTTCGGTCGCATTTTCCGCAATAATGCAGTGATGTCGAGCATGGGCATCGTGCAGATTTCGGCCATTATGGGGCCTTGCGTGGCGGGCGGGGCATACCTGCCCATCATGAGCGACGAGGCCATGATAGTGAGTGGTACCGGCTCGGTATTTCTGGCCGGCTCGTACTTGGTGAAGTCGGCCATCGGCGAAACCATCGACAACGAGGCGCTCGGCGGCGCGGCCATGCACTCCGAAGTGTCGGGCGTCACGGACTACAAGTTCGACACCGACGAGGAGGCGCTCGACCACATCCGCAACATCTTCGACAAGCTGGGCGCGCAGCCTTCGGCCGGCTTCAGCCGCACCACGCCCGCCGCGCCCCGGCTCGATGAAAAAGAGTTATATGGCCAACTGCCATCGGACCGCGCCAAGCCCTACGACATGATGGAAATTATCAACCGGCTGGTCGATAACTCGGAGTTTGAGCCTTACAAAGACCTGTATGGCCAGACGCTCATCTGTGGGCTAGCCCGCATCGATGGCTGGGCGGTGGGCATCGTGGCCAACCAGCGCAAAATCGTGAAGTCGAAGAAAACCGGCATGCAGATGGGCGGCGTCATCTACTCCGACTCGGCCGACAAGGCCGCCCGCTTCATCATGAACTGCAACCAGAAGCGCATCCCGTTGGTGTTTCTGCACGACGTGTCGGGCTTCATGGTGGGCAGCCAAAGCGAGCAGGGCGGCATCATCAAGGACGGCGCGAAAATGGTCAATGCCATGGCCAACAGCGTAGTACCCAAGTTTACGGTCATCATCGGCAACAGCTACGGCGCGGGCAACTACGCCATGTGTGGCAAGGCCTACGACCCGCGCCTCATCGTGGCTTGGCCGACGGCACAACTCGCCGTAATGAGCGGCGCGGCGGCGGCCAACACCCTCCTGCAAATCCAGGTAGCCTCGCTCAAAGCGAAAGGCGAAGTCATCACCCCCGAAGCCGAAAAGGAGTTGCTCGACCGCATTAAAGCCCGCTACGAGGAGCAATTATCGCCCTATTATGCGGCGGCGCGGCTGTGGGTCGATGCTGTCATTGACCCGTTGGAAACGCGCAAGGTTATTTCGGAGGGAATAAGGGCGGCAAATCATGCGCCGATTGAGCGGGCGTATAATGTGGGCGTTATTCAGGTGTGATGACTATAATTTTAGAAGAAGGCTACCAAACCAACTTGGGAGCACTACTGATTCCGCTCCGACAGCAGATAGAAAGTCTAAATTGGCTAGTTAGTGACCTACGATGTTTGAGTCTAGGGAACTGGTCGCCGTTAATTGAGACTTGGGAATCGCAGTCATACGACTCGGAGCCAAGTTATAGCATAGTGCTTGGTAAAGAATTGTATGAAACATTTGCTGAGCAAGACATACAGGTGGTATGGGGCATTTTTTGTGGTGTAGCTGGTGATATTCCTACTATACCATTCGAAAAAGTGCCTTACGCGGATGGTAACCCACACATCTGGACTGAGCCAAAGACATTTCAGTTGGCAAGTTCTCAAATCGAAATAGTAGCCTTTGATAGCACTTTCACGCTGGTAAAGTTTCGGGATGAAAACTTGGGATATGAGTTTCTGTCAGTTTTCCCAGATGGCAGAATTATACAGAATCCGGACGATATGCTGAAGTCCTATCAGTAACTCATGTAAACTCTATCCCTTCTTGCCGACTGTAACGGGGCAAGCAAAACTGTGGCCGCCTTCGCGTTGCTGCTGGGAATGCTCGTTTGCTGCAAGGCTGAACATAACGAAGTCGAACAAACTACTTACTTTTGGCGTTAGTAACGCAAGGCGTAAGTATGATTGATTCATTTGGTTCGAAGGAAACGGAGAGAATCTGGCTAGGGGAGCAGGTGACGAAGCTGCCGCTGGAGGTGCAGAAAATCGGCCGGCGCAAGCTGCGGATGCTGCACAACTCGCAGAATCTGGCCGATTTGCGGATTCCACCTGCAAATCGGCTGGAAAAGCTGTTCGGAAACTTGAAAGACTTTTACAGCATCCGCATCAATGACCAGTGGCGCATCCTATTTCAATGGAATGAAGGACGAGCCAGCAAAGTTGAAATTGTTGACTACCATTAGTTATAACTGCTGCACGTAGTTCAAACAACCTGCGCTGCCCAGTCTGGCGGCATCTAATATGGAGTTGCTACCTAACATCCACCCCGGCGAAGTATTACAAGAGGAGTTTTTAGTGGAGTTTAAACTGTCTGCCTACCGGCTGGCGCAAGACCTGCACATCCCACAAACTCGCCTTTCTGAGATTTTGAAAGGCAAACGCCGTATCACGGCCGATACGGCTTTGCGGCTGGCTCGCTATTTTGGTAATTCGCCTAAATTCTGGCTGGGTCTGCAAAATGACTACGACCTTGAAGAAGAACAGCGTCTCCACCAAGCCGAATTGGAAAGCATCCGGCAGTTTGCCCAAGCAGCCTAATAATTAGCCACGAAGGGACTCGGTACTTTTGCGGGATAACGGCAAATTTGCCGGCCGCTATTTTGTACAAATGCGCCTTTCTACTCTTGCAAGCCTGCTACTGGCACTAACAGCCACCTCCGCCCGCGCCCAAACCGTCCTCAACCCCGTGCAGCCGTGGGGCAGCTGGCTTATTGGCACGGTGCAGCTGCCGGGCGATGCTACGCACAAGTGGGGTGGCTTTGCCGAAGTGCAGGCGCGTACCAATGGCGTGTTTCACGACTATTTCTATAACGAGCTAAAGGCGGGCGGTAGCTTCGACATCGACCCCAATTTCACGGTTTCTGTGGCGGGCGGGCGTTACTCAACCTCTGACTACCAGGACCTGGGCGCGGGGCCGCTCAACGTGGAAAAGCGCCTCTGGGAGCAGGTGGTGCTCACGCAGTATTCGCACCGCCTCAAGATTGAGCACCGCTACCGCATCGAGCAGCGGTGGCTGGAGTTTCGGGATGGCAGCACCGAGTTTCGGCAGCGCTTTCGCTACCGGTTCAATGGGTTTTTGCCTCTGAATCACAAGACTATCGTGCCCGGCACGTTTTTTCTGTCGGCCTACGACGAGATTTTCCTCAACCCCAAGGGGCCGGTGTTCGAGCGCAACCGGGTGTATGGCGGGGTGGGCTACCAGTTCGACAGGCATTTTATTCTGCAAGCCGGCTACGTCAATCAAGCCAATTACAACTACACGGCCACCCAAGGGCAGTTTGTGCTGCAAAACACAGCCGCCAAAAATAATGTGGTACTGGGCCTGACTTACAAGCTGCTGCATCGTAGCGCTACGACGCAACCAACGGAGAAGCTACCCTCGCAGCAGGATTAGAAGCCAACGGCCGCCAGTGGCAGTAATTTGTGGTAGTTTTTACTTGATTGCAATTGGTTGAAACATGGCTAAGAAAAGCGCCGCCTCTGCCCCGCAACTCGTCTATATTCCGTCGACCGCGGCCGATAATAGCTCTCTTTCAAAGGCTCAAAAAGAATTTAATCGCCTAACCAAGCGCATTGCCAAGCTCGAAAAAGATGTAACGGCTTTCCGTGAAGCAGCCACCCAGCTACGGCAGCGCGTGCAAACCGAATACCGGCCCCTCCAGCACCAGCACAATGCCCAGCGTGCGGCCTTGGTGCGCCTCTTCGACCGGGCCTACGATACCTATAAGCTTACCAAAACCGAGCGGGGTAAAGTAGTGGATATGATAGTGAATGCCTGCTTCGATTTGCCCCAGAAAGGCTTTCCCGAAGTGCAGCCCATTATCGACAAGTACGCCCCGCCACCTACCCAGGCCGAGGAGGAAGCGCTCGACGCCCAGACCTCGGAGCTGATGAAAGAGCTGTTTAATCAGCGGTTTGGTATTGAGTTTGACCCCGAAGTGGACGTGAGTACTCAGGAAAAATTTCAGGCTTACGTCGACCAGAAGATGGCCGAGCAGGAGGCCGAATACGCCGAAGAAGAGCGCCAGCAGGAAGAGCGTCGCGCCAAGCGCAAAAAGAGCCCCAAGCAACAAGCTGCCGAAGAGAAAAAACAAGCCGAAGAAAAGAACATTACCAAGGCCATGCGCACGCTATACATGAACCTGGTGAAGCACCTCCACCCC
>CAXUKA010000128.1:0-15462 GCA_964251335.1 uncultured Hymenobacter sp.
CTCTTAACTAGCCCTGCATGAAGCCCTTACTACTGGTCTGCTCACTGGCTGGCTTGCTGCTGAGTTGCGACCGCGTGAAACACGCCGCCAAAATGACGCTCCGCAAAACCAGTGAAACCGTGGGCCAGTCGGCCACTGTGGTAGCCGATGGCCTGGCCACTGGTGCGCAAAAAGAAGCAGTGCAAGTGCAGGCAAGCCCCGCGCTGCAAGGCCGGGGTTTGCAACTGGGCAAGGCCAGCCTCGCTAGTTCCGACAGCATTGGCCAACATCAGGTAAGCCTGACGATGTATGTCATTTTCAACCAAGACTTTGCCGATACGGTGCAGGTCAAGCTCTACACGCAGCAGGGTGCAGAATATGGCCGCAGCAAAGTTTTGGTGAAAGGCACTCGCGACAACGCCCGGCCGATAGTGGTGCGTTTCGACCCACATATAGAAACAGAATTGGGCACGAAAGTGACCATCGAGTAAGCAGTAACAACGTACCATTTTATACCGTGCGGGCACTTTATAAACTTTTGAGTACTGGCCTGCTAGCTGGCAGCCTACTTTCTGGCGGCTGTCAACCCAAGCGCGAGGCAGTAGACTTGCTCGTTACCAATGCCACGGTGTATACCGTTGATTCCGTGTTTAGTAAAGCGGAAGCGTTTGCGGTGCGCGATGGGCATTTTGTGGCCGTGGGCAACACCAGCGACTTACAAAGCCGCTACCAAGCCGCGCAGACGGTTGATGCGCAGGGGCAATTTATTTACCCTGGGTTTTACGACGCACACTGCCATTTCTACCGCTACTCGCTGGGGCTGCGTTCGGCTAATCTGGTGGGCGCTACCTCGTGGGCCGAAACGGTGAGCCGCCTCACGCGGCACCGTCAGCAGCAGCCAAATGCGGCCTGGCTCACCGGCCGCGGCTGGGACCAGAATGACTGGCCGGGCCAGCGCTTCCCCACCAAAGACACGCTGGACGTGCTGTTTCCGAACGTGCCCGTTTTCATCATGCGGGTAGATGGGCACGCTGCACTAGCCAACCAAAAGGCGCTCGACTTGGCGGGCATCACGGCCGCCACGCCCATCAATGGCGGGGTGATTGGGCGTGATGCGAAGGGGAAACTCACCGGCCTACTGGTGGACAATGCGGTGAAGCTGGCAGCAGCCAAAATCCCCGAGCCTAGCCCCGCTGAGGCAGCTGCTGCCTTGCTGCAAGGCCAGCAAAATTGCCTGGCCGTGGGCCTCACCAGCCTCGCCGATGCTGGCCTCGATAAGACTGACATCGACCGCATGGCTGCGCTACAAAAGGTGGGCAAGCTGCACCTGCGCCTCTATACCATGCTCAACCCGACGCCGGAGAACAAGGCGTATTACTTGCCTAAAGGACCATATTTCAGCGATAATCTGACCATCAGCGCCTTCAAAGTGTACGCCGATGGAGCACTGGGCTCGCGGGGTGCGTCGTTGCTGGCCCCGTACACCGACCGGCCCGCCGAAAAGGGATTTTTGCTGCAACACCCCGAGTATTACCGGGCTTTGGCGAAAGAGTTGGCTGCCACGAAGTTTCAGAT
Organism: uncultured Hymenobacter sp.; assembly: GCA_964251335.1. Classification (GTDB taxonomy): domain Bacteria; phylum Bacteroidota; class Bacteroidia; order Cytophagales; family Hymenobacteraceae; genus Hymenobacter. The sequence continues at coordinate 1,555 of CAXUKA010000128.1, forward strand.
GAACACCCACGCCATCGGCGACTCTAGCAACCGGCTGCTACTCGATATCTACGGTGCAGCCTTGCAGGGGCAAACCGACCGGCGCTGGCGCATCGAGCACGCGCAAGTAGTGAGTCCCCGCGACATGCCCAAGTTTGGGCAGTACCATATTGTGCCCTCGGTGCAGCCCACGCACGCCACTTCGGATATGTACTGGGCCGGCGAGCGGCTGGGTGCGCAGCGCTTGCCCACGGCCTACGCCTACCAAGAGTTGCTGAAGCAATACGGCCAGGTGGCGCTGGGCTCCGACTTCCCGGTGGAGGATATTAATCCGCTCTATGGCTTCCACGCCGCCGTGGCGCGGCAGGATGCCAAGAACTTCCCGGCCGGCGGTTTTCAGATGAACAACGCCCTCACCCGCGAGCAAGCCTTGCGCGGCATGACCACCTGGGCCGCCCACGCCGCCTTCGAGGAGAAGCGCAAGGGCCAGATTAAGCCGGGTATGTTGGCTGACTTTGTAATGCTGAAAACCAACTTGCTGACTGCGCCCAAAGAGCAGCTGCGCGGCGCGCAGGTGCAGCAGACGTGGATTGGCGGCAAGCGGGTGTTTGTGCTGAAAAATTAACAACAGCTGCCAACAACACCGGCTGTCATGCTGAGCTTGCGAAGCATCCTATCACGTTTGGGTTACTACCCCTAACGTGATAAGATACTTCGCAAGCTCAGCATGACAGCCAGTGTTGTTGTGACTTAGCCTTACTTCTCGTCGGCGCTGGGGCCGTACATGCCGGGCACCGGGATGTCGAGTAAGCGCAAGTACACCGTAAGCTGGCCGCGATGGTGAATGCTGTGGTTGAGGCCCATAATGCGGATGGCGGTGGCTTTGGGGCGGTCAAACATCACTTGTTCGCCCCGGTGCAGCTTGAAATTATGGGTCAGCTTTTCATCATCGGTGGCTTGCAAGGCTTGCTGTAACGTGGCGCTGTACTCGTCGAAGCGGGTCATTAGCTCGGCGTGGCTGGTGGGCGTGGGGCCGGGCTTGGGCGCGTTTGGGTCGAGGAAATCGCGGCCGTCAGCTTGCAGGAATAGCGTCTTGAACGCCAGTAGGTTTACTACGTGAGTAGCCAGCTGCCACAGGCTCATGCTCTTGGGATGCGGCTTGTAATCGGCCTGCTCGTGGGGCACGCGCTCGAGTACTTTGCGGGTGCTGGCTAGCTCCTGACTAAGCTCGGCGAGAAAATTTTGCTGAAGGGAGGAAGTGTGCATGATGGGTGGGGCAAGAATACGTTGCAGTCGCAACTAATTGGTGATTAAACAGTTTGCCGCCCACCCATCTCGACCGAGGCCGAGGCGGGCGGCGGAGGCGGTAGCACGATGCCACCAGCCGGCTCGTCGCGCAGCTTCTTGCCGCGCAGCGTCAGCAGAAAACCTAAGCCGATGATAAAGAACACGATGAGCGAGAGAATGCTATTCCGCATTGAGCCCGTGATTTGCCCAATCAGCCCAAAAGACAGTGTGCCGATGACAATGCCCAGCTTTTCGACCACGTCGAAAAAGCTAAAAAAGGCGGCCGAGTTGGGCGTGTTTTCGGGGATAATCTTGGAGTAAGTGCTGCGCGAGAGGCTTTGCACCGCGCCCATGGTGAGGCCGATGATGCTGGCCAGTACATAGAAGCTCCACCCGGCCTGCACGTAGTAGCCGCCGATGCAAATGAGCATCCAGATGAATACTGCCCAACTGAGCGCCCGCGTGTTGCCGATGCGCTCCGAGATTTTAGCGAACATCCAGGCCCCGAGAATACCCACGAGCTGGAGCAGCAAAATAGTAGTAATGAGCGCAGTACTATCGAGTTTCAACACTTTATCGCCGAAGATAGTGGCCACGTACATCACCGTTTGCACGCCCATATTGTAGGTGAAGTAGGCCAGCAGGAAGCGCTTGAGATTGGGCAGTTGCTTGAGCTGGTCCCAGACCTTGCCTAATTCGCGGAAGCCGTTGAGGAGCCAGCCGTCTTGGGAAACGGGGGCATCGGCGGGGCGGCCAGTGTCGGGCGGCAGCGTGAAAAACGGGATTTGGGCGAAGCCTACCCACCACACGCCCGTGAGCGCGAAGCTGAGCCGCGTGGCCGTGCCCGTACTCATTCCAAACAAAGACACGCCTTTTGGTCCGCCCGCAATATTTGGCCCCATGATGATGCCCAGGCAGATAACCAGCAGCAGCACCGAGCCGATGTAGCCCATCGAAAAGCCCCGCGCCGAGAGCGAGTCAAACTTCTCCTCGGAGCTGATTTCGGGCAGGTAGGAATTGTAAAACACGATGCTGCCGCTAAAGCCCACCGTGGCCGCAATGAAGATGAACGTACTGAGTGTGAGCGTGTCTTTGGTAAAATAAGCCAGCCCGGCGCAGCTCGCCGCCCCGATGTAGCAGAAGATTTGCAGGAATAGCTTCTTGCGCCCCGAGTAGTCGGCCAGCGAGGTGAGAAACGGGCTGACCAAGGCGATGATGAGGAACGACGCCGAGATGGCATACGTCAGCAGCGACGAGCCTGGCACCTGAAAGCCGAGGAAATCGACCACGTCGGTGGGATTGATTTCCTGGGTGACGCTTCCCCAGTAGATGGGGAAAATCGAGCTGGTAATGACGAGCGGGTACACCGAGTTGGCCCAGTCGTAGAAGGTCCAACCAGTGGTGATGCGCTTGTTGTCTTTTTCGACGGCCGGCGCGGCGGTAGCAGTAGGCTGCATAAGATTTCAGAATGGCAAAAGGGGAAAGGCCCGCCGAAGGTAGCAGCCGGCAAGCTAGACGGTGGGCAGGTGCGGAAAGTTGGCCCGTATCATGCCGGCGTATTCGGCTTTGTCGAGGGCCGCCGCCTCACAGATTGTTTTGGCTTGGCCGATACGTTTGATAAAGACAGCCACCGAACCGCACTTGGCTATTTGGCGAGCTAAGTCGGTTGGTGACATAGTTCTAGGGTCCATACCAGCCATCGAATCGTGGCTTTCTATGTGTGCCAAGTGCGTGCGTCGGCGCTCCAGATTCTGTTTGCGGTTCAGGCCGCACAGCGTAATTGTGGCTTGGCCACGCGGCGTTTTGCCTACGGCTACGGCTCGGCGAAAACGGATATGCGTGGCAGGAGTATCGTGCGCGGGGTGTAGCAACAGGGGCTGCTCTTGCGGTAGCTTCGGCTGGTCGTGATGCGAGCGAGCACGGCCAGCCGGATGGTTAGCCAAGGGGAAATAATTGCGCTTATGCCCGCCGTTGCAGCGCTTGCAGCTAAACAATAAATTGTCCCACGTATAGGCCAGCCAGTAGTAGCCGGGTTTCTCTAGCGGCGAAGTAGCATCCTGCCGAAAGCCATTTTTGGGGCGATAGTGCTCCACATCGCCGTACCCAACGTGCAAAAACTTAGCTTCGCAGTAGCAGCATTTCTCTTGCTGTTGCGCAATGAGCTTTGCCTTTATCGTTTCGTCGTTGTAGAGCGTAGCCGGGACATTGAGCAGACGGCTGCCCGGTGCCCAGCAGGCAGCAGGGCTGGCATCGTAGCGGGTTTCGAGCGCGAGTCGGGCCGTCGCAATGGCTGGGGTAGCTAAGGCCGCTGGGGTTCTTTTCGTCTTCTTTATCCGAATCATTGCCCCACGTTTAGGTTGGGTAGGCTGGAGCCTAGGCGTTCGGTTATCTGGCGCAGTAGCTCGGCTTCTTCCTCTTCGGCATGGGGGCGGGTGCTCCCCATCGGCTGGCCTTCTAGTTCTTGTGTGAGGTCTTCCAACTCCCGGCGCTCCTTAGCAGTCAGCTTGAGTTTGTTGAGCAGTTTGGCTTGTCGGGCCAGCTTCTTCTCGGTTTCAAGTGAGCGAGCTGTTTCGAGGTTGAAGAAGGTACTCGTGAGAATCTGGTCTACTCGCCAGCCACGCACGTCTTCTACGTCGGTTACTACCACCGTTTGGTCGCCTTCGCGGCGCAGTAGCACCACGTTGGCTCCTTCATCGCCAGCTGCTTGCACCACTAGCGGGCTATGCGCAGTGGCGATAAATTGCGTCTCGGGGAAAATACTGCTCAAGACACTCAGTAGCTCCCGCTGCCATTTGGGGTGCAAGTGCAGGTCGATTTCATCAATCAAGACAATAGCAGGCTCGGCAAGTGGGTTATCACTTTCGGGGTAGCGGACATACAGTTTACTAGCCAAATCAGTAAGCCAAACCACTAGCGTTTGATAGCCCAAGCTCATGTCGCGCAGGCGTACCCAAGTGTCGTGAAGTAGGAATTGTAAGCTTATCTGTGGCTTCTGTGGAGTGCCGGCAGCGGCGATTTGAATCTTAGTAACGCCAGGAAGAACGTCAATTAGCATCTTTTCTACTCGGTCGCGAGCATCGGCTAACTGCTTATTTTTTTCGCCAGCTAATTTGCTGCCGTAGTCAATATTCAGAAACCATTCTTCAGGATTCAGCAAGTCGGCGCGGTCGTCGAAGATACTGGCGCAAGTGTCAACGGCTTCGGGAGTTTCGCTGAGGGTTGAATTGCCAGTAGTGCGACCAGCACCGTAGCCATAGCAGATTAGGCTTCGTGGATTATGCCTCTGAGACATCATACCCCCACCATTGACTTTAGCTACGGAAGAGTAAATGATTTCAAAATCTTCCCCGGCTTTGCTGCCATTTAACAAAGCATCTTGAATGACAGCTGTTTCTAACTCAGCCATTAGGGAATCATTATTGCGATGAGGTGACCAAGTAGAATTTGCTATACGCCACATTGCGGCTCTACCATAAGGCTCATCTGAAGGTGAACCATCTTCTTTTACAACGGATGCCAATGCTTTCAGCACCGTCGTCTTTCCCACCCCATTATCCCCCAAAATAATCGTCCACTGCGCCGGCCTCCCATCTTCCCGCGCAAAGGAAATAGTCTGCTTCGCCCCGAAGCTGCGCACGTTTTCCAGGCTCAGCGAGAGGAAGTAAGCTGGGGGCGGGGAAGTGGGTTTATTAGCCATTGCGCAGAATAGAAAATCGGAATACCGCCAAAAATAGCAGGCTGGCCAAACTCGGGCCGGGCGGCCGGTTGTGCCAGGGGCTTACTTTCGGCCCTCGATGAAGGTACTACTCAAAAAAGCCCGTGCTCATTGGTGGCCGCTGGTAGCTGCGCTGCTACTGGCCGCTCCCGCCCAGGCACAACAGATACCAGCCGAGCTGATAGGCCATTGGGAAGCCTACGAAATCGGCTTCGTGCCGCTAGGCACCCTGCCCGACTCAGTGCGCGACCGCCTTAACGACCCGCAAACGGCTGACCTGAACCACGCCATCACGGAGGGCACGGCTCGCCTGCGCGTCGAGTTTCGGGCCGATGGCGGCTACCTGTTCACCGTGACCCGTGGCGAGGAAGTTGTGCAATCCGAAATTGGCACCTACTCGGTCGTGAAAGGCCGTTTGCAAGCCAGCAGTCCCAGCAGCCGCGATGGCTCCTCCTTCCACGACCACCAAATTCGCAAGTTGAGCCGCCGGGTGCTGTTGCTGGCTTTTCCGGTGGGCGAGTATATGCCGGGTGTTGAGGAGGAAGTCGAGTATCGGCGGGTGAAGTAAGTGCCCTCAGGCGCGGGGTACCTCACCCCCGGCCCCTCTCCTTGGGGAGAGGGGAGCCTGACGACTTTCTTACGACAGCTTACGTCTAGTTGCGGGCGGCTCCCCTCTCCCCAAGGAGAGGGGTCGGGGGTGAGGTTACTCGCGCTAGCTCAATGCCGCGTACTGCGCCTCGGTATCCACGTCGGTAGCGCCGCCGGGGAAGTCTACGGTGGGCAGGTGGGCGTATTGCTGCAATAGCTCGCGGGCACCGGCCGCCCCGCGCAGCGCCAGCAGCTGCGGAAACAGCTCACGGCTGAACAGTGCCGGTACGCCCTGCGTGCCGGCGTAAGTGGAGGCCACTACGGCTTGTTTGGTAGCCTGAAACTGCACGATTAATTCGCCGATAATCTCAGGCGTGAGCAGGGGCTGGTCGCAAAGCATGACTACTACGGCATCCACATTGTGGATTTCGAAGGCGCTTTCCAGCTCCTGGAGGCCAGTGGCGATGCTGCCGCCCATGCCATCGGCCCAGGCATCGTTGCGGACTACGTGGAAGGGCAGGCCGTCGATTTCGGGCAGTAGCTCGTCGTGGAGCGCGCCGGTCACGAGCACCAGCGGGCGGCAGGGCGAAGCAGCGGCTACTTCGGCGGCGTGGCGCAAAAGCGTTTGACCCTGGTAGGGCAAGAGCTGCTTGGGGCGGGCGAGGCGCGAGGACGAGCCAGCGGCAAGGAGAAGCAGGCCAACGGTGGCGAGTTGGTCGTTGTGCATAGTTGTAGTGCTTGGAGCCTAGGGCAGAATACTTGGGCACAAAAGAACGCCAGGAAGCCGCTTAACGCTGCAACAAGGCACCTGCTACTGCCCAAACGCTTGAATACGGGCTACTACCCTATCCAACTGCTCTACCTGCGGAAAATGGCCCGCCTGCGGCACCAACTCCAACTGTGCCTTCGGAATTAAACCCGCAAACTGCCGGCCATAGGCGGGCGTGAGGATGCGGTCGCTTTCGCCCCAAAGCACCAGCGTGGGCAACGCCAGACCGGGTAGTCGCTGGCGCAAACTGGGGTCTTGCATAAAGGGCACGCCGCCGTAGCTGCGCACGCTTTCCTGGGCGGCGGCTTGCACGGCGGGGTCGGTGGGGCGCGGCACAGCTGCTCCAAAACGAGCGGGGTCGTGGAAAGCGTAGGCGGCCCGCTCGGCGGGCGGAATGGTGGTGGGGTCGGTCAGGCCCTCGGCAGGAGTAGCGTCGAGGCCAGCGGCGTTGAGCAGCACCAGGGCGGCCACGCGGGGCGAGGCGCGTAGCGCCAGCTCGGTGGCCAGCCAGCCGCCCATCGAATTGCCGATTACGATAACATCGCGCAAGTCAAGTTTTTCGAGCAGCGCCAGGTAGGCCAGTGCCAGGTCGCTGATGCTGCGGCACCACTCGGGCCGGGGCTGGCCGTCGAAGCCGGGGTGCGTGGGCACGATGGCGCGGCCCGTTTGGGCTAGCGCTTCGGCCAGGCCAGTTAGTGCGCCGGGGCCGGCTGCGCCGTGCAGTAGTAGATAGGGTTGGCCGCGACCTTGGTCGGTGAAAGTGAGGGGTAGCGTGTCGGCGAAGAGAAAAATTTGCTGGGTAGCCATAGGGTAGTTTCTATGAAAGCCTTGCTTTATTGCTGAGGCCCGTTGGCGGCCATTAGCTCCAATGTGCCGATGTCGCTATGAATATCCAGCTCGGCCTGCGCGGTGCCTTCCTGGGCTTGGTGGGCGTATTCGTACATCGTGTGCTCGTAGGCCTGAATGGCCGCCTCTACGGTAGCAAACTGGCCATTGGCCAGGTTATCAGCCAAGTGCATCGCGTCGAGCAGGCCAATATTGACCCCGACACCGGCGAAGGGCGGCATGACGTGGGCCGCATCGCCGACCAGCGTTATGGCCTGCGTCACCTCGCGGCTGGGCGCGGGCGGCAGGCGGTGCATGGGTAGCAGCGCGAACTCGGCCGTGGCCCGAAAAGCCTCGTGGTAAAGGGCTGCCCAATCGGGCAATTCCTCTGCCAGCAGGGCGGCCACTTGGGCAGGCTCGGTGGTGATATTGCGCTGGCTGAGCCAATCGGCAGGCCGCCGGAAAGACACGTAATAATTGAGCGTGCCATCGGCGCGGGTGTGCACGAAGAGCATTTTGCCCCCGGCCCGCGCCATCAGGTTACCGCTGTTTACCAATGCCCCAAAGGCCAGCTGTTGCGCTACGGCGGCCGAAATATGGCCCTGAATAATGAAAGAGCCCGTGTACTCCGGCACGGTATCCGTGACGTAGTGCCGCACCCGCGAGCGACCACCGTTGGCCCCGATTACCACATCGGCCACCTGGTCGGGCTGGCCGGCAAAGTGCAGGAGAAAGCGGCCATCGGGCTGTTTTTCCAGCGATTGAAAGCGTTGATTCCATACCACCGTATCAGCGGCCAGCGCTTCCAGAAACAGGCGGCGCAAGTCGGCGCGGTCGATTTCGGGCCGGTCGTAGGGGGCGGCTTCGTCTACTGGTTCTTCTTGGAGTATCTGGCCCTGCTCATCGGCCAGGCGCATGGCGGTGGGGCGGGCCAATTGATAAAATCTATCCAGGAGGCCGGCGGCGGCCAGGGCCGGCTGCCCCAGGTCGATATGAATATCGAGGGTGCCGCCCGAAATGCGAGCATCGGGGCCAGGGTCGCGCTCATAGACCTTTACGGCGGCTCCGCGCTGCTGAAGCAGCACGGCCAGCAGCAGGCCCACCGGCCCGCCGCCGATGATGGCTACTTGCTTATTTTGAAGAAGGGAAAGTTGCATAGGACGTTTTGTTTGTCTCCACAAAAGTCCGGCAACATAATCAGGCAAAATATTCGATATAGGCTCAAAAACAGTCGCATCCGGCAGCTCATTAGGTTAACCGTCATTGCGAGCATGTTGCGCAGCAAGCAAGGGCACGCGCGGATTATTCACCGTAAGTGGGCGACCTGGTACTTCTTGGGCGTGAGGCCATGCTGCTTTTCAAACAGCCGGGCAAAGTGGCTCAGATTGGTAAAGCCCAGCTGGTAACCCACTTCCGACACCGAAAGATGTTGGAGCAGCCGCTTGGCTTCTTCGAGGCGCACGCGCTGGTAGTAGTCGTAGGGGCTGGTGCCAAATACCTGCCGAAAAAGCTGCTTGAGCTTGGTTTCGCTGAGGCCGGCCGCTTGGGCCAGCGCGGGCAAAGTAGGCGGCTCGCCGAGACTGGCGAGCAGCGCCGTGCGGACTTGAAAAATCTTTTCCACATCGGCCGTGTGCAGGTGCCGGGCCGGGGTCACCACGCGCTGGGCCAACTCCCGAAACAGGAAATACAGCAGCTCCTGGGCTTTGATTTTGTAGAAAAAAGAATCGAGGTAGGGCGCGGGGCGGGCCTCCGCCAGCTGCACCAGCACCCACTGGATTTCGGGGGTCAGCAGGGCATCCAGCACCACCGGCTGCCGCGTGGTGAGGATGGCAGGCGGCGGCCCATCGGCCGGATTCAGCCAACTCAGCAGCAGGCTTTTACGCAATGATATACCCAGCAGAAATATATCCATATCGGCCGGCAGCACTGTTGTGAAGCCAATATCCGACGAGGTTATCTGCACCGACGACAGCTGCGGCGGAGCCGCGTTATCACCTTGGTAGTTAAAGGAATTAAACCCAAAAAGCAGCGTTTCGGGCGGGGTGGCATCGGCGGGCCGGGGCAGCGTCAGCTCCCGCGTGAGGCGGCAGCGGAAGATGTTCATCCCCAACCCCGGCTCAAGAGCCAGGCGCTGCACGAAGCCCGTGCCGAGGCTGGGCGGCAGCTGCATGGTGCCGTTGATGAGTTGCCCGCCTTCGGCCTGCGCCAACTCAAAAAGCAGCTGGAGGCCGGTGGGAATGAAGGCGGGCGTATCGGGCATAACCAAACGGGTGCTGGGTCAAATGTGGAACCGTCGGCTAACGGCTGTCATGCTGAGCTTGTCGAAGCATCTTGGCCGCTTCGTTGCCGACGTAGGGCATTACTGCGTCAACAATGGTGCGAGCAAGATGCTTCGACAAGCTCAGCATGACAGCCGTTTTTCTTCTCTCTACCAGCTCCTAACCTACCGGAATTTCGGGTTGGAAATGCGCATCTGGTGATTGATAATTTCCACCTTTTTATCCTTCGGATAATCGACCTGGAAGCTAAAGCGCAGGCGCTGGTTGGCACCGGGCGGCAGCGTGAGCAGCCAGGTTAGCTTGCCGCTGCGCTCGTCGAGCTGGGCACCGCTGGTTTCGAGCACTTTCACGCTGATTTCCTTTTCCTCGGATATCGGCACCTGGTCGATGAGGCGCAGGCGCACGGCTTCGGGGTGCAGGTTGCGCACGTTTAGCTCGTACACCAGGCGCACGCGGCGCTTGTCGCTGAGGGGCACGTTGCTGCTGAAATCTTCGAGCTTAGCGCGGCCCACTACCAGCTGCTTGTCGTGGCCGAGGGCTACTTCGAGCGAGTCGTTGTAAGCGCGGTCGTTGAGCTCGGTGTCGCCCACGTACACGCCCTGGTGAAATACCTTGGCCCTGTCATCCAGCTGCAAGCCTTCCCAGCCCACCACTTTAGCCTGCAAAAACACGTCTTCCGACAAACGCGGAATGGCCAGAAACTCGGGCACGCCAGCCAGCCGCACGGCGGGCAGCGACAGTTCGCGGCGGCCGTTGACGGGCAGCGTCACCAGCTCGGGCACTTCGTAGCGGGTGCCCTGGGTCACGGGCATGAGCTTGCCCTTAGCAGTGCCTTTCACCACAAACTGGTCGATGCGACCTTCCCCGTTGTGGTCGCCGCCATTGAAATCCAGCGCCCAAGGGTCCAGGTCGGGGCGCGACACATCATCGCCCAGCGTGTAGCGCATCAATACCAAATGCACCTGCTGCCAGGGCAAACCGGTGCGGTTGCTGAGGCGGCCGTGAGTTATGAATTGCAGCTCGCTGCCAGTGGCATTGGCCCGAATATCGAGCCGGGGAAACCACGGCGAACGGCTCTTGCTGTAGTAATTGATGGTGAGCGGCACCGTGCCCGCACGGGCGGCCCGCACCACCAGCACCTGGCGGTCGCCATCGCCGGTTTCGGAGGCGCGGGGGCCGAGCAGTTTCACTTCGGCTTGCAGGGTTTTCTGGCGACTTTGCAAGCGGTCGGTTTCTTGCTGAATAGCGGGCAGCCGGGTACGCATGAGGGCCGCGCCTTTTTGCACTTCGGCACTCCAATTGGCCTGGGTGCCCGAGGGCAGCGTTTGGTTGGCTTGCAAAAAGGTTTTTTCCTGCTGCAAGCCTTGCAGCTCGCCCTCAATGGTGCGCAGCTCGGCCTCGGCGCGGGTGAGGCTGTCTACGGCGGCGGGGTTGAGGGCGGCCGGGGGCGGCAGCGACTCATCGTCCTCTTCGATGGAGAGCAGTTCGGCCCCGTCGCCCAACTGTACTTCCAGCGTTTGGGCATCGAGGCGGGGCGAGAGGCCGCTTACCAAGATGCGGTTGAGGCCGGCGGCCAGGGTAACCGGGGCACGGTGCTCCAGGGCTGTACCATTCAGATAAACAGTGACATTGACGAGCGGCGGCTTAACCGTGATGCGGGGCGTTTGGGCCAGGGCAGCGGTGAAAGTGGCCAGCAGGCCGGGCAAAATCAGGAAGTAGCTGAGGGACATAGGCAGGACGATAGACTCGGCAGGAGCCGGCGCCACAAAGGTGCACAACTTTGGAGCGTGGGCGCAGTGGGAGAACTACATCTTACCAGCTTATGAAAAAAGCATCTGTCATCGCGGGGAAGCACGACGAAGCAATCGCATCAGAACGAGCCTCTCGGGTTCCGTTCGAGTATGATTGTTTCGTCGTGCCTCCTCGCAATGACAGACGCTTTTAGTAGCTGCCTAGAGCTATTCTTTATCAGCTTGCCAAACCCGCCATCATCACCTTATCGGGCGTCAGGGGCAGGTCGCGCAAGCGCTTGCCGGTGGCATGGTACACGGCGTTGGCTACGGCGGCGGCCACACCCACCATTGCCACTTCGCCGATACCTTTCACGCCCATCGCGTTGATGTAAGGGTCATGCTCGTCTACAAATTCGACAGTCATGTTAGGGATGTCGGCATTTACTGGCACGTGGTAGCCGGCGAGGTCGGCATTGGTGTAGCGCGAATAGTTGGCGTCACGCACGGTTTCCTCCATCAAAGCCGAGCCGATGCCGAAAATGGCTCCGCCAATAATCTGACTGCGGGCGGTTTGGGCGTTCAGCACGCGGCCTGCACCGATTACGCTTACCCACTTACTCACGCGCACCGTGCCCAGCTCGCTATCGACCCGCACCTCGCAGAAGTGCGCGCCAAACGAGTGCATGGAGTGGTGGCCGGCTTCGTCCTTGTGGGCTTGGTCGGCATTTTTGGCAGAGGCGGCATCCTCGTAGCCCGAGCCGTATTTACCCGCGCCACTGCCCTCAATGTCAGTGAGTTCGCCGCGCTTCATGAGGTCGCCGAACGCCTCACCTTTCGTGGGGTCTTTCTTCAAAAACAAGCGGCCTTTTTCTACGGCTACGTCGTCGGGATTAGCTTTATAAAGCGGTGATTTTTTGTCGATAACCGCCACCTTAATCAGCTTCTGCCACACATCCTGGCAAGCCAGAAATATGCTCGACGACACCGTGCCGCCGGCCGTAGAGCCGCCCGAGTTGGGGGCCGTGGGCAGGTTGGTATCGCCCAGCTCGAAGCGCACTTTTTCGATGGGCAAGCCCAGCGAATCGGCGGCTACCTGGGTCATTACGGTGTAGGTGCCGGTGCCGAGGTCGGTAGCTCCGCTTTGCACCACGGCGTGGCCATCGGCGTAGAGACGGGCGCGGGCCGTACCCTGCGAGTTGTGGACCGGGTAGCTGGCCGTGGCCATGCCCATGCCCACGAGGTAGCGGCCGTCGCGGGTGGCACCAGCTTTGGGGTTGCGCTTGTTCCAGCCAAATAGCTCAGCGCCACGGGCGTAGCACTGTTTCAGACTTTTGCTGCTCCACTGCTGGCCGGTGCTGTAGTCGTAGTCGGCGTAGTTGCGCAGGCGAATTTCGATGGGGTCGATGCCCAGACGGTAAGCCAAATCATCCATCGAGCACTCGATGGCGAACGAGCCGGGGGCCTCGCCGGGCGCACGCATAAAGGTGGAAGTCATCACATTAGCTCGCGCCAGCTCGTAGCTTGCCTCGAAGGTGGGCGTAGCATAGAGCATGTCCAAAATCTTGGAATTGGCCTCGGCATAGTTGTCCCAGGGAGAAGTCGTGGACTGCTTGGTGTGAATGAGCGCGGTGAGCTTGCCATCGGCCGTGGCCCCGAGCTTCACGGTTTGCTCCTGGTCCTCACGGTGGCCCATGCTCGTGAACATCTGCTTGCGGGTCAGCATCAGTTTCACCGGCCGTCCCACGGCCTTGGCGGCCTGCACCGTGAGAATAGTGTGCGGCCAGCACGAGCCTTTGCAGCCGAAGCCACCGCCCAAGTATTTAGTAATCACACGCACTTGCTCGCGGGGCAGGCCGGTCATGGCCGTGAGCGCGGTTTGGGTGCGCGTCACGCCCTGCGTCGATTCGTACACGGTGAGGCGGTCAGGCGCTTCCCAATAGGCCGTGGTCGAGCCGGGCTCCATGGGGTTGTGGTTGTAGACGGGGTGCGAGTAGGTGGCCGTGAGCTGAATGGGCGCGCTGGCAAAAGCGGCCCGCGCATCGCCGCGCTTGGTATGGGCATCGGCCTTGCCATCCTGCACCTTTTGGGGGTCGTATAGCTCGGCTTTCGCGTCGTGGAAGTTAGCAATGGGCTTCTGCGGCGCGTAGTTCACCTTCACCAGCGTAGCGGCGTGGATGGCGTGGTCGAGGGTATCGGCCACCACTATCGCCACGGGCTGGGCGGCGTAGAAAATCTCGTCGTTGGTGAGGGGCATGAAGCCCATCGGCGCGCCAATGTCTTTTTTACCGGCCGCGTCGTTGGGCGTTTTGGCCAGCTTGGGCAGGTTTTCGTGCGTGAGGACGGCCAGCACGCCCAGCTCACGGGCGGCCGCCGTGGTATCGATGCTCTGGATTTTACCCTTCGCAATCGGGCTGGTCGCAAACACCGCGTAGGTGAGGCCGGGCAACGGAAACTCGGCCGAATATTTGGCCTTGCCGGTCACTTTTTCGCGGCCCTCCACGCGGACTAGCGGCTTGCCAACAAAGCCACCAGGCTTGTCGGTAAATTGGGGTTCGGAGGAGTTCATAAGTAGTAGTTCTAGCGCCTTACCCCACCCCCGGCCCCTCCCCTTCGGGAGAGGGGAGCCTGACGATTTGGATGGCTATTATTTTAATATGCAAGTGGTTTAGCAAGCTACCACCGCCCACCAGGCTCCCCTCTCCCGGAGGGGAGGGGCCGGGGGTGGGGTAAGGC
>CAXUKA010000129.1:0-15361 GCA_964251335.1 uncultured Hymenobacter sp.
AAGCGGAAGCCGAGCAACACTTGCTCGCCGATTAGGGTTTCCTCGCAGCCAGCGACACACTTATTTACTGCGCCTCAAACTGCCGCAAAAACCGCACGTCGTTCTCGGTGAACAGGCGCAAATCCTTCACCTGATATTTGAGCATGGTGATGCGCTCGATGCCCATGCCCCAGGCATAGCCGGTGTATTTTTCTGAGTCGATGCCGCAGTTGTCGAGCACGTTGGGGTCTACCATGCCGCTGCCACCGATTTCGACCCAGCCGGTGCCTTTGCAGATGTTGCAGCCCGCACCCTTGCAGATGAGGCAGGTGATGTCAATCTCGGCGCTGGGCTCGGTGAAGGGGAAATAGCTAGGGCGGAAGCGGATGTTGATATCCTCGCCAAACATCTCGCGCACGAAGTAGTAAATCGTTTGCTTGAGGTCAGCAAAGCTCACGTTTTCATCAATATACAAGCCTTCAATCTGATGAAAGAGCATGTGCGCCCGGGCCGAAATGGCCTCGTTGCGGTACACGCGGCCGGGCATCACGCGGCGGATGGGCAGCGGCTCATTTTCCATCACGCGCACCTGCACGGTGCTGGTGTGGGTGCGTAGCAAGTGCGGCTGGGCCATCTCAACACCCGGCGCGGGCTCCACAAAAAACGTGTCCTGCATGTCGCGGGCCGGATGGTTTTCGGGGAAGTTGAGCGCCGTGAAGTTGTGCCAATCATCTTCAATCTCAGGGCCTTCGGCCACCGCGAAACCGATGCGGGCGAAAATGCGCAGCATCTGCTCGCGCACCAGCATGAGCGGATGGCGCGTGCCTAGGGCGTTGGGCACCGGGGGCAGCGTGTAGTCGAAGCCCGCGTCGGCGGGCTGGTTGGCGGTGGCTTCTTCTAGGGCAGTCTGCGCTTCGTCGAAGCGGGCCTGGGCCTGCTGCTTGAGGCCGTTGAGCTGCTGGCCTACGGCGCGCTTCTGCTCGTTGGGCACGGTTTTGAGCTGGTCGAAGAGGTCGGCCAGGCGGCCTTTGCGGCCGAGGTAGAGAAGGCGAAACTGGTCGAGGGCGGCGGCGCTGCTCACGTCGGCGGCGGCCACCTCGGCGGCGAGGGCCGAAATAGATTCCTGCATGATACCTACAAAGGTACGGCGGCCCGCGCCGGGCTGAAACGGGCGATGCGCCGGGGTTTTATTCAGCCTGCGCGTGGCTTTGCAAAAAGTTTGGCACGCCCGTTGCAAATACCCTTTCAACTATCCAATCCTCCCCACTTATTTTTCCTTTTCACATGGTACGCCAACTGCTCCTCCCCTTGCTCGGCCTCGGCCTACTGTTCACCGCCGAAACGGCTTCGGCCCAGACGCAAACCGCCAACGCGAAGTCGCCCGCCTCAGCCGCCAAAACTGCCCGCCAGACGCGCCGCGCTGGCCGCGTCCTCACGGCCCGCGAGCGTAAGCAAGCTGAGGCTGCCGCCAAAGCCGCTGCTAAAAACCCGGTATTGGCTATGGCCACCCCCACCCAACCAGGCTGGAGCGGCTGGAGCAACGACCCTGTAGAATTGCCCGACGACGGTACGCTCTACCACCCCCGCACCAACCTCTCGGTGGCCCCCGGCATCCCCCTCAACCAAGTAGGCCACGGCGTAACTACCGACTACGATGGCCGCCCCTTGCGCCGCCCCACTACTAGCAGCACCACGCTGCCAAACCAACGCTAAGCCTTCTTTCTACCAATCCGGCTTTTCTCACTCTTCTTTCTGCCTCGCCTGCTGCGGCCACGGAATTAGCCTTCCGTGGCCGTTTTGCGTATGCAAAGCACTGGCGGCCCGACTGGTTTAGGTCGGCACGCCGTTCATTTTACTCTCTTTGCTTTATGCTTCGCTCCTTTTGTCTATCGCTGTTGGGCTTGTCGCTATTCGCTGGCCCGGCTTTCGCCCAAACGCCCCCAGCCAAAAAGCCAACTCATACGGCTAAGTTCACGCCGCGCCCGGCACCCGGCAAAGCGCCCCAAACCCGCATGGTGCCCAATACGTCGCCCGCTGCCCGCCGGGCCGACCCGCTCAATGGCACCAATGAC
This sequence comes from uncultured Hymenobacter sp., assembly GCA_964251335.1. Taxonomy (GTDB): domain Bacteria; phylum Bacteroidota; class Bacteroidia; order Cytophagales; family Hymenobacteraceae; genus Hymenobacter. The sequence goes on from CAXUKA010000129.1 coordinate 2,052, forward strand.
AACGGCAAAGGCCAATCGGGCTACGCCGCTCCTGGCGAGCCCATTCAAGACCCGCGCTACAACGGCAAGAATACGCCGCCCTACGATGGCGCGGCAGCTCCAGCCAAGCGCAACACCACGCTCAGCACGCCGAAATAACGACCTCGTTATCAAATAAAACGTCCTTACTGCCCAGTTCCATAGAGCTAGGCAGTAAGGACGTTTTATTGTTTACAGGATGCAGCCCCTAGGCCGCTGCAACTAGTTCGTTTTCCGTCACGGGTGCGGCCTCGGTTTCGGCGGCGCGGTAGTAGAGGGTGCTGCAATTTTCGGGGCGCAGCACCAACTCGGCTGCCTGGCGAATATCGGCCGGCGTTACGGCTTGCAGGATGGCGGGCTCCTCGTTTACGAGGTTGGCATTGCCCAAGAGCTTGCCGATGGCGAGGGCCAGGGCGCGGTTCAGCAATTCAATTTCACCGAAAATAAGGCCGGTTTCGGCTTGATTTTTTACTTTATCGAGCTCGGCGGCGGGCACGTCGGCTTGCAGCAGCTCGGCCACTACGGCCTCTACGGCGCGGTCGGCTTCTTCGAGTGATACGCCGGTATTTAGCTTGCCGCTTATCACGAGCAGGCCGGGGTCAAGGGCACCGGTGAGGGAGGCCGACACATTATTAAATAATTCCAGCTCTTTCACCAATTTTTGGTGCAGGCGGCTCGATTTGCCCCGGCCCAGCAGGTCGGCCAGCAGGTCAACGGCGTGGTAGCGCGGGTCGAGGCGGGCAGGCATATGGTAGGCTTTGTACAGGGCCGACAGCGGCACGGCAGCCGTGATATCAGCGTGGCGGGCCTGGCTTTGCACTGGCTCTTGTGGCAGCTGACGCTCGTAGCGCGGACCACCTTCGATGGGGCCAAACCACTTCTCAGTCAGGCGTTTTACTTCATCAAATGCCACGCTGCCAGCCACTACCAACACGGCATTTTGCGGGGCGTAGTGCTTGCGAAAGAAGGCGCGCACGTCGGCCATCTCGGCTTCTTCAATGTGGCTTACTTCCTTGCCAATAGTGTTCCATTGGTACGGATGATTGGTGTAGGCCAGCGGCTTGAGTTTCAGCCACACGTCGCCGTAGGGCTGGTTGAGGTAGTTCTGTTTGAATTCTTCGACCACTACTTTGCGCTGCACGTCGAGGCCATTTTCCGAAAAAGCCAGGTCGAGCATGCGGTCGCTTTCCAGCCAAAAGCCGGTTTCGATGTTGGCGGCGGGCAGCGAGAGGTAGTAGTTAGTGATATCCTGCGAGGTGAAGGCGTTGTTTTCGCCCCCCACTTTTTGCAGCGGCTCGTCGTAGTTCGGGATCTTCACCGAGCCGCTAAACATCAAGTGCTCAAATAAATGCGCAAACCCCGTGCGGCCGGGATTCTCATCGCGCGAGCCCACATCGTAGAGGATATTGAGGACGGCCAGCGGGGTGGTAAAATCTTCGTGCACCAAGCAGCGCAGGCCGTTGGCAAGGGTGAACTCCTGATAGTGTATCATTGGAAGGCGAAGGATAGGCAGAACAGCTAAGCAAACGCAAGGTACTAAGGCCCTAAACAGCGTGTATGGGCTGGGGGTTGCGCCCCCTGGCCAAATTGCCTTTTAGTTACCGGGCTGGGTAACGGGCGGCCCTACCTTTGTGCCCGCCCAACTGCCCACCTTACTGCCATGACTTTAGCTGACGTTGCCCTCCGGTTCGACCGCCGCGAATACTCCAATGATGTGCTCAAGCACCTCTACCGCGAGCTGCTGCGCCCGCGCCTCATCGAGGAGAAAATGCTGATACTGCTGCGCCAGGGCAAGGTGAGCAAGTGGTTTTCGGGCATTGGGCAGGAGGCCATTTCGGTGGGCAGTACGCTGGCGCTGCGGCCCGATGAGTACATTTTGCCGCTGCACCGCAACCTGGGCGTGTTTACCAGCCGGCAGGTGCCGCTGGGGCGGCTGTTTGCGCAGTGGCAGGGCAAGGCCACGGGCTACACCAAGGGGCGCGACCGCAGCTTCCACTTCGGTACCAACGAGCACCACATCGTGGGTATGATTTCGCACCTCGGCCCGCAGCTGGCCGTGGCCGATGGCATCGCGCTGGCCGACCTGCTAGACGAAGCGCCCCGCGTGACCCTCACTTACTCGGGCGATGGCGGGGCCAGCGAGGGCGACTTCCACGAGGCGCTGAATGTGGCGGCCGTGTGGCAGCTACCCGTCATTTTCTTGGTCGAAAACAACGGCTATGGCCTTAGCACGCCCAGCAACGAGCAGTTTCGCTTTAAGTCGTTCACCGACAAAGGCCCCGCCTACGGCATGGAGGCCGTGCAAGTCGATGGCAACAACGTGTTGGAGGTATACCATCTCATCAAAACCCTGGCCGAGGACCTGCGCCAAAACCCGCGCCCGGTGCTGGTCGAGGCCCTCACTTTTCGGATGCGCGGCCACGAAGAAGCCAGCGGTACCAAGTACGTGCCCACCGAACTCATGCAGGAGTGGGCGCAGAAAGACCCTGTCGAGAATTACGAAAAGTGGCTGCTGGCCGAGGGCATCATCAGCGAAACCGCCCGCATTCAGATGCGCGAAAGCATTAAGGCCGAGATAGAAAAAGGCTGGCAGGAGTCGGAAGCGGCGCCCCTGCCGGTAGCCGACGCAAGAGCAGAGCTAGCCGATATGTACCAGCCTTTCGAGCAACCGGTTAATAATCCGCCAGCTGACGGCCCAGCTCCCGAAAAGCGCTACGTCGACGCCATTCAGGAAGGCCTGAAGCAAAGTATGGAGCGCTACCCCGAGCTGGTACTCATGGGCCAGGACATTGCCGAGTACGGCGGCGTATTTAAGATTACTGAAGGCTTCGTAAAGGAGTTTGGCAAGGGGCGCGTGCGCAATACGCCGCTCTGCGAGTCGGCTATTGTGGGCGCGGGGCTGGGCCTCAGCATCAGGGGCAAAAAGGCAATGGTCGAGATGCAGTTTGCCGACTTTGTCACTTGCGGCTTCAACCAGATAGTCAACAATCTGGCCAAGAGCCACTACCGCTGGGGCCAGAACGCCGACGTGGTAGTGCGTATGCCCACCGGCGCAGGCACGGCCGCTGGCCCCTTCCACTCGCAAAGCAACGAGGCGTGGTTTACGCACGTGCCGGGCCTGAAGGTAGTGTACCCCAGCAACCCGCACGATGCCAAAGGCTTGCTCTGCGCCGCCTTCGAAGACCCCAATCCGGTGATGTTCTTCGAGCACAAGCTACTGTATCGCTCGCTCAGCGGGCCAGTGCCGGAGGCCTACTACACTACGCCCATCGGCCAAGCCGCGCTGGTAGCAGAAGGCAATGACATGAGCATCATCACCTATGGGTTGGGCGTGCATTGGGCACTGGCCGCCTGCCAGGAGCTAGGCATCAAGGCCGATATTCTCGACTTGCGCACCCTGCTGCCTTGGGATACCGAGGCCGTGGCCCGCACCACCCGCAAAACCGGCCGCGTGCTCATCTTGCACGAAGACACGCTGACGGGCGGCCTGGGCGGCGAAATCGCGGCCTGGCTGGCCGAGCATTGTTTTAGCAGCCTCGATGCGCCGGTGCGCCGCGTGGCCGCCCTCGATACAGCAGTGCCGTTTGCGCCGCAGTTGGAGGCTGATTTTCTGCCGCAGCAACGGCTGCGCGAACAGCTGCGGGCGCTACGCGATTATTAGGGTGTAGCGCAAGCTTTCGCTGGTGGACGTAAACTCGACGCACGCTCACCAGCGAAAGCTTGCGCTACACTCGCTTATCTTCCGGCAACCATATTCTTATTTTTCGGTGAACAGATTGCTACGCTCCTTACTGCCGTTGCTGCTGCTGAGCCTGCTGGCCAGCTGCTCGGTGTACGACAATATTTTCCATCCGCGCCGCCTGCCTACGCCCGATATGTCGAAGCAGGATAAGGCCAAGTTCAAAGCAGCCGAAAAAGCCCGCCACAAAGGCCAGGTGCTCAAGAGCGAGGAGCCTATGACCAGTGCTACCGACCCCAACGCCCCGGCTGGCACCGAAGCCAAGAAGGACAATAAGGTGTCGTACAACGAATTGCCGGAAGGCACTAAGAATAAGTACGATAAAGAGGGCTTAATCAAAAACAAGCCCAATCTCAAGCGCCTCCAGTACCACCGCTATGATACTCGGCCCCTCACTCCCAACGACGTAAACCGCGAAAACCGCAAGCTGCGCAAGCACCCCAAAAAAGGAAAGAGCAGCAAAGACAAAGGCAATGTCGACTCCCAACCCCGCGACTACCAGCCTGTAGAAACCACGCCGGCTCCTCAAGAAAAAACGGAAAAAGCGCCAAAGGAAAAAGCAGAAAAGGCTCCGAAGGAGAAAAAGACAAAAGGCAAAAAAGCCCCCGTGCCCAAGCCCGACCCCACGCTGGAGCAAAACGGGAACTAAGGCACCAGCCAAGCGTTAAGAACAATCGAGCGGCTAATTGCTTCTTTGCCAGCTGCCAGCAGTTGTTTTTACTTGCCTTTCCCATCTTGCTCCTTCCCCTTATGCCTAAGCTGCTTGCTGCCGCTTTACTCCTACTGCTCACTGTGTCGGCGGCCCAGGCCCAGACCGAGGCCAGCAGCCCGGCGCGCCAGCGGGCGGCCAATCGGCGTGCGCTGCGCGATGCGCGCCACACCGAAACGCCCTACACCGACAGCCACCTCGGCGTGACGCGGCAGCAGCTCAAACGCGGCGAGTCGGCCCGGGTGAAGCCGGTGGCCGGCGAGCCTAAGTTCGACCGCGATGGCACGCCGCACGTAACCGAACCCAAATACCCCGGTTTGCGGTTACGCAAGCAAAAAACGGATTCTTCTAACTAAGCTTACTTGTTATGGCCACTTCCTGGCTCCCCCTTACGCAATCCGAACAGCTCACCGACATCGTGCGCGAATCGCACGAGCATCCGGTGCTCATTTTCAAGCACAGCACTAGCTGCTCCATCAGCGCGGCCGCTAAAAGCAAGCTCGAGCGCCAGTGGCCCGATGCTGCCCTGCCCGCCGACACCCCCCTGTATTATCTTGACTTGCTGCGCTTTCGCCCCATCTCCGCCCAAATCGCGCAGGAGTTTGGCGTGCAGCACGAGTCGCCCCAGTTGCTACTTATTCAGGACGGCAAATGCACCTACCACGCCTCGCACATGGGTATCCGCCTCAGCGACGTGGCCGCGACAGTCAGCTGATTTTAATGAGTGAATGAGTGAGTTGGGGAATGAGCGAATGACTTATAAGCATTTACTCATGCCCCAACTCACTCATTCAGTCACTTATAAATAAACCGAACCTCTTGGCGAATTTCGGGGTTCAGACTCAAGGCCACGGGGCAGGTGTGGGCAACGCGCTCCATGAGGGCGCGGTCGGCCTCACTGAGTGTGGCGGGCAGGTAGAGGTCAACGTCGAATTGGGCAATGCGGCGCGGAGGCTCTTGGCTCATGATTTTCTTGACATCGACCGTGCTGCCCACCAGGTCGACGTTGTGGCGCTCGGCCACGATGGCCATAGTCGTCAGGATGCAGGTGCCCAAGGCTGTGCCGACCAGGTCGGTAGGCGAGAAGGCTTCGCCCCGGCCGTGGTTATCGACGGGGGCATCGGTTTGAATGCTAGTGCCCGAGGCCACGTGCGTAGCCTGGGTGCGGAGCTGCCCTTCGTAGCGGGCGGTGGCGGTGGGAGCGGTCATCATACCGCGAAGCTAGCTGCCAGCTATCTACCAAGCCGGCCCAATGGCAGAATTTGCGGTTTTAAGTTGCTTCAGCAGTGTTACTTTTGATACCCTATGAAAAACCATTTAGCGATTGGACTGGCGGCGCTGTTGGGCGGTGTGGCGGCCATTCCGGCCCGAGCCCAAGCTCCGGCCGGCACGCCTGCCCAGCCAGCCGCGCAGCCCGTGCTGACGGTGGCCCCCAAACCCTTGCCCGCGCCATCCGATGAGCAGTCGTACCGCCGCGAAACGGTATTTGGTATCAATTTCAACACGCAGGGTGGCCTCATCGGCGGCGTCAATGTGCGCTCGTCGCGCGTTGTCGACGACCGCCGCCTGTGGTTTTGGAGCTTAGAAGGCGTTTTCTTCAAAAACCCCAAAGAAGAAACGGTAACCAGCAACTACACCGGCGGCTCCTGGACGCTGTACAAATCCAACTACGCCTTCGCGTTGCGGCCTTCTATTGGCATTCAGCGCATTCTGTTTCGCAAAGCCGCCGAAGCCGGCGTGCAGGTCAACGGCCTGCTGAGCGCAGGGCCATCGCTTGGCCTGCTGATGCCCTACTATGTCAGCTACGACCAGTCGTGGGCGCGGCGCGGCGGCGGCGGGCCTTTGCAAAACGATGTGGTTGTTGATGAGCAGTTCAACTCATCTATTTCCGACTACTCCAACTACATCATTGACCGGGCCCCTTTTTTCAGCGGCATCAGCCACACCAAGATTGTGCCCGGCGTGCACCTGCGCGGGGGGCTCAGCTTCGAATATGGCCGCTACCGCGATGCCGTGGCCGGGGCCGAAGTAGGCTTCCTGATTGAAGCCTACACCCAGCGCCTGGTGACGTTCGACCCGCCCGCGTCGACCACCAACCCGCCCGACCTTGCCCTGCTGAACAAGAAGTTTTATCCGTCGGTTTATCTCACGCTTTACCTGGGCCACCGCAACTAGCATCCGCGCTTATTTGCTATTTGGCCCTTGCAAAGCCCTGGCACTTTGCCGGGGCTTTGTTGTTTAACTTTACACTATGGATACTATGCTGCTGTCGCTTCCCATTATTCAGGCCGAACCTATTGCGCCCCCCGCGCCGGCGCGCCCCCGCAAGCCCGACTGGCTGCGCGTGAAGCTGCCCATCGGCCCCGACTACGCCGCCGTGCGCAAGCTGGTCGATGAGCATAAGCTGCATACCATCTGCGAGTCAGGCAATTGCCCCAACATGGGTGAGTGCTGGGGCGCAGGCACGGCCACGTTTATGATTCTGGGTAATGTCTGCACGCGCTCGTGCTCGTTTTGTGCGGTGGCCACCGGCCGCCCCTCCGAGCTCGACCTCGACGAGCCCCGCCGCGTGGCCGAAGCCATTAGCCTGATGAAAGTGAAGCACGCCGTTATCACGAGCGTGAACCGCGACGAGCTCAAGGACCGGGGTGCCAGCGTGTGGCGCGACACGGTGGTGTTCACCAAAGAGCTGAGCCCTGAAACGACCATCGAAACGCTCATCCCCGACGTGAAGGCTAACTGGGCCGCGCTGGATGTTATGATTTCGGGCGGCCAGGAAGTGATTTCGCACAACATGGAAACCGTGGGCAGCCTCTACCGGCTCGTGCGCCCACAGGGCAAGTACGACCGCAGCCTAGAGCAGATTCGCCGCACCAAGTTGGCTGGCCACCGCACCAAGTCGGGCATCATGCTGGGCCTGGGCGAAACTGCCGACGAGGTACACCAGGCCATGGACGACCTCGTGGCCAATGGCCTCGATATTCTCACGCTCGGCCAGTACCTCCAGCCCACCAAGCGCCACCTCGAAGTAGCCGAGTTCATCCACCCCGACACCTTCGCTCGCTATAAGGAAGAAGGCCTGGCTCGTGGTCTGAAGTACGTAGAAAGCGGCCCATTGGTGCGTTCCTCGTACCACGCCGAGCGCCATGTAAACGTGCCCGTGTAAGCCCGTTGCTTGTTGCAGCATGAAGGCAAAGCGCTTATCTTCGGCCCGATGCTGCACCACTTCTACCCTACCGGCCGCCTTAGCCGCTGGCCTTACTTCTGGCGTATTGCGGCCTTGTATCTATTAGGCTTTGCCTGCTATGGCTTACCCGCTTGGGCCGAATATCAGTTCAACGATACGGCTACCCACTGGGAGAATCTGGCGATGGCCAGTATGGCTTTCTGTTTCTACCTATTTGTTGTGCAGATAATTAAACGCCTGCACGACCTCAATCTAAGAGGCTGGTGGATATTGCTGGCATTCATACCAATCGCTAGCATAGGCTTGGGCAATGCGCTAACGTTCGTTTCGGGTACTGCTGGCCCTAATCGCTTTGGCCCCGCCCCTGGCCTTCCCGCAGCAGAGCCTCTCGCTGTAGCCTAAAAACAAAAAGCCTCGCCAACTTGGCGAGGCTTTCTTATTGACCCAATTAACAGTCGCTTAGCGATAAGCCTGCCGCTGGCGGTTGTCGGTGGGCGGGTAGTTGCCCATCACGCTGTTCACGATGCGGTAAGTTTCTTCTTCTGTAATCGTGTTGTTATTCAACTGCGCCTGGCCGGTGCCGCGCCATGCCAGTTCCTTGCGCCGGGCGTCCACGATGTCGATGATAACCGTACCGGCTTTGTAGTTATAGCCACCACCGTAGGGGTAGCCGTAGCCACCATAGCCGCCGTACCCGTAGCCATAGGGGTAGCCGTAGCCGAAGGGGCTACCACCACCTACTTGCTGCTTGTTTTCAACACGCACACTGTAGGCCACGAACACATCGGGAGCAGCGTTGCTGGCCACCTCGGAGAGGCCTTTGGCGGCGAGGTCCTTGGTCACCGCATCACGAATGCGCTGGTCAGTGAAAGACTCGTAGCCGCGTGCGGGGCCGCCTTCGGTGTCGTTGGCTTGCTTAGGGTACCAGGCCCAGGTTTTGTAGGCCCGGAAGTTTACGGCATGGTCAAAATCGCTGGTTGAAGCCACGTTGGCCGTGGTGCAGGCATTGAGCCCAAAGGCCAATGTCAGGCCCGTGACCGCCAAGGCAGCCGGACGGGCCAGAAAACGAGTGATGCGGTTCATAAGGCTAAAAATTAATAAGATAATCCTTCTTGACGGAGGTACTGGCTTAACGCTAGTAGTCCAACCAATGTTCCAAAAAAAGTAGGCAAGCCGACTACTTTCGTTAGCTAATCGACCAGTATGCCAAACGCCAGGCCGAGTGCTTGCGCGAACTCAGTCTGGCGTTTTTGATAGCGGGTGCCAGCGCCGATTTAACGCGGCAGTGGCGGCAGTTATTGTAGCCTGATGTAGCGCGAACTTTGTATTTCGCGTCCGCTAGCGGGCAGCCAGACGGACGCGAACTACAAAGTTTGCGCTACTAATACGACGGGCCTTTATCCGTCGAAACCAGTTGCTCGGGCTCGTCGGCATACTCCTCTATCGGCGTACAGCTGCACACGAGATTGCGGTCGCCATAAGCCGAGTCGATGCGCGACACGCTGGGCCAGAACTTGGCAGCGCGCACGTAGGGCAGCGGGTACACAGCCTGCTCGCGGGTGTAGGGACGCGTCCACTCCTCAGTGAGGACCACAGCAGCGGTGTGCGGGGCGTGCTTCAACACGTTTTCCTTGGCATCGGCGCGACCTTCTTCTACTTCCGTGATTTCCTTGCGGATGGCAATCATGGCCTCGCAGAAGCGGTCCAGTTCTTCCTTGCTTTCGCTTTCCGTTGGCTCAATCATGAGCGTGCCGGCCACCGGGAAGCTCACCGTGGGCGCGTGAAAACCGTAGTCCATCAAACGCTTGGCAATGTCTTCAACCTCAATGCCGGCTTTCTTGAAGTGGCGGCAATCGAGAATCATCTCGTGGGCGCAGCGGCCGTGGCTGCCAGTGTAGAGCACTGGGTAGTGCGCTTCGAGGCGAGCCTTGATGTAGTTGGCATTTAGAATAGCCAGCTCGGTAGCACGGGTGATACCGTCGCCGCCCATCATCGAAATGTAAGCGTAGCTAATGGGCAGAATGCTCGCCGAGCCATACGGAGCAGCTGAAACCGCGCCGCTCGTGCGGCCTTCTACCGGTACCACCACGTGGCCGGGCAGGTACGGAATAAGGTCCTCTACCACGCCTATGGGGCCTACGCCGGGGCCACCGCCGCCGTGCGGGATACAGAAGGTTTTGTGCAGGTTGAGGTGGCACACGTCGGCCCCGATGCTGGCGGGCGAAGTCAGGCCTACCTGGGCGTTCATGTTGGCGCCGTCCATGTACACACGGCCGCCAGCCTGGTGAATGAGCTCGCAGATTTCAATAATTGTTTCCTCGTACACGCCGTGCGTGCTCGGGTACGTCACCATGAGGCACGAGAGGCGGTCGGCGTGCTGGGCGATTTTGGCGCGCAGGTCGTCCATATCCACGTTGCCGTCTTCGGTGCTTTTCACCACCACTACCTGCATGCCAGCCATCACGGCCGAGGCCGGGTTGGTGCCGTGGGCCGACGACGGGATGAGTGCCACCGTGCGGTGCACATCGCCGCGCCCTTCGTGGTAGCCGCGAATGGCTAGCAGGCCAGCGTACTCGCCATTGGCGCCCGAGTTGGGCTGGAGGCTAACGGCGGCGAAGCCGGTTACCTCGCAAAGCCAGGCTTGCAGGTCGCGGAAAATCTGCTGATAACCCAGCGTTTGGTCGGCCGGGGCGAAGGGGTGCAGCTGGCCGATTTCGGGCCAGGTCACGGGTATCATCTCGGCCGTGGCATTCAGCTTCATGGTGCACGAGCCCAGCGGAATCATGCTGTGCGCAAGGCTCAAGTCCTTGTTTTCGAGCTGCTTCATGTAGCGTAACATCTCGTGCTCGGCGTGGTGCGAGTTGAAAACGGGGTGCGTGAGGTACTCGCTGGTGCGGCGCAGACTATCGGGCCAGGTCAGCGTCAGCTCGGCCTCGGCGGTGGGGGCGGCGGGCGTGGCTACTTCCTTACCCAGCACCTTAGCGAAAATGTCTACGATATCGCGCACGTCGTCGATTTCTACGTTTTGGTGCAGGCTGATGCCGACTAGCGTCTCCTCGTAGTAGCGGAAGTTGACGCCCACACGCTCAGCTTCAGTCTTTAGCACTTGCTGCATCTCGTGGCTTTCGAGGCGCAGGCTCAGCGTGTCGAAGTAGTTGCTGTTCAGCTGCTCCACGCCCAATGCTTTCAACTCTGCTTCCAGAATTTGGGCGAACAAGTGCGTATTCACGGCAAATTGCCGGATGCCTACCGGCCCGTGGTACACGGCGTACATGCCGGCCAGTACGCTCAGCAGCACCTGCGCGGTGCAGATATTCGAAGTAGCCTTCTCGCGGCGAATGTGCTGCTCGCGGGTTTGCAGCGCCATGCGGTAGGCTTTGTTGCCGGCCGCATCCACGCTCTGCCCGATAATGCGACCCGGAATGACGCGCTTGAACTGGTCCTTGCACGAGAAAAAGCCCGCGTGCGGCCCGCCAAAGCCCATCGGCACGCCGAAGCGCTGCGACGAGCCCACGCAGATATCCGCGCCCAGCTCGCCGGGCGAGGTCAGCAGCGTGAGCGCCAGCAGGTCGGCCGCCATTACCACAAACAGGTTGTTGGTGTGGGCATTGTCGATAAATTCTTTGTAGTCGAACACCGTCCCGTTCGCGCCGGGGTACTGCACGATGGCCCCAAACAGCGCCTCGTCGGAGAGGTCAGCGGTGCGGTGGTCACCCACCACCAGCTCGATGCCCAGCGGCGTGGCGCGGGTGCGCAGCACGTCGATGGTCTGGGGCAATACCTGCTCCGAGACAAAGAATTTGGTGGCGTTTTTCTTCTTGGTTTGTGAGTGCAGCAGGTGCAGTGCCTCGGCGGCGGCGGTGGCCTCGTCGAGCAGGCTGGCGTTGGCAATGGGCAGGCCGGTGAGGTCGATAATTACCGTTTGGTAATTGATGAGCGCTTCGAGGCGGCCCTGCGCGATTTCGGCTTGGTAGGGCGTGTAGGCGGTGTACCAGCCGGGGTTTTCGAGGATGTTGCGCTGAATAACCGGCGGCAACGTGGTATCGTGATAGCCTAGGCCGATGTAGCTCTTATACACCTTGTTTTGCCCGGCAATCTGCTTGAAGCGGCGCAAAAACTGACGCTCGGTAAGGGCCGGTGGCAAGGCGAGCGCCTGCGGCAGGCGGATGGCGGCGGGCACCGTTTCGGCGATGAGCTGGGCCATGTTTTCGGCCCCGATGGCGTGCAGCATGGCTTGCTGACTGGCTTGGTCGGGGGCGTTGTGGCGGGTTTCAAACACGTCGGCGGGCTTGAATCTGAACGACATACTAGCAGGATATAGACGAAGAAGAAAAGCTACTCTTTCCGGCCCCAAAGGTACGCCCGCAATGGCGCGGGGTGGGTGCTTTGATAGGCTTATTCCGAGCTTGAGCTTGTGAGTTGGTCGCTATACTGGTCAGTAGTTCGTGCTACCAGTATTTGGCCCAAAGGCGGGGCAAATGAATTTAACATACAACAGTTGGCAGAATAGGCTATACTGCTTACGGAGAGAATGCTAAAACTTTATCTTCTATCCATTCGTTGGGTTAAGCAAAATGGCAGTTATCTTGCTGCCATTCTGTTACATTAATTTTATCTCGCTATGAAAAATATGATTTCAGGAACGGCCTCTGCCGATGTTGTTGGCGGGCAACATAGTGCTACTCAACCTAGCAACCGTTTTGTGGCTGCTGTTCGTCAAGAAAATCCTAGCCCTTCTATACCCGATAGCCCGAGCTCTGAAGTACAGTTTATTAGCAAAGTGCGTTCAGGCTTGCTTCCTGCCGAAGCTCAACGTCAATTGCGGGAGTTAGCATCTAGACTTGACTTAACGGTAAAAGAAATAGCTACTATTCTTGCCACGCCTGAACGCTCTTATGCAAGGCATCTAGTAAAAGTCGGGGCTGCTATTCCCTCCTTAACTAAGGTGCAAGCCGAGCGCCTGCTGTTACTACAGGCAGTTGCAGCACATGGCCTGGCTGTGTTTGAAGACCAAGGCAAATTCAACCGTTGGCTGCGTCGCCCGCTTAAATTATTGCAGGACCAATCGCCTCTACAGCTGCTAGATACTGCTACTGGTTTTCGGCTGATTGACCAAGTGCTGGGCCGTATGGAATACGGTGTCTATAGCTAATCTACATTGCTGCACACATTTAAAAGAGTGCTGTTGACTACCGCATAATTTCGCGGCATATCTCCTGCTTAATGCCGCAACTTGTTTATCGCATCCAGAAAAGTCGCTTCGTACCAACGCTGCTGAGTGGCGAAGGTGCTCGCCTGTACGGCGGGCGTTGGAATCCTGAAGGCACTCCTCTTGTTTATACGTCAGCCTCACCAGAGTTAGCATTTCTCGAAACACTGGTGCATCTGGATGCTACGCCTTTTAGTGACCTTCCACCCTACGTACAGGTCACATTGTCTCTACCCGACAACTCGATTGAGGTTATTTCAGAATCTGAGCTACCCCCTTATTGGGACGATATTCCAAGCCCTGACCACGTGTCACGTTTTTTACAGCCCCGGCTCCAACCTGGCAATCAGTATCTCGGGTTCGCGGTTCCTTCATCTGTTTTGCGAGGGTCGCCAAGCCGAAACATATTACTTAACCCTTTACATCCACTGATTAAGCAGGTAGAGGT
>CAXUKA010000130.1:0-15351 GCA_964251335.1 uncultured Hymenobacter sp.
GCCCTCGGCGGTGGCACCGCTGAGCTTGCCCGATGGCGCGGAAGAGAACATGTTTGAGTACCTCAAGCATCACGATGTATTGCTGCATCACCCCTACAACAGCATCGAGCCGGTGGTGCGCCTGCTGGAGCGCGCCGCCGAAGACCCACAGGTGCTGGGCATCAAGCAGACAATTTATCGCCTGGCCGAAGACTCGCGGGTAACTGCTGCGCTGCTTAAGGCCGCTGAGAATGGTAAGCACGTCTCGGTGCTGTTTGAGGTGAAGGCGCGCTTCGATGAAGAGCGCAATATTCGGGAAGGGGCGCGGCTCGAAAAGGCCGGCTGTTTCGTCATCTACGGCGTGGGTAAGTACAAGACCCACACCAAGATGCTGATGATTATCCGCAAGGAAGGGGAGAAGGTGACGCGCTACGTGCACATCGGTTCGGGCAACTACAATGAGCAGACTTCGCGCCTCTACACCGACCTCAGCATGCTGACTACTAACGACACGTATGGCCACGATGTGTCGGAGTTTTTCAACGTCATCACGGGCCATTCGCAGCCTGATGACTACGAATACCTCATCACTGCGCCCAAGGATATGCGCCAGCAGCTCATCCACCTGGTGCGGGAGGAGGCGAAGAATGCCAAAAAAGGCCTGCCTAGCGGCGTGGTGATAAAGATGAACTCGCTGGAAGACCGGGAGTTAATTGATGAATTTTACAAAGCCAGCAAAGCCGGCGTGCCCATTCGCTTTATCGTGCGGGGCATCTGCTGCCTGCGGCCGGGCCGGCCGGGCCTGAGTGATAATATCGAGGTGCGCAGCATCGTGGGCGAGTACCTGGAGCACGCGCGGCTGTTCTACTTCCACCACGGCGGCGAGGCGCGCCTCTACGCCGGCTCGGCCGATGCCATGGTGCGTTCGTTTGACCGGCGCATCGAGGCGTTGTTCCTTATTACCAATCCGCAGCTACGGCGTGAGGCTATCGGTATTTTGCAGCTCAATCTGCTTGATAGTCAGAATAGCTACGTCATGCGGGAGGATGGCGCGTATATCCGTCAGCAGCCCGCACCCGGCGAGCCAGCCGTGAATATTCACCGCGATTTCTACCGCCGCCCCGACGAAGCGCAGCTAGCCCAGGCCACGCCCGAAGGCCTGCTGGCCCTGCTACACGAGCAGACTGCCCAGCGCCTGCGCTTGGCGGCTGCTGAAGCTGAAGCGGCCGCAGTTGATTCGGCTATTCCCATAGATGTGGAGGATGGCGCTGATACCTTCGGCCAAGGCGAGGTGATAATGGAAGAAGAGGTAGAAAACGAAGCTGATATCGCCGCTACGGTAGTTGACGAAACGGCTTAGAAAACGCCTGTCATGCAGAACGCAGGGAAGCATCTAGCGTGGCGCAGTAAATTCAAACGTATTGATTACTGCGTCACGTGAGATGCTTCCCTGCGTTCTGCATGACGATACTTACCCGAGCGGACCGTTTTCTACGTCGGCTACGGGCAGCTTGCTGGGATGTTCGCTGGGGCTGATTTCGTCGAAATACTGCTCAAACAACGCCTGCAACATACCGTCTTTCAAGCCGATATCGGGCACTATCATGTTGCTGATGCCGGCCCATTCCATGGCCGAGAGATAGATATGACCTGCTGGCACTATCACGTCGACTCGGTCGGGGTTGAGCATGGCCACATTGACGCGCTCGCTCATGCTGAGGCTGCCCAGGCGCTCTAGCAGCGCCTGCACGCTACGGCGAGTGATGGGCTTGGTGGGCGAGGCCGATGACATGCTGTAGAGCTTGCCAATGTTGCCGCCCGTGCCAATGGCGCGGGTAATGTGATAGCGGCGGGCATTCTCACGCACCCACTCTTCCATGCGCTGCCAGAGGCCGTTCATCTGCTCCACGGTGCGGCCGCTTTCTTCCTGCTGCATGCGGCGGATGGAGCCTATTTCGAACGACTGCGCGGCCACCTTGCGGCGGTTGTGGTAGATGTTAAATTCGGTGCTGCCGCCGCCCACATCGATGTGCAGGTAGTGGCGATTGTCTTCGAGTAAATGCTCGATTACGCGGTTGATGTAAGCGGCTTCGGCCTGGCCATCAATCACTTGTACCGTAAGGCCTAGCTCTCGCTGAATGCGTTCGGCTATAGCTGCGCCATTGGTGGCGGTGCGCATGGCTGAGGTGGCGCAAATAAGATTGTGCGATACTTCGTGCACCTCCATCAAGAGCTTCAGCGCGTGCAAAAACTTCACGAACTTGTCGGCCTTGGCGGGCGGAATCTCGCCGGTGGCAAATACGTCTTCGCCCAAGCGCAACGGGTAGCGCACGTACTCCACACGCTTGAGGCGGTAGCGGCCATTGTAGAACAGCACCGCCGAAATCTGGCAGCGCACGGCGTTGGAGCCGATATCGATGGCGGCTAATTTGGTAAGCTGATACTCCATCCTGCAAAGCTAACCGCAGATTCAGACGGATTAACCGGATTTCGCAGATACGCCCGCTGTGCGGGCTGGCTACTCTGGTGGCTCGGTAGGCCATTTCGGTAGTGTTGGAATGCTATACCTACCTAGTCAGCCGCGCCAGCGGCGTATCTGTGAAATCCGGTTAATCCGTCTGAATCTGCGGTTAGTTGTCGCCGTTGATGAGGTTCACAACCAGCGTCGCCATTGTGTCTTTGTCTTCGGGCTTGCTCTCGGCAATGAGCAGTGTAAGCGCTACTAAGGCATTATCGGCCAGCCGCCGGGAGCCGTTGAGGTGATAAAGGCAGTTGTTGCGGTCAAGAAAATAAACAAATAGGAAGGCGGCAATGCGTTTATTGCCATCTGAAAATGAGTGATTCTTTACGACGAAATAGAGCAGATTAGCCGCCTTTTCCTCTACGCTTGGGTACATGTCCTGCCCGCCAAAGCTCTGGTAGATAGTGCGTACTGAGCTTTCAAACGACTGGTCTTTCTCACGCCCAAATAGCTCGGAGCCGCCAAACTGCACCCGCAAGGCCTTAATAGCTTGTCGGGCATTGTCGGGTGTTAGCTCAAACGGCTCATTTTCTGGTGTGGCTACGGTATCGCGGGCTACGTGCAGGCGCTGGTGGTCATACTGGTCGAGTACATCGAGCGCGCGGGCATAGTCGCCCAATATGCGGAGGAGTGCATCGGACTGGTCAGTAGTTAATTCTTGGTTGCTGGCAACTTCCGCCTGCAATTGCACCAAGCGCTTAAGGTCGGCGAGCTGGCGGGCGCTTTCGCGCAGGCGCTTTTCATTTAGCACGTAGCCTTGCACAAGGTAGTCGCGTAAAATTTTTGTAGCCCATTGCCGGAAGCGAATGCCACTTACTGAATTGACGCGGTAGCCGACGCTAATAATAACCTCTAGATTGTAAAGGGTGATAGGACGGTCAGAAGAAGCAATGTGCATTTTTTGCACATTGCTTTCTTCAACCAGTTCGCCAGTCTGAAAAATATTGCGTAAGTGCTTGGTAATTACGCTGCGTTCGCGAGCAAATAACTCACTCATCTGCGCCTGTGTCAACCACACGGTATCGTGGTCGAGCTGCACATCGAGGCGAATTTGCCCATCGGGCGACTGATAGAGGAGAATATCCTGAGTGGTAGTGGGCTGCATAGCAAGGCGGACCAGCAATAGCTGAACAGCAAAGCTATACCTGCATGCTAAGAAATATGCCTGTTTTTAGGGAGGTAATGCTAAAAAACTTCGCCCAAATTCAGCGATAATCCGTGCGAGCCATCGAGGCCAAAACCGTAGTCGATGGAGAGGTTGGTGTGCGAAACTTTATTAAGGTTGACACGCAGGCCGCCGCCCACGGCAGGTACTATTTTTTCGAAGCCTCCGTCTTCGACGCGGCCTCTTACTACGGCTAGCTCCGTGACACTCTGGGCATTGGCAAACGCTACGCCACCTAGCAAATGATTGTGCGTAATAGCGAAGCGGTACTCGGCTTCGCCATACACCAAGTTTTTGCCCCGAAAACGGCCCTGAATAAAACCGCGCCCCAGGTTGCTGTAGGTATCCCAGCCAGTGGCGGGTAGGTCGAGGAAAGGAGGGTTGCCGTTCAGCGTCAGGGCGTTGTATGACCAAAGCGCCAGGATATTGGCTGAGTGGGGCGACGGATGCAGGTACAGGCGGCCTTCGAGCAGCAAGGACTGGTAGTTGGTATCGCTGCCCAGGGCCTTCTGGTTGGGGCGATACTGCGCGTTTAAGTAATAGCCGCCCTGCGGGTTGAGGGCATTAGCGCGGCTATCGTGGAGCAGGCTGAATACCGGCCCCGAGGACACAGACCGCCCTTCTACCCCATAGCGGTAGCGCGAAATAGAGGTAACTTCGCGGCGGCTGTTGCGGCTCTCGATATTCCAGTGGTCGTCGAGCTGGTAGCCCAGCCCCACGTACCAGCTAGGCGCGATGCGCCGTAGCACCGTCTGGTAAAAGCGCAGATACCGGTAGTCCATCGACACCACATCGTCGCTGGTGCTTGTGTACATGCCTAGGCCATAGGTGCTTTGTGGATAGCGCATTACGCGCCAGTCGCCCGCGAAATTCCAGGTGTTGTCAGGAGTCCAAACTGAGGAGGTAGCCGTGAAAATAAGCTGGTTATTAAGCGTATATTCGGCCGCCCCAATAAGTGTCGAGACATTGGCCAACGGCCGCCGAAAAGCCAGGTTGACAGCTAGTTCGGCTACGCCGCTGGTTTGCTGCGAATAGCCCACCACGGGCACCAGCAGCAGGATGTGATGGCCACTTTGCAAACTCAGCGAGTCGTGGGCGGGCAGGCGAGTATAGAGCCGGTGGGCCACGTCGGCTACATCGAGCGGTGCGGGCGCGCTGGCGGGGTGGAAGTCGGGCGAAGCAATTGTTTGGGCTTGGCCGGAAAAAGCCAGCAGGCACAGCCCGAGCAACCCACCGACACGGCCGATATACTGTGTTAGCCAAAAAGCGAGAAGGCGAGCCAAGGGAACAGAAATACAAATACTACCAGGCCCTGCCGACTAGCAAAAGCAATAGTCGGCGCAACGCAGCCGGAGCAAGAGACTCCAAAAGTTCGTAAAGGTTCAGCACGCAAGCGGGAATATTGCGTGAACTCGGCCAATCAGTCAGTCACATCGACCTAACAAGCAGTACGGGCCGTTGCCAAAGCAAGCGGGCCTTCGAAATTAGGTTCTAAATCGCCTATTTATCAATGCGGAAACCTAGCCCAAACTGCACCAGACTATTTTCCTCCGAAACCTGATACGACACCGAAAAAGCCAGCGTTTCTACGATGGGAGCGAGGTAAAAACCCCCACCATAGCCCGCGTGCCAGCCGCCCGGCGACGCGCCCTGGTAGTACACACGGCCTTGGTCATAAAACCCAAACAGGCCATAGTAAAAGGGCAGGAAGTGGTTTTTGCTCTGGCCCAGGGCAAAGCGCAGCTCCGTGTTGTAGTACAGGCTGGCGTCGCCGGTAAAGCGGTTGCGGTAGTAGCCACGCAGGTTTTCGGCCAGGCCCAGGCTGGTGAGCTTGTAGAACGGGATATGGTCGGAATTACCGTAGTTTTTGGCTCCGCCGCCGCGCAGCGCCAGCGTGATGGGAATGCCGAGCCGGGCCGTACCTAGGTACTCGGCCGAGGCCTGCGTGAGGCCATAAAACTCCTTATACCCGCTTAGCTGCCGGTATGAGTCGTGGCGCACTAGCAGGCGCACGCCGCGCTGGGCAAATACCTTGCGGTTACGCAAGTCAATGTCCAACAGCGCATTCAGGCCCACGAGACGTTGGAAATCGGCATTGGGCCGGGCATTGTCTAGGCCAGGCAGCTGCTGGCGTAGGTCCTGGCCGAGCTGGCTATTATCGTCGTAGCTCGACGTGTAATATTCATACGAAGGCCCGATGTGGAAAATGCTGCGCTGGAAGAATGTGCGTTCCGCAAAAGCACTCACGGTGAAGCCCTTGTAGCGAGCACGGTAATATTTGGCATCGTACAAGTCCTCGCTTTTCACCGAGTTGTTGCCCAGTCCGAAGAAATTATAAAAAGGGAAATAGCTGCCGTAATTCACCTCGCCGCCGATATCAACCTTGCCAATGGCGTAGCGGTGGCGCGTGCTGGCCGACAGTTGAAACTGCCCGCCCGTCGAGGTTTGCAGGGCAAAATCGTAGCGGTTGCTATAGTCGGGCTTGCGAAAGCCCTGCTGCGTGAAGCCGATGCCCAGCGTAAGACCTACGCCATCGTTGCGATTATAAAATAGCCCTAGGCGCGGCGCGTAGCCGTTGTATTCAAATGCCTCACGGTCATAGAGATTGACATTGCGGCTGGTGCTGCGGCGGTCGTCGGTTTCGGGACCGCCTTTAAGGTCGGTGCCGGGCGTGTCGTACACTTTGGTGAGGCGGCGCAAGCCGTTGGCACGGCTGTCGTCGGCGATGTTGTCCTTGCCCGCGCCGCCAACTACGCGCACCACGATGCTATGCCGCCCGCCTTCGCCAGTTATTTGAAAAATGTCCTGGCCATCAAGGCCGTAGATGCTTATTTCCTGGGTTTCCTTAGGCTCGAAAGTGCGGTCGAATAGCGCTGGTCCGTTGGTTTCCTGCGAGTCGCCCTTGCGGGCAAATTCCTGCACGCGCACCCGCCCACCCGCCAGGCGCTCGACCTTGAAAACTTCGTTTTCATTGGAGCCTACCACGTCTACGCGCTGGGCTAGCAGCTCGTAATAGCGGTCCACGGCTCGGGGCAATTCCTGTATGCGCGCCTTGAGCTTGCGATTAATATCTTTTCCCGAAAGCCCTTGAATCTCAGCTGGCAGTGTGGCCGTGGCTTCATCAATTACGGCGGGCGTAAGCTGCTGCTGCAAGTACTTGGCGGCATTCTGCCAGTCCTGGCGGGTTAGGCTTTGCAGCAAGAACCGGTCGAGGTGGCGGGCCGGCCAGTTCAGGCTTTTCATGTCGTGAAATTTCGTCTGGAAATCCTCAATACTCGGCACGGCCCACTCGCGGTTGGCGAGATAGGTCAGAAAGCCATTCCAGAGCGTAAAAGACTGGTCGCGGTCGCGCGGAATGGGCTTGTAGACAGTGCCTTTGCCCTTGCCTTGGTCGTAGCCGGCCCATTTCCAGTTGTCTTCGTGCTTGCCAAAGTCGGCTACCAACATGTCGAAAGCGCGGGCACGGGCCAAGTTTTGGGCATCGACGCGGTTGTCGTGGTCTTTATACAGCTTGCGAAAAAAACTGTACGAGCGGGTTACCTCATCAGCTTTGCCAAAGCCCGGCAGGTTGGGCTTTGGGTCTTCGGGCCGGTCTTCGAGGGTGCCGAGTAGCTTGGCGTAGTCCTGGCGATAGGGGCCAAGCTGGTCATTATCAGGCAACCGAAACAGACGCGGCCGGGCGTGCAGAATGTCAGTATGGTCGAGCATGGCGCTGATGGGCAGCGCCGAATACGGGTTGGCCGTAGCCGTAATATCCTTCAGAATAGGGGCCACGAACGAGTTGCGCAGCTCAGGCGGCAAGATGGTCGTCACGTCCTTGTCCACCGACCGAAATACATACTCCGAGCTATCCGCCGCGATGAGCTTGAGCGAGGTCGTCTGCCGCCCCCCGCCCCGGCCAAAAGGCCTCAAACCGCCTTTCTCGGTGCGCAAATTCAGCGTGGGCACCTTCACCGGCTGGAGCCACGATGTGCGGTAAATCGGTCCAATAAAAAAGCGCTTGCTGCCGCCCGCCTTGTACTCAGGCCCCGGCACTACCACCGTCGCCGCCTGAAAAGGTGCATTCGGCCGCCGCTCGGCAGGCGTCTGAGCCACGCCAGGGCAGTCGATGATAAAAGAATTGACCGGAATGCGCGAGGTCGTATCCGCATCGCAGGGCGAGCGGAAAAGCGTGCCCGCGTAGGCTTCTTTCGCCGGCTGGCTGTCGCCTTCAAAAGCGTAGAAGTGGTTTTTTACCGTGCCATCGGCAAAGTATTCAAGCGTGGCGTAGCCATCTTCTTTCTTGTTGTAAAGCGCAGTATTGCTGGCGCCTACGTGCTGGCTGGTGGCAAAGCTACCAGCTACGATATGATAGTTGCCCTGCACTGGCGTGAGCTGGAGCGAGAAGTCGTGCGCGGCTGCGTACACCACGCCAGGGTTGCTTTGCAGGGTATTCAGCAACTCCTTGCGCAGGGCCTGGTAGCCGGGGCTGGCAAGGTCGCGGGGCGTGCCCACATTTTGGCGGTAAGCGGCGTAAATGGTGCCCAGCACCGGCGGGCTCAGGTGGCGCGAAAGCGGCTCGTGGCCGCCGTACACGCCATTCGTCACGACGGGGTGGTGGCCTACCAGCAGCAGGTTTTTGCCCTTCGTATCGTCAATAATATCCTGTAATTGCTCCCGAAACTCCTCTTTCGTCAGCGTTTTGCAATCCGTATCGGGCGCTTCGGGCCGGTCGTAGGGGTGCGTAAACCAAGGCGAATTGATGGCCACCAGCCGCACCAGCGGGGCCACGTCTACCACCTCGGGGCCGGGGCAGCCATTGGTAGGCAAGAAGGCATTCTGGCCGGGCAGTTGCTTCTCGATATACTTCTCCAGGCGGCGCACGGCCTTCAGGCCGTCGCGGCCCGAGTTAGCCCAGTCTTTATCGCCGGGCAGGAAGTAGATTTTGCCCAGCGGCAGGTCTTTCACTAGGGCAATGAGGGCATCGGCCCGGCTTTTTTCGGCTTGCGAAAGGGCCGTGTCCTTCTTCGCGGCCAAGCCTTCATTGGCCACAATATCACCGAGATGCACTACGGTGAAAGGCATGGTTTGCCGGGCTAGCGCTTGGTGCAAGGCTTGCAAGCGAGCCGTAGGTAAGTCGCCCTCAGCAGTATTGCCCAGCAAGAAAACGGTGTGCGCAGGCGGTGCAGTTTGGGCAGAAAGTGAGGTGGTTGCCAGCCCAAGCAGGGCCAGCGCGGCGAGGAAACGTAAGTGCATGCGGTAAGGGGTAATGCAGCGCTTACGCGAAATTCATAATTAAGGATAATCAGGTTATAGCGTCGAGCTTATAGCGCAAGCTTACGCTGCAAGCTCGCGCAGCACCTGTGGCACGCCCACACCGGCAGCCTCCACCACGTAGTGCACGCCGCGCCGGCCCGTTACCTCTGGCTGGTGCGGGTCGATGACATAAACCGGGCAATCGGCTGGGGCATAATGCAGGAGCCCGGCTGCCGGGTATACTTGCAGCGAGGTGCCTACCACAAGCAGCACGTCGGCCGTGGCAGCGATTTCGGCAGCTTCCTCAATAGCGGGCACCATTTCGCCAAACCACACGATGTGCGGGCGCAGCTGCGAACCGTCGGGAGCCAGGTCGCCCACCACAATGTCGCCATCGCAGTAATACACAGTGGCTTCGTCTTTTACGGAGCGCATTTCGTTTAGCATGCCGTGCAGGTGCAACACTTGGGTCGAGCCAGCGCGCTCGTGCAGGTCGTCCACGTTTTGGGTGATGATGCTCACCGTCCAGCCGGGTACTTCCTCGAAGCCGGCCAGGGCCAGGTGAGCGGCATTAGGCTCCACGGTGCGGGCTTGGGCGCGGCGCTTGTTATAAAAATCGAGCACCAGCGCCGGGTTGCGAGCAAAAGCTTCGGGCGTGGCTACGTCTTCGATGCGGTGCTCTTCCCAGAGCCCATTGGTGTCGCGGAAGGTGCGGATGCCGCTTTCGGCCGATACGCCGGCCCCGGTGAGCACTACTAAGTGTGGCATAATATTGTAAATGAGTTATTTAATTTTTGTTGTGTCATGCTGAACGCAGTGAAGCATCTCGCTTGCTTCGTTGCTAGCGCAAAAATTTACTACACCACGCAAGATGCGTCACTACGTTCAGCATGACCTAACCAATGCCATTTTCAACCAGCCGACACCTGCTCATACTGCCGCTCGGCGAAATTACGCAAGCGCTGAAATGCGGCATCAACCTCCTGAGCGTCTTCGCTGAGTAGGTTGCCATACACTACACGGTCGGTGGCGCGCAGGGCACGGCGCACATCGTCATCGTTGTTGAAGTGCTCGACTAGCTCTTTGGTAGTAAGTGAATTAAGATTGTTGTCCTCTAAGCTGGATAAATAATTTTTCCAGAGTACTACCACTCGCTCTACCACTGGGGCCGAGCGCGAAAGCGCGAAGCGCTCGGCATGGCGGGCAAACTGCGCCAGGAAATACACATGGTTTTTACGACGCTTGTACAAACCGTAGCGGCGCCGCCACCGCCGACCAAACAGCGCCGCCACGCCAGCCGCTAGCAGCAACACCCCCGCCAAGCTGGCTAGCCAGAAGGGATAATTAAAAGCTGGCTCCAGTGGCAGCTGGCGCAGGTCTTGCCGCAGGGTGGGCGGGGTAGTGGCCTGCCCCACAAGCGCCGGGGCCGTGCGCCGCAGCTGCACCTGCGCGGGTGGGGGCAGTAGGCGCAGCGTGTCGGAGCCGCGCAGCACCAGCACCGGCAGTTGTAGAGTCTGCGTCGGTACTAAGGCAAAGGTGCGCAGATGGTACACGGTGCGGTCGAGGCTGCGGCCGTGCTGGGTACGGGTGGGCTGCCAGGTGCGTCCCACATACTCGAAAGGTGCAAATGCAGCCAACGAATCGGGAAACACCACTTCGTCGCCGGGAGCGTGCTCGTAGCGCAGCTCGTAGTCAAGGGGCTGGCCCACCGTCACCACCGGGCGCGAGAAACGGCCAGTGGGGCCTTGGGCGTGGGCAGTACAACAAAAGGCTAAAATGCCAATTAATAAGAAGATTTTCGCAGGGTTGCGCAGGATGAAAGCGCAGGGTTTTGCAGAGTTTTTTTTCAGCGTAGCGAACAACTCAAAACCTTCTGCCAGCTCATAGTTCATAACTCCTAATTCATAATTAAAAATTAGTGTCCGCGTCGCTGAAACAGGCCCACCAGCTGGGGCACAAAGTCCTCATCGGTGCGCAAGGCCAGAAAACCCACCTTCTGTCGGCGGCAGAGCGTCTGCAAGGCTTGCTGGCGTGCCTCCGTCTGGGCGGCGAAGCTGGCCCGAAAGCCGGGAGCCGACGTATCGACCCAGCGCAGCACGCCCGTTTCGGCATCGCGCAGGGGCACAATGCCCAGCGCCGGAAACTGTGCCTCGTGCGGAGCCAGCAGCTGCACCACCAGCAGGTCGTGCTGGCGGGCCAGCATGGTAAGCTCGCGCTCATAGTGCTCGTCGATAAAATCGGAGATGAGCACCACCAGGCTACGCCGCCGCAGTAGGCTCAGCGCCAGCCGGATGCCCGCGCCCAGCGCCGTCTGCCGCGAGGCTGGCTCCAGCGCAAACAAACGCTGGATGAGGGCGTAGGCGGCTCGCACTCCTTTGGCCGGAGGCAGGTACAATTCCTTTTGGTCGGAGAAGGCCAACAGGCCCAGGGCCGAGTCTTGGCGGGCGGCCGAGAGGGCTAGCAGGCCGGCCAAGTCGCAGCCTACGTCGAGCTTGCGCTGGCCGCTGGCCGCGCTGCCTACTCGCTGCGAGGCACTTACATCGAGGGCTACCAGCACCTGCTGCTCGCGCTCTTCCTTGTAGGTTTTGACGAATGTGCCGTGGCCTTTGCTGCTAACGGCCCAGTCGATGGCGCGCACCTCATCGCCGTATTGGTAGAGGCGCACATCGTCAAACTCCAGTCCGGTGCCCCGAAAAACAGACCGAAAATTGCCTTGCAGCTGGCTTTCTACGGCGTGGCGCATCCGTATTTCGAGGTGGCGCAGGCGGCGCACCAGCCCCGCAAGGCTGGCCGGAAAAGCAGAGGCAGAAGCGTCGGGGGCGGGCATGATAAGGGCGAAGCTACGGCGCGGGGCTATTTTTGGGGGTGAATAGTACTCGTTTAGTCGTCGTTCGGCCGCTACTGGCCACCAGTGCCCTACTGCTTGCCGTGCTCGGCGGCTGCTCCATGCCCGAGGAAGTGAAGCCCCCGGCGCAATTGATGTCCAAAGAGAAGCTGGTGAGCGTGCTGGTGAAGCTACACCTGCTCGAATCGCGCGTGGAGGCTAGCCGCCTCTCGCCCGATTCGGCGCGGGCGCTGTTTCAAAGCCAGAAAGCGGCCATTTTATTGAAGAATAATCTATCGGAAAGCGATTCTATCCTGCAACGCAGCTACCGTTATTACTCCATCAATAACAAGGATATGAATGAGATTTATAAGGTCGTTATCGACTCGCTGGAGCGGCGCGAAGCGGAGCTGAATGGCGGTAAGCCGGTAACGCCCGAGCATCCGTGGTAGGTGGAGCAGCGGGCGCAACGTCAAGGGGGCATTGCTTGCCTATTCATCAGAGCTGTTTTTAGGGTGGTGTAGAAACCGTTCTAATACAAGCGGTTGCCATTGGGTACTGGCGCGGCTAGCGCCGTGAGCACGATGTGGCCTTCGGCATCGGGCACGCCCAGCACCAGCACCTCGGAGCGGAAGGGGCCAATTTGCTTGGGTGGAAAATTGACTACGGCCAGCACCTGCCGGCCCATTAGCGTAGCGGGCGTGTAGTGGTGCGTGACTTGGGCGCTGGACTTTTTTAGGCCGATTTCGGGGCCAAAATCAAGCAGCAATTGGTAGGCAGGCTTGCGGGCTTGCGGAAACTCGTGGGCTTCGAGAATAGTGGCGGCGCGAATATCAACGCGCTCAAATTCGGGCCAGGTGAGGGTATTTAGCATAAGCTGTAGCTTGGGTCGTGCAAATAAATTGTCTACACCCACACAAGCTAAAACTTGTGCTACATATCACGCCTCTGAGTCGGTAAACTCGGCCAATTCGGTGAGCTGCTGCTGCACCTGCGCTTCCCATTGGGCCTGCTGCTCAGGCTTGAGGCCGTGGTTGGTGTCGCGGTCGTATTGCTGCTCGGCTTTTTCCCACTCGGCATACACGCTCCGGCTGAGGCGCTCGAAGGTGCTGCCCAACTGGGCGCAGGGTACCCGCACCGCGGCCAGCTTCTGGCGCAGGCGGCGGGCATACACCTCCGTAATATCGAAATGCAGCTGCTCGTGGCGCAGCAGCTTGGGCGTCATGGTGGCAGGGTCGCGCCACCACGAAGCGTTGGGGTCGAAGGCTGCCTGCACGTGGCCCGTAAACTGCCCACTCTTGCAAGCAACTTGGGCCACGATAGTAGCCGATGTGAGGGCCGCGTGCGTTTCGCCCGGCTTGGGCCGACTCTTAAAATCTGCCAGCGCCAGCGGCCGGCTGGCCGACCAGTGCAGGGTGCCGCCCGCCGTACCAGCCTGTGCGTGGGCCGCAGGAGTAGAAAAAACAGCCAGTGCCAGCAGCGCGCCGGCAAATAATCGAGGAAACATGAGCAGAGTAGATAGCCAAAGTGGCCGCTTTTCCAACGCCCCCGCGCCCTAAAAAGTGTCGTGTGGGCGCACGGCTGGTCACGGCCCGGTGTTGTTCAGCGGCTTCTCAACAATGCTGGGCAGGGGCTAGTCTTGTACCCTACAGGGCTACTGCTTCGGCCAACACTGGGGTATTTTGGGGCACATTAGGTAGCAGCGCACCCGGCTGGCTTTCGCGTCGGAAACGCACCAGCAGCACTACGGCCACTGCCGTCAGGCCCGTGAGCAGGCCCAACCACACGCCGGGCGCGCCCAGCTTTAGTACAAAGCCTAGCGTATAGCCCAGCGGCAAGGCCAGTCCCCAATAAGCCAGCAGCGCTACCACTGAGGGCACTTTCACATCTTCCAGCCCGCGCAATGCGCCCAGGCCCACCACCTGCAAACCATCCGATATTTGGAAACCTGCCGCAATGGCCATAAGCGTGGCGGCCTGCGCCACTACCAGCGGGTCGTGATTATAGAACGACGGAATGACGTGCCGCAATGACAGAATCAACAGGCCCATAGCTCCCATAAACCCCAAGGCCAGCCAGTACGCCGCAAAGCCCGCCTGCCGCGCTTCGGCCAACTCGCCGCTGCCGCGCAGGCTGCCCACCCGGATGGTGGCCGCCGCGGCAATTCCGCTGGCCGCCATATACGTCACCGAGGCTACGTTGATGGCAATCTGGTGGGCGGCCTGGGGCGTTACACCAATCCAGCCTATCATTAGAAACGACACGCTGAACGCGCCTACTTCCAGCATCATCTGCACACCGATGGGCAGACCCAGCGCCAGTTGCCCGCGCAGCTCATCGAGGCCAGGCCGCAGCCAGGCGGCAGCCTCGGCGGGTCGGCGAGTACGTAGCTCCTTATCGCGCAGTACAAACTGGGCCATCAGCACTGCCATGCCAATGCGCGAGAACAACGTGGCCCAAGCGGCGCCCATCAGGCCCATTGCGGGCGCACCGAAATGCCCGAAAATGAGGGCGTAGCACAGCAAAGCATTCACCACATTGCCCGCAATAGATAGCTGCATGGCCTGCTTAGTAAAGCCCAGGCCCTCAGCCCACTCGCGGAAGCCCTGAAACACCATGAGCGGCAGCAGCGATAAGCCCACTACACGCACCCAGGGCGTGGCCAGCGCCACCACTTCGGGCGATTGTTTCAGCAGGGGCAGCAACAGCGGAAGCAGCTGGCTGAGGCCCATTAGCACCACGCCCACTAAGGTATTGAGCCACACTGTGCCCACTAGCAGCCGGCCCAAAAATGCCTCATCGCCGCGCCCGTTGGCCGCCGCCACCCGGGGCACCGACCCCATGCTGATACCCAGGCCCAGCACCAGCAGCAGCGTGGTCACGCTCACGCCCATGCCCACGGCATCTAGCGGTAGCTTGCCCAGCTGGCCCACCATTACCGAGTCGCATACCCCCACCAGCACGTGGCCGAGCTGGCTGAGGACGACGGGGTAAGCTAGAAGTAGGGTAGGGCGGAGGTGAGCTTTCAAAACGAGTGGGGCTAAATAAAACCCGTCATGCTGAGCGCAGCAAAGCGGAGTCGAAGCATCTCTACCGCTTCATTGCTGACGTAATAATTTAGTGCAGCACGCGAGATGTTTCGACTCTGCTCCGCTGCGCTCAGCATGACGGAAAATCGGATTCCTTACCTGTAAAATTACGCCACCGCCAGCACCACGTCGGCGAAGTCGCCGGCCTCGTCCTGGAAAACCTCGACTACCCGCAGACCCGCATCACCGGCCAATTCCTCAATCTGCGGCAAGGTAAACTTGAAGGAATTTTCGGTGTGAATAGCCTCCCAAGCCGCAAACTCAAACACCTGCCCGCCTAGCACGCCAATGCGTATGGTCTGGGCGCAGCGGCTCACCAGCCACGAGCGCATAGCCCCGGTGCTGGGGTCGTAATCGGGGTAGTGCTGCCAGTTTTCGAGCTGAAAGTCGGCATCCAGCTCAGTATTGAAGCGACGCAAAAGGTTCAGGTTAAACTCGGCCGTAACGCCCTGCGCATCGTCGTAGGCCGCCCGGATGCGGCGCGGGTCTTTGCGCAGGTCGAAGCCCACCAGCAGCCGGTCGGCGGGCGTGAGGGGCG
>CAXUKA010000131.1:0-15266 GCA_964251335.1 uncultured Hymenobacter sp.
ATGTTATCCCCATCAGCCGCCAGGTGCTGTGCGTTTACCGATTCGACAAGGGGCAAGTGCTGCTGAGTGCCATCGGCATCGTACACTTCGATTTTTCCGGCATTGGTGAGTGCCCATATCTGGTGTTTTACGACCAGCATCTCCCGATAATTTTTGCTCAGCGTAGCTTTAGTGGCGCAAGATGCGAGAAGTGGTATCACACAAACCAGCAGGGTGAGCGCAACGCAGCACGCCGAATAACGCAGCTGTAGTTTCATAAGAGGCACTGTAGGCAGGTTGTGGAATGGGGTATGTAAACTGTAGATGCTTGGCCGCAACAGATTGCACACAGCCTACGCCACCACCTCGCGGCACGCCCGGTATAAATCCTTCCAGCCCTCGCGCTCCTTCACTACGGTTTCGAGATATTCCAGCCACACCACGCGGTCGGGGACGGGGTCTTTGATGACGGCCCCGGTGAGGCCGGCGGCGAGGTCGGCGGCGCGCAGGGTGCCATCGCCAAAGTAGGCAGCCAGGGCCAGGCCGCTGTTCATTACCGAGATGGCCTCGCCGGTGCTGAGGGTGCCGCTGGGGCTCTTGAGCTTGGTTTTGCCGTTGTCGGTCACGCCCTGGCGCAGCTCGCGGAAGATGGTGACGAGGCGCTGAATCTGCTCCAGGGCCGGGGCTTCGGCCGGAATCTGGAGGGATTTGCCTTGCTTGGCCACGCGGGTTTGCACGATTTCGACTTCCTCGGCCAGCGTGTTGGGCAGGGGCAGCACCACGGCGTTGAAGCGGCGGCGTAGGGCGCTGCTCAGCTCATTCACGCCCCGGTCGCGGTCGTTGGCGGTGGCTATTACGTTGAAGCCCCGCGTGGCGGCGATTTCGGTACTTAGCTCAGGGATAGGCAATACCTTCTCCGAGAGCATGGTGATGAGCGTGTCCTGCACATCGGACGGAATGCGGGTCAATTCCTCGATGCGGACTAATTGGCCCTGGGCCATGCCTTTATAAAGCGGGCTGGGCACGAGCGCACCCAGCGAGGGACCTTCGGCCAACAGGCGGGCGTAGTTCCAGGAGTAGCGTAGCGAGTCTTCGGCCGTGCCCGCCGTGCCCTGAATGAGCAGGTTGGAGTGCCCGCTGATGGCGGCCGTGAGGTGCTCGCTCACCCAGCTTTTGGCGGTGCCGGGCACGCCGAGCAGCAGCAGGGCACGGTCGGTAGCCAGGGTCGCCACCGCGATTTCCATCAAACGCCGCTGGCCGATATACTTGGGCTCGATTTCGAATCCATTGGCCAGCTTGCCGCCCAGCAGGTACGTGACTACGGCCCACGGCGAGAGCTGCCAATTGGTAGGGCGGGGGCGGTCGTCGGCGGCGCGCAGGGCGGCTAGCTCTTCAGCGTAGGTTATTTCGGCGTGGGGGCGAAGCAGGTCCATTTCGTTGGAGTTAAGAGTTTTGAGTTAAGCGTTATGAATTAGTTCGTTTGTCATTGCGAGCGCAGCGAAGCAATCGCATCGGAACAGTAGCCGAACAGGTGCGATTGCTTCGCTGCGCTCGCAATGACAGCTAGTAGTTGCTTCATTATGCAGGCTCCGTAAGGCTAGCCGCCAAGTCGGCGCGGAAGCGGAGCGCATCACCAAAATCACGGAATTGGTCGGCGTAAAACTCGTGCGGCTCGGCGATAGCGGCCAACTGCTGCTGAGCAGCGGCGACATCGGCCGGGGCCAGCTTGTCGAGCAATGTCTGGCTCACGAAGAGGCCAAAGCGGCGGCGGTCGTAGGGCAGCCAATTGGGGCTGGCGGTGTTGGCGGTGTGGCGGGCCACTACGGCTAGCGCGGCCTGGCTGAGCGCCCACGGCCAGGGGCCGGGCAGCACGCGAGTTTGCTCCAGCTCCGTGAGAGCGGGCTCCCACTCGGCACCCGTCCGGTTGAGGCGATGCACCAGCTGCGGCACCAGCAAACGCTGCTGGGTAGCGACCGGCAGGAGCGCCGCCAGCTGCTCGATATTCAACTGAACTTTTAGTTGCTGTAGGCGCAGCCCCTGCGCCAGCCACAGCTGCACAAAAGCAGTGGCGGCTTCGGTATCGTGGTGGGCCACGGTGCTCAGTGCCCAGGCCGGCAGCAGCGGCACCGCCCATTCGGAGGCTAGGGCGGCCTCCAATAGCTCATCGGCCGAAAGCTGGAGCTGCGCCAGCCAGCGGCGCACGGGCAGTAGCGCCAGCATGTTGGCCAAGCGTGCGGCCCCAGCCCCGACGGCCGCCGCTCTGTCGGTGCGGGCGAGGTAAACGAACTGGTCATTTTTCTCCTCAATACCATCGGCCAGCCAGCTTTTGTCCCAGGCAGTGGGCAGGGTTATTTCCAGGGTAGGTTTGCCCAAGCCCAGCAGCTTGCGCCGGGCCGTGATGAGCGGAGCCGCTCGCGCCCACAGCCGCTCGGTGAGGGCCGCACTGGGCAGGCGCACCAGCAGCGCGGCGGATTGGCGGCGTACCTCCTGCCCCCGCGATTTTAGCAAGGCTTCGAGTGTAGGCTCGGTGTCCGGGTGAAGGTGTTCGGCCAGCAGTTGCAGCAGCGGCTCTTGCACCTTGGCCGGCTCGATGGGTAGGGCGGCTAGCAGCAAGGCGCGGGCCACGTCGGCGTCCTGGGCGAAGCGCTGGCGCAGCCATGCCAGGCGCTCAGGCAGTAGGCCAGTTTCCCACGTGCTGAGGTGAGCTAGGTCTGTGGCAGGCGTGCTGGCGGTAAATAGTTTAGCCCACTCGGAGTTCAAGGCTGCCAGCCAGCGGCCCCGCGTGCCCAGCACGGCCCCTAGGTCGGCGCGCGCGGCTACTGACTTAGTCGCATGCTGCAACAGCGGTACCAACAATACCTCGGGCACGCGGCGGCCAGCGGTAGCCACGCCGTGTAGGTAGTCGGGCAGCAGGTCGAGATATAGGGAACGCACCAGCATCTGGTGCAGCACTTCGGTGCCCAGTGGCCCCAAGGCCGGCACGGGGTCGGGCGCGGCCGGAGCGAGCACGGCCGGGGCAGGCAGCGGCACGTAGCCGGCCTTGCGCATCAGGGCCAGCGTGCCCGCCGAAAGCAACAGCTGCTGCTCGCGGCTGGCCAGCGCGGGCAGGGTAGGGAAGGCTGGCAGCGCCTCGGCGCTCTGGCGGGTACCCAGCAGCGCCAGACGCAGCAGCTGTGGCCAGGTAGGTGCATCAGCGGCAGTTGGTTCACTCACTGCAACTTGGGTTGCTGCATTCGCTATGTCAGCAGGGGCCACAACAACCGCCGATGCTGGCAATGCTTCCATCGGCTGGCCGGCGCTAGCTCCGCTAAGGAAAAAGTCGTCTTTCACCACCGCCTTGCCGGCTTTGTCCGCATCCGCACTCCAGGTTACGAAGGGGGTAAAGGCCTGTCCATCCCATTCGCCAAATAGCGTCAGCGGCTGACCACCACTAAAAGCCAGCCACTGCCAGGCTGTCTCCTCATCGACGAGGCGCAAGGGCAGCGCCAGCGATTCGGCGGGGTGGTGCAGCAGCCAGCGGCCATCGGGCTGGGGGTGGAGCAGCACCGGCCCAATGGCCGCTGGCCACTGCCGCAGCCAGAGCTGGTGGGCCAGGGCCGTAGCGTAGCTTTCCAGCAACTGGCCAATGCTTTGGCCGGGCGGAGTAGCATCGGCCGCGCTGCCCTTAAAGGCCAGACTAACCGGCACGGCACGCAGGGGCAGCAAGCCGGGGTAAAACACCACTTCGCCCGCGTACTTGCCTTGCGGAATGAGCGGCGTAGCAAAAGGCTGGCTACCAAACGCAAACTCCAGCACCAGCGCCGTGCGGCCCGAGTTTTGGCCATAGAGCCAGCTGCGTCGGCCCATTACACGCTCCTCGGGCCAGGTGTATTGACCCAGCACCAGCCACGTATCGGCAATGACCAGCGCGGCTGCGTCGGCCAGCAGGTCGTCTTTTTTGGGCGTGATGCCGACTTGCTGCCACACATCCTGCCGGGCGGCGGGGGCAAGGTTTTCGCGGTTTAGAAAGGCACGCACCAGCACGTACAGCTCGCCCAGGCGGCTCAGCAGGCGGGCGGCCCAATTGGGGCCAGCGGTGGGATACTCAGCTAACTCGCGCAGTACGGCGGCCAAGCCAGGTAATTGATTATCAACTAGCCGGGCCGCCTGATTTTCCCAGAAGTTAGCACCTTTCTTTTCGAGGTCGGCCAAGCCAGCGCGTAGCAAATCGAGCAGCCAGGTTTCCAGGTCTTCGGCCCCGGCCTGCATGCGGGCGTGGCGCTGGGCCTCGCGTTTTTGTTGGGCGGCATTGGGTGTACTGTTGGATGCCTCCGATGTGCTGGCCGCGTCAGCATCGACTTTTTTTGCGGGTTTGGCGGCGGCTTTTTCGGCTTGGGCCTCATCCTTAGCTTGGCGCTTATCGAGCCACTCGGCCAGCCACGCGGGCGGCGTGCCAGCGGGCAACAGCGCGGGTTGCCGCGCCAGTAGCAGCAGCAACCCAGCCCCATGCTTACACGGAAATACCCGGCTCGGGCACGAGCACTTAAAGGC
This sequence comes from uncultured Hymenobacter sp., assembly GCA_964251335.1. Classification (GTDB taxonomy): domain Bacteria; phylum Bacteroidota; class Bacteroidia; order Cytophagales; family Hymenobacteraceae; genus Hymenobacter. The sequence goes on from CAXUKA010000131.1 coordinate 4,510, forward strand.
AGGCTCTGAGAGGTCGATGCCCACCAGATAAGGCTTGGAGCCGCTGCCCGCGCACTCGCCCCAGGCGGCAGTGTCGGTGCGGCCAAGGTTGCCCCACTTAGCGGGGCCGGCCAGCTCGCGGCCGCGCTTCAGGGTGCCGGCGTCGGTGACAAGGGCAGCGGCTTGGTCTTCGGTAAAAGTGAGCATGAAGGCAAAACAAGTTTGGCGCCGCTGTCCCTGCTAGCATGCGCCAGTAGCGGCTGTCGGTTGCGGGCAAGTTATTGGACGATGAGCTTATTTTCCATAATGCCCGTCGGTTCTTGCGGTAGCACGGGCACTCAAGCTAGCCTGGCGCTAGTGCATAAGGGAGCGGTTCAGCTCGCTCTCCATTATGGTCAACGTGCTGGTCGGGCCGGTGTCAGCTAGTATTTTCTGCGCCAGCAGTTGGTTGGACGGGGCCAGTACGCCGAAGTGAGTAGCATTTTTCACTTCCAGAAAATGCGCTTTTGCCGGGTGGTGCGCGGCCCGCATCGCCCGCAGGTCGTCGATGTTGCTGGGCTCGTCGGTGCCTTCGATGGCCCACAGAGGCGACTGCATCGAGCCGAGCCAATACCCTGGCGAGCGCAGCTTAACTTCTTGCGTGTCAGTAATGTCAAAAGGCAGAAAACCAGATTCAGCTCCGTAGCCAGCCACATCGGCCACGGCTCCAAGCGCAAACACGGCCCGGTACTGCGCCGACGATTCGGCCACGAGTAGTGCCAGTGTGCCACCCGTCGAGTGCCCACCCAGGTAAATGCGGGCAGAATCGACGTAAGGCTGTTTTTTCAAAAAGGCGGTGGCCGCCAGCACATCATCGACCTCGCCCAGAAAGCCCTCCTTGGTGCCTGGGTTGGCATTGCCGCCGCGCAGCGAGGGAAACAGCATCAGCACGCCCGCCTGCCGGAAAGCGGCAGCGCTCTGGTCATTGTCAGGCGAACTAGGCGACCACACATCGCCGATGGAATTGCAGTCGCCGCCCGCAAGCCAAATGATGGCTGGGTGCCGCTGGCCATCGCCGGGGTCAGGCGAGAGGTAGGCTTGCAGGTCGCCTACTTTCGAGGGATAGCCGACCAGGCGAAAAAGTGCGGCGGGCGGCGCTTCGGGTGGCGACTTGGGAGTGGACGACGGCACAATGTGCGAGTGAAACGCCGCCCGCGCTTCGACTAGCGCAGAGGCCGGGGCGTGGTGGCAGCTAGCCAGGCCAGCCAGTAGCGGCACCAAGAGGAGAGAGAAAAGACGCATCACCAGCAAACATAACCCCGCCGACCGACCCTGGCGAGTAGCCCAGCCAACCAGCCTGCGCAAAAGCACCGGCTCTGTCAAAAAGCTACCGTCGCCGCCAAAAAAACAGCCCTGCGACCACTGCTGCCAACCCCAAAATGAGCACATCGCGCACCGTGCGCCCGTGCTGGGCATCTTCGAGGTCAGCGGCTAAGGCGCGCTGGCGCTCGGCTGCCTGACGCTCGCGCTGCTGGGCATTGAGCAAGTCGTTTTGCAACTCGCTGAGGCGCTGCACCGTGAGGTTGCGGTCGCCGCGGCCAGTATTTTGCAAAGTGGTGGTAGTGGTTTGGAGCTGCGCGGCCGTGGTTTGGGCTTTTTGAGTGGTTTGGTTGAGCACGGCCACTATCTGCTCGTCTTTGTTCACGATGCCTTGCAGGGCGTCCACCACTTCCTGCAAGTCCTTCTTGCTGGGCTTGTTGCTGAAACCCAGCAGGCCGTGCCGCTGTGCATTGGCCTCGGCATATTGCTGGGTAAGCACCTTGCGCTCGGCCAGCAGGCGGGGGAGGGGCGAGGCCGGCTCCTGGGCCTGCACCAAAGCGGGCACCAGCAGCAACCCAGTAAGAAAACGAATGAAAAGCGTCATAAGCAGCAACGGGAGCGGGGCCAGCAATAAATAGCTGGCTCTGCTCCCGTTGTTCGCGAAAAGCTCGGCTGGGGTTGCGGCAGCGTTAGCACGAAGCGCTACTACGCAAGCTTCTTATGTTGGCGGTTTTCAGTTAACCGCCCGCGAGAGCATCCGAATAATGCGGCTCACCCGCGACTTTACCGTGCCCAGCGGCAGGCGTAGCTCCTCGGCCGCCTCGGTCTGGGTGTAGCCTCGCAGATATAGCAGCTCCAGTAGCTGGCGGTCGCTGGTGCCAAGCAGCTCCAACCAGTCGCGCACCCCAATATGCTCGGGCCGAAACGTTTGCGGGGCTGGCTGGTCGGGGGCGTTGGTGTCGGTGAGTGAGTGTGTGCGCTGAGCCTCGCGGTAGCGCTGCTCGCGTAGGCAGTCGATGGCCAGGTTGCGGGCAATGTTCAGCGCCCAGGTAAAAAGCCGACCCTTTCGGGCATCATACTTCGGAAAAGCCAGCCAGAATTTGAGCATACATTCCTGCAAAATATCCTCGGCCAGCTCGTCTTGGCGCACGATGCGCCAAATGGTATGATAAAGGGCTTTGCTGTACTTGCTGTAAAAGAGTGCCATCGCTGCCTCGTCGCGGGCGTAGAGGCGGCTAACAAGCTCATCCTCGAGCGATTGCTCAAATACTTTCATTAGTCGGCAATGGGTGGAAGATGGGGCAATTACGCCCATTGCCCTAGCCTCGGATTTAGCTTGCAGGTATAATAAATAAAATTTTTTCAGGAACCTTTTTGGCTTTTTCCTAGCCTCAGCAGTGCCAATTTACATTGGGTTGTCTACCTGTTCGGGTCACTCAAAAGCTACTAGCCATTACGAGCGTAGCGCAGCCATCGCACCCGAACGAACACGTCCTGATGCGATGGCTGCGCTACGCTCGCAGTGATAAGTAGGGTGACTTTTAGGCTAGCAGCTCAGCCACTGAAGCCGTCGCTTCCTCGCGCTCCAGGGTGCGGCCGGGGTAAGCCAGCAGCGCGTGCCCGAGGCAAGTGAGAGCCGCATCCAGGTCAGTGAGGTTCAGCACGTAGGCAATGCGTACCTGTTGCCGGCCCAGGTCGGGCGTTTGGTAAAAGCCATTGGCCGGCGACAGCATCAGCGTCTGGTTTTCGTAGGCAAAATCCGTCAGCAGCCACTCGCCGAAGCGCTCGGCATCGTCTACGGGCAGGTGGGCCATTACATAGAACGCGCCGCCTGGCACTGGGCACTGCACGCCCGGCATGGCTTGGAGGCGGGCCACCGTGAGGTCGCGGCGAGCTTGGTACTCAGCGCGGTTTTCATCGAAATAGCTTTCGGGTAGCTCGGCCGCGGCCTCGCCCAGCAGCATGCCCAAGCCGGGCGGACTGATGCGCATCTGGGCAAAGTGGAAGGCTGCCTGAAACACGGTTTGGTTGCGCGTGACCAGCGAGCCTACGCGGGCACCGCAGGCGCTGTAGCGCTTCGAGATGGTGTCCATCACTACCACGTACTCGTCGCTGCCCGTTAGGTTGAGGGCGCTGGTGGCGCGGGCACCGTCGTAGCAGTATTCACGGTACGCCTCATCCGAAAGTAAATACAGGCCGTGGCGCTGGCATAGGCTCAGAATGCCTTCCAACTCGCGGCGCGTGTACACGTGGCCGGTCGGGTTGCTAGGGTTGCAAAGCAGAATGGCCTTAGTGCGCGACGTAATAACTCGCTCAAAATCAGCCAGCGGTGGCAGCGCAAAGCCATCCTCAATAGTGGCCGTAACGGATACGATATTCACCCCGGCCGCAATGGCAAAGGCCGTGTAAGTGCCATAAAATGGCTCAGGAATAATGACCTCGTCGCCGGGGTTTAGGCAGGTCATCAACGCAAATAGGATGGCCTCGCTGCCGGCCGTCGTCACGAGTATTTCGTTGGTAGTAACCTCAATGCCCGCCCGGTGGTAGTAGGCGGCCAGCTTCTGGCGGTAGCTGTCGGTGCCGGCGCCGTGGCTGTAGGCCAGCACCCGAATATCGGCGTTGCGAACTGCCTCAAATAAGCTGGGTGGTGTAGGTATATCGGGCTGCCCAATATTGAGATGATACACTTTCTTGCCCTGGCGCTTGGCTTCTTCGGCAAAGGGGGCTAGTTTTCGAAAAGGGGAAGCGGGCATATCCTGGCCGCGCTGCGATATAGCTAATGACATAGTTAGTAGATAGAAGCCTAAAAAAACCTAATGGAATAATAAGTAAAAGTCCCAGCCGAATAATCAGCTAGGACTTTCACTTACAAAAGTAAAGTACAAAAACGCCTAGCCGTTGCGCTTGTTCAATTCATCACGGATTTTCGCCGCTTTTTCATAGTCTTCTTTCTCCAGCGCCTGCGCCAGCATCTTGGTCAGCTCGTCGAGCGATACCTGGCCGCTAGGCTCACGCGGCTCCGTAGTGCGGGGCGTGGGGCGCGCAGCATCCTCGTCTTCGTCCTCGTCGTCCTCGTCGCGGTCGTCCTCGTCTTCTTCGGGGCTTTCGTCGAGGTCTGAGAGAATGATGCCGGCTTCGCTCAGCACGCTCTCAACGGTGAAAATGGGCACCCCAAAGCGCAGGCCGATGGCGATGGCATCGGAGGGCCGGGCGTCAATCTCGAACGTGGTGGCCCCATCGGAGCACACGATGCGCGAGTAGAAAACGCCTTCTTTGAGGTCGGAAATCACGACCTCAATAATCGCCACGTGCACGTGCTCGGCAAACGATTTGAATAGGTCGTGCGTGAGCGGCCGGTTGGGGCTAATCTTCTCAATCTGGATAGCAATGCTCTGGGCTTCGAACATGCCAATAATAATCGGCAAGCGGCGATTGCCGTGCTTCTCACCCAAAATGAGGGCAAATGAGCCGGACTGCGACTGAGAGGAAGACAGGCCCAGAATTTCGAGCGGAATTTTTTTCAAGGGTCGCGGGGACGTGTGAAGTCCGGGAAACGGATATAAGAGTTCTTTACGACAAATAAAGCAAGGAAGGCCGGAACTAGCTCAAAAAAGTAATGCCAAGCTCTAGCTTGGCGCGGGTGCAACAGCTGTCTGATGGACTGGCGTTGCCCGCACCAAGCTGGGGCTTGGCATTATTCTCAGCTACTTAGCTCAGCTCCTTCACGGCGGCTGTCAGCTTGGGCAACACGTCGAATACATCGCCCACAATGCCATAGTCAGCGGCTTTAAAGAAAGGTGCTTCGGGGTCTTTGTTAATAACCACAATCACCTTCGACGAGTTGACGCCCGCCAAGTGCTGAATAGCACCCGAGATGCCGCAAGCAATGTACAGGTTGGGCGATACCGTGATGCCCGTTTGGCCAACGTGCTCGTGGTGAGGGCGCCAGTCTACGTCTGACACTGGCTTGGAGCAGGCCGTGGCTGCACCTAGCGCCTTGGCCAGGTCTTCGATGAGGTACCAGTTTTCGGGGCCTTTCATGCCCCGGCCACCGCTCACTACAAGGGCAGCCTCGGGCAGCAGCACGCCGCCGGCCTGGTCCTGCATCACTACTTGCTTGGGCGCGTCGGCAAAGTCGGCGTCGCCAAGCTGGGCCGAGAAGGCTACAACCTGCGCCGTTTTGCCGGCCTCGTGCTGAGCTTCGAGCGAATTCTTTTTAACGGCAATAATTTTCCGGTCGCCGCTCAGTACCACATCCGAGAAGGCTTTGCCCGAGAAGGCACCGCGCTTCACCGTGAATTGGCCGCCATCGGTTTTGGGCAGCTCGACCACGTTGGTAGCCAGCGCTGCTTGCAGCCGGATAGACAGGCGCGAGCCTACCGAAGCGCCAATATTGCTGTTAGCCAACACGATTACTTTCGAGTCTTCCTGCTGGGCCGCCGCCGCGATAAGCTTGGTATAGGCATTATTAACGAAGTCCTTGAGGCGGGGCTCGTTGTCGTATAGCACTTTCGTGATGCCCTGCTCGCCGAGCTTAGCGAGGCTGGCCTCGGTGGCTTCGCCTACAGCAATGGCCGTGGCGGTGGTGCCCAGCTGGGCGGCCACCTGCGCGCCGTAGGTGGCTACTTCAAGCGAGGATTTCTTCACCTCGCCTTTGTCACATTCAACTACTACTAAAACAGACATAGTATTAATTTTTTGTCATCCTGAGCAAAGCGAAGGACCTTATCACGTCCACTTTGCATGAAAAGTTAGGAGAAGCCGACAAAAGCAACCGTGATAAGATGCTTCCTTCGTCAGCATGACAGACGGGATTAGATTACTTTGGCTTCGTTGCGGAGTAGCTTAATCAGCTCGCCAGCATTGGCAGCGTCGATGAGCTTGACACCCTGCTTCTTGGGCGGCAGCGCAAACTCAGCTACAGTGGTGCGGGCTTCGGCACTAGTGGCAGGTACTACTTTCAGGGGCTTGGTGCGGGCCGTCATGATGCCGCGCATGTTGGGGATGCGGGGCTCGCACATGGGCTGCTGGCAGCTGGCCACGAAGGGCATGTTTACCTGCACGATTTCCTTGCCGCCCTCGATTTCACGCTCCAAGGTGGCAGTGTTACCGCTCATGTCCAATTTCATGGCTGGGGCTACGGTCGGGATGCCGAGCAGCTCGCCCACCATGCCATGCACTTGAAAGCCGTTGTAATCAATGCTTTCCTTGCCCATCAGGATAACGTCGTAGCCACCATCTTTGACGACGGCCGCAATTTCTTGGGCCACGAAAAATGCATCTTTAGGGGCGGCGTTGACGCGGATGGCATCGTCGGCCCCGATGGCCAGGGCTTTGCGAATATTCGGCTCGGTGTCGGCCTCGCCTACGTTGAGCACTGTCACGGTGCTGCCAGCGTTAGCTTCCTTCAGCTCGATGGCGCGGGTGAGGGCGTATTCGTCCCAGGGGTTAATCACGAACTGCACACCGGCTTTATTAAACTCCTTGTTGTCAGGAGTAAAGGTGATTTTGGTAGTCGTGTCGGGCACGTTGGAAATACAAACCAGAAACTTCATCTATGCAAGAGTAGGGTGAGAAGATTTTTGCAAAAGTAGTCGGCTTGCATAACATTCACCAAGCCCAAAAAGGTCGGGCGGCAAACGTATAAAACCGGAATGCGGCGCGGCGGTCGCAATTTCGCCTCAAATATAGGTTGAACCTCCGCCCCGCCTCGCGCTTATGAACCCCGCCGCCCCCAGCCGCCTGCAACAGTTACTCGCCTTCTACCAAGACGACCCCAACGACGCCTTCACCATTTACGCCCTCGCCACCGAATACCGCGCCGACAACCCCAAACTGGCCTGGGAATATTACCAAAAGCTGCTCACCGAGCACCCCGACTACGTGGGCACCTACTACCACGCCGGCAAGCTGCTCGAAGGCTTTGGCCGCAAAGACGAGGCCGAGCAAGTGTATCGCAAAGGCTTGGTAGTAAGCCGAAAAGCTGGCCAGATGCACGCCGCCGCCGAGCTACAGCAGGCGCTCAATAGTTGCCTGGGGCTAGACTACGAGGATGAATAATTTCAGTAGCGTAGCCGTAGCCCAAATTGCGGAGGGGGCGCGCCGCGTAGCGGTGCCAGGTTTGTAGCCCAAGGACAGTAGTTCGGAAAAGTGCCGCCTAGCGGTGCCAGAATCCGTTGGGCTACTCTGGCATCGCTAGGCGGCACTTCAACTACATGGCCCCCTTTTTTCTACAAACCTGGCACCGCTACGCGGCGTGCGCCCGCAACTGAGGTTACTTGATGAACCGGGCCAGCGTGGTCATTAGCTCATCCCCCCGCAGGTTGGTAGCTACGATTTTGCCACTGGGGTCTACGAGAAAATTCTGCGGAATGCTTTGCACACCGTAGCGCTGAGCCGTCTCACCATCAAAGCCGTGCAGGTCCGATACCTGTACCCAGGGCATGTGGTCGTCGGCAATAGCTTGTACCCACTTGTCGCGGGTTTTTTCCTCGTCTAGCGATACGCCCAACACATCGAAATTATGGCTTTTGTAGGCATCGTAGGCTTTTAGTACCGAAGGATTTTCCTGGCGGCAGGGCCCGCACCAGGAAGCCCAGAAATCAACCAGCACGTACTTGCCCCGGTAGTCGGCCAGCGATACTTGCTTGCCATCGAGCGTGGTTTGGGTAAAGTTGGGGGCCTGCGCGCCAATGGCGGTTACTTTGAGGCCTTGCAGCATCTCGCCGTAGAAGCGGCCGGGCGCGCTGTTTTTCAACTCGGGGCTAAAAGCCTCGTAGAGTGGGCCTTCTACTACGTACTGGGGCGATGATATCATTTTGAGCTGGCCTAGTATCTCCAGGCTCGCCCAGCTGGTGGGGTTGGCTTTGATGAAAGTCCGGGCCGTTTGGACATATTCCTTATCGAGTGCGGCATACTCCGTCGCAGTGGCCTTGCTGCCCGCCGCTTTTATTTTTCTGGCCACTGGCTGCAACGCCTTTTGCAGCCGCTGATAGGCCGCCAGCTGCGGCCCACCTACCACACGGGCCTTGAGCAGCGAGTCGGCGCTGGTCACGGCCACTGGTTCGGGGCTGATGAAGAGCGCCACGCGCTCGGGCGAGGTGGGGTGGTACATGCCATTGCGCTCGCCTTCTCGCAGCCGGCCTTGGCGCTCCAGCACCAGCTCGGCCGAATGGGGCCAGCCGTTGGTGCCCCGCAACTCAAACTGGCCGTTTTTTAGCGTGGCCGAGTCCAGCACCTGCGGGCCGTAGACCAAGTAGATTTTGGCCGGGGCATTGAGCTGGGCCACCTTACCGCTCACCATGTAGGGCGCGGGGGCCTGGGCCACAGAAAGCCCTGGTGCAAGCAGCAGGCAACCAAGTAGGTAATTCTTCATAGTCAGGCAGGAATGGGGGTAGGAGCCGCGCTAACGCTGGCCAGCCCAGATATAGTATTCGGGCGCGGGCGGCCGGTGCGGCCGGCCCGAGGGCGTTACTTTGCAGCGTATGCCAACTAAAATCTTACTTGTCGAAGACGAGCCCAAAGTATCGGCCTTCATCCGGCGCGGGCTGGAAGAAGAAGGCTACGAAGTAACCGTGGCCTATGATGGCACCTTCGGCCAGCGCCTGGCTTTGAGCGCAGATATTGACCTGCTGATACTCGATGTAATCTTGCCCGGCCAGAGCGGCCTAGACGTGCTGAAAGCCGTGCGTGCCCAAAACCAGGACTTACCCATCCTGATGCTCACGGCCTTGGGCACCACCCAAGACAAGCTGCTGGGTTTCGATGGCGGGGCCGACGACTACCTCGTCAAGCCCTTCGACTTTGCCGAACTGCTGGCGCGGGTGCGGGCCCTTACGCGCCGCCGGGGCCACCCCGAGGCCAAAGGTAGCCAACTGCGCCTGGCCGACTTGGTGGTGGACACCGCCGCCAAAACCGTGGCCCGCGCCGGCCAGCCCATCAAGCTCACGGCCCGCGAGTTCAACCTGCTAGAGCTGCTGCTGCGCCATCAGGGGCGGGTACTGAGCCGGGGCGAGATAGCCGAACACACCTGGGAAGAAGCCTTCGACGCAGGCTCCAACGTAATTGACGTATACGTAAATTATTTGCGTAATAAAGTAGATAAGCCGTTTGCTAAAAAGTTGATTCATACCGTAGTAGGTATGGGGTATGTACTGCGAGAGGAATAAAAAAAGGGCTTTCTCTTCTAGAGAAAGCCCTTTTTTGCAGTAAACAAACGCTGGGTTAATTGCGCGTCATCAACGGGTTGGCGGCCAGCTCCGTAATTGGAATGGGCCATATGTAGAGCGTATTGGTCGGGTCAATGGCAGGCACCGACGCTTTACCCGGAATAGTAGCATTCAGGCGCATGATGTCCATGTTGCGAATGCCTTCGCCCAAGAACTCAATCCGACGCTCTAGCAGCAGCGCGTTGGTCATATCGCTTGCCGAAGCGAACGTGGTGTAAACTCCAGCAGGATTGGAGCGGCCCCGTACGGCATTGAGCAGTGCTAGGGCTTGTGCATCGACCGAACTAGTCGAGCGCACCCGAGCTTCGGCCAGATTCAGCAGCACCTCCGCATAGCGAATCACGGGCGCGTTATCCGTGTAAGGGGAGCCGGTAGGATACTTTTTAAGGAAATATTCTGCGCCTACTTTCACCACAAAATTGGTGCGCCGGGCATCGGTAGCCCCGAAGCTAGCATCGGCATAAATACTGCCCGCGGCCGTATTCAAGCCGTATTCGCCGTTGCCACCCAAACTAGACGGTAAGTAATAGTAGGCCAGTTGGTTTTGGGTGCCGGGTGGGTCTTGGGCCGTGAAAGGAAACGACAGAATGCTTTCGGTCGTCGTTTGCGGCGCGGCAAATACAGTGGCTATCGAGGCGTTCAGCGCGTTGGCTACGCCAGTGGCGGCAGTATAGGGAGCGGCCGCAGGAACAATCTTATTGGCTTCGGTAATCACCGAAGCGTAGTTGCCCATGGTTAAGTACACGCGGGTTTTGAGCGCAATAGCCGTGTTGCGGTGGGCCCGCGTCACATTGAGTGCAGCGTCGTTGTACGTCAAGGGCAGATTTTGCTCCGCAAAATTCAGGTCGGCTAAAATCTGCGTGTATACATCGGCTACGGAGCTGCGTGCCAAGGCATTATCGTTGGCATTGGTTTCGGCTAGCAGGCGCAGTGGGAGGCCAGGCTTGTTGCCTGCGCCATCTACGTACGGCCGGGCGTAGAGCTGAAGTAGCGAGTAGTAGCAGAGTGCCCGCAGCAACCGTGCCTCGCCCCGATAGTTGTTGGCGGTGGTGGTAGCGAACGTGCTAGGAAAGGTGGGCGGTACAAACTTGGCGGCATTGGCATCCATACCGGCCAAGAATACATTTATCTGGTTAATAGCCTGATAAGCATACGTCCAGCAGTTGATGACATCGTTCTGCGATGTTTCCGTTTCAGTGTGGCTCCATACCGATAAGCCGTTTACATCGTTGGACGTGCGGTTGATAAACC
>CAXUKA010000132.1:0-12423 GCA_964251335.1 uncultured Hymenobacter sp.
CCGTGCACCAGCCCAAACCCGAATACGATAACCAACCGCCACGGACTGAGCTTAGTGATAATCATATTCTCCAGCGCCACAAACAAGATAGACAGCGCGATAATGGGCTCGACCACGCTGCCCGGCGGCCGAATGATGCCATACATAGCCAGCCCCAGCGTAATGGAGTGCGCCACCGTAAAGGCAGTGGCCTGCCACAGCACCGGCTTAAGGCGCGGCTCCAGAATGTAGAGGCTGACAATGAACAGGATATGGTCGAACCCCAGCGGCAGAATATGCGTGAACCCCAGCCGGATGTACGTCCAGAAAATCTCGGTGCGCGAGAGCTTACTCAGGTCGGCGTCGATGACGTGGGCAGCGGCTGGTAGTGCTAGGCCACAGAGTAAAAGCACTATTAATGCTAATTGCGAACGCTTACGCAAGGCTGTCATGCTGAACGCAGTGAAGCATCTTGGTCGATGTGCCAGAGCGGTGCGGACGAAGCGGCCAAGATGCTTCACTGCGTTCAGCATGACGTTGGTTATCATTTCTCCTACCGAGCGGCTAGCAGGTTCTCACCTTCGGCAGTTACCTCGGGGTTGAGGTAGGGGGCGGTTTTCACGGCCTTTTCGATGAGGGCGCGGCCCTCAGCTGCTTTGCCAACTTTGCTGAGAATGAGGCCAGCGCGGCCGAGCAATACCGGGTTTTGTGAATTGGTGCGGCGTGCTACCTGCATGTATTTCTGCGCCTCGGCATACTCGCCGCGCTTGTAGTAAACCCAGGCAAGCGTCTCGTTCACGTCGATGTTATCGGGGCGGCGGGCGTACTCGATTTTGGCGTGCTCCAGCGCTTTGTCCAGGTCGCCGGTTTTGAGGTAGGCGTAGGCCAGCTCGCGGTCGGTGTAGTGGCCGAGTTGCTCATTGTCATTAGCTTGCTGAGCAGCTTCGGCCAGCATAGCTACCGATTCCTGCGCCATTTTGGCGGCCTCGGCGGGCTGGTGGTTGAGGCGGTACACATCCACCAGCTCGTCGGTGAAAGCATAGTCCTTCACCGTGGCACGGGCCATATTCAGGTCGTTGATGGCGGTGGGGTAGTCGTGGCGGGCGGCGGCCACGCGGGCCAGCCCAGCCAGGGCGTAGGCGTAGTTGGGGCGCAGCACCAAGGCCTGCTGGTAATAGCCTTGGGCCTGGTCGAGCTGCCCGCTTACTTCATATAGGTGGCCCAGGGCCACGCGGCTCCATTCGGTTTGCTCTAGGCCGGCGAAGCCCGCTTTCACAGCCATATCCATAGCCTGAATGGCCCCAGGTACATCGCCATAAATCTCACGCAGGTAGCTCACACGAGCGTAGGCCGTGAGGTCGGGGCGCACCTGGTTCATCTTGTCAGCCATCTTCACGGCTTGGTCGTAGTGGCCCAGTTCCACGTTCGCATCGGTCAGCAGGCCATATACATAGCCACTGTTAGGGTTGATTTGCTGCGCTTGCTCGGCCAGCGCTAGGCCTTGCGAAAAGTGGTGCTGCGTGAGGCTCAGCGAGGCCTGGCAGCACAGCGCCTCAAAGCTTTCGGGGTCGGCCTTGAGCACGTCTTGCAGCAGCTGCATGGCGGCGGCATCGTAGTAGGGGTGGTTGCCGGTCACGCGGCCTTCCTGCATGTAGGCTTCGGCCAGCAGCAGGCGGCTTTTCTGGTCGTTGGGGTCGGCGCGCAGCTTGGCTAGTAGGCCTTCCATCGCGGCTTTGGTATTCACCCACTCACCGCCCAGCGCCAGGCGGCCGATGCGATTTTTGGGCTCGGGCAGGGCGGGCGGGCCTTGCTTTTTGAAGAAAATAATGGCGGCTACTGCCAAGCCAAAAACTACTAATAGGGTGGGGTAGAGTTTTTTCTTCACAGAAAACAGCGCGTTAGGTACCTGAACTAAAATTCACTCCAAAGATTGCTGGCCCCAGCGGCGTGCTTGTCCCTCCCTGCACCAGCCGTCGGCCCGCTGAGCGGCGGCCTCTAAGGTAGTGCTTTGCTGGCGCAATGCGTAGCGAGCCCTGCACCAAGCACTTGCCTGACAGCAAGAAATCGGCAACGCGAGCCAATCAATCTTATTTGCTAACTATAAGCAGGTTACTTAAGGTCAGCAGCTGGGTCCATTTACGGTAAGACTACCCAGTCAGATTGCCGCGAATGGAATATAACCGAATTTTATATAACCTATTTATATGGCTCCGTTATCTACCGTGCCAAGTGGCTTCTGCCGCTACTTTTAGCGGCTGGTTTTGCGCTTCACCAGCGGCTATGTCATTGTCATTCTTTTGTGCGCAGTCAGGCAAATACCTTGTTCTCAAAGACTTCGTCTACGCTAGCCGGCTGGCGCGGCTGGCTCCTGCTAGCACTCGTGGTTGTCGTCGTCAATCGGCTGCTGGTCACGGCTTACGTGATTCCTTCCGAAAGCATGGAGCGCTCGCTGCTGGTAGGCGACTATGTGTTTGTCAATAAACTATATAACCCCGACTCCAGCAGTATTCAGCGCAACGAGGTAGTTGTGTTTTACGCCCCCTACGAGCCGCAGCGGCGCACGCTCCTCATCAAGCGCTGCGTCGCCGTGGCCGGCGATACGCTGACAATCCGCCAAGGGCAGGTGCTGCTCAATGGGCAACCAACGCCTATTCAGGGCCAGCCCCAGATGACATATTTCCTCGAAGTAGCGGCCCCCGGCGACGAAGTGCTGGCCGCGCTGCGAGCGCACGGAGTGGTCGATAACACCGAGCCGGGCGGTATTCCGGTGGTGAGCACCAGCCCGGCGACGGGCAAGCTCGGCTACCTCATCAGCTGCCCCGATACAACGGCTGCTTACTTCCGCCGCCAGCCCTACGTGCTGGCGCTCAGCGTGGACGGGGGCCGCGTGCCCGATGGCACCTTGTTTCCTGACCAAGCCGATTTTCGAGAGTCGGGGGCTCGTAGCGCGGCTCCGCGCCACTGGCAGCTCGACGACTATGGCCCGCTCGCGGTGCCCAAAAAGGGACAAACTATAGCCCTGACGCCCGCCAATGCGGCGATTTACTACAAAATCGTGGCGCAGTTCGAGCACAATCCCGGCGTCAGTTGGCAGCAGGGCATGATTTATCAGCACGGCCGCCCCCTTACAAGCTACCGCATGCAGCAGAACTACTATTTCGTGCTCGGCGACAACCGCCACAACTCCGAGGACTCGCGCTTCTGGGGCTTTGTGCCCGAAGACTACCTTGTGGGCAAGGCCTCCCGTGTGTGGCTTTCGCTGGACCCTTACGCGGGGTTTTTATACAAAATCCGCTGGAGCCGAATAGGTAAGCGCGTGGATTAATGGTGAAGCATATACTTTAGGAGTATCATCTTGCCATCCTCAACATAAACCGAGCTCCGCAAAGTGGCGAAGCCGGATAACGAGCTTTTTCAGACGATTGAAAAAGGCCTGGCGGAAACGAAGCCGTAGCTTTCTGGCACCAGCTTAATTGTAATGTAATTCATGCTAGAAATTACTTATGCTATTCTTTTATCGAAATCTATTTAAGGTAAATATTATGAAAGTGCTGATTTCTGCCTTTGTTATATTGCTGTTTTCTTCTTATTCGTCATTGGAGTTTAATAATTCAACACTTAATGAGAGAAAAGCAAATTCAGAAGGCAAGTTAGTTAATCTTAAGTCAGTAAAAAGTAATGTGCTGAGCGATATGATTTTGGTGCAGCTGTCAAACGGTACCTCGCTACACTGGAGTAATCAATCATCTAAAATAATTGAAGATTCCCTGTTTAGGGAGGTATCTGTTAGTTTTCCTAAAAAAAGAATGAGTTTAATCGCTCTAATTTCAGACACAACTGAAACCCAGGCTAAGGCTTGTGGCGTGGATAAGAATTTATTGGTAGGAGACATTTCTTTCTTACTGATTGATAAGATAAAAATGGTGCCATATTTTAAGGTGTTGGGTGTGCAATGGGATACTTATGACATGGATTGTCCATACCCCTTTGGACTCCTTGATTACATTAACAGTCACAGAGACGAGGTTCGTAAAAAGGTCAAGTCTTATATCCTTTAAAAAATAATAGATTGCCTGCTCAGCCGTGAGCTTGCCACATTGCATAAAAGAGCAGCTTCCACGTCAAGGCTGATTGCTGGTTATGCTGCGCCGAACTCGCGCCAGTTCACCGCGCCGCCACCACCGCGCCCTTGGTTTCTCCCGCTGCCACGGCTTTCACATTGTCCATGTAGTGGCGGTCGATGAGCTTGTGATAGGGGTCAATGCCAGCTTTGGCAGGCTTACTGGGCACCACGAAGGTGAGCACGGTTTTGGGCTGCGTGAGCTTTATCTTTTTGAAAAATAGCGGCTTGCCGCTGGCATCGTAGTCTTCGGTTTTCTTGGCTTGGTCGGGGCCGAAGATGCCAATATCCACGTAGTCGGCCAGTTTGATGGGGGTTTCGTTGCCGAGGCTGTCGGCGCGCATTTTGGCGGCGCGTAGAGTTAGGCGCACGTCGTATTGGCCGTCGGGGCGCTTGGTGTAGGTGGCCTCGTCGAGTTGGTTTTCGAAGAGCGTGATGGTCTCAAACATATCGTGCACAACGTATTGCAGCGAGTCGGGCGTAGCTTTCTTGAGGTAGCTGACGAACTCGGCGGTGTTGGTATAGGGCCGGGTCTGGTAGCGGGTTTTAGCCAGAAACGCCTTGATGGCCCCGTTCAAATTATCCTCACCGATATAGTCTTGCAGGGCAAAAAACACCATGCCGCCCTTGTTGTAATGGATATAGGGCTGGTTTTCGACTAGCATCAGCGGCAGCTCTTTTTTGCGCTCGCCGCGCCGGCCGCGCAGGTACTGGTCAAGCTCGTCGCGCATGCGCTTCTGCATGAGCGGGCCGCTGAATTCGTGCTTGCAGGTCATCAAGGAGGAGTACTCGGCCAGCGACTCGCTCAGCATGGACGAGCCCTGCACCTGGCCGCCCACCACCTGGTGGCCCCACCACTGGTGGCCCAGCTCGTGGTTGGTGATGAAAAACACGCCATCGGGCCGCTCGGGGTCGCGCAAATCGGCGATAAAGCCCGCGCCCTCCGAGGTCGGAATGGTATTGGGAAAGCTCTGGGCAAAGCTCTTGTAGCGCGGAAACTCCTGAATCCGCACCTGCCGGAACTGGTACGGCCCGAAGGCCTTGGTATAGTAGGTGAGGCCTTTTTTGAGGGCATCGGCCATGCGCGGCACGTTGTAGGCGTGGGTGGGGTGGTAGTAGATTTCGATGGCCACCTGCTGCCCGGTGGCTGGGTCGCGCCACTGGTCGCGGCGCACCGCGTAGCGCGCACTCTGGATGGAATAGAAATTCATCATCGGCGCGTCCATACGGTAGTGGAAGTAATGCCGACCGTTCGTGGTCCATTCCTTCTGCAAGTAGCCGGGCGCGATGGCCGTCTGGTCGGCATCGGTGCTCACGGTGGTTTCAAAGCGGATGTAGTCGGCATCGGTGGTGAAGCCGCAGGTCATCAGGCCGCGTGAGTCGTTGAGGCGGGGCATGCGCTCCTTGGGTTTTAGGTCGTTGCGCTGCCGGATGTCGTCTTCTTCCAGCTCAGCCTCCGGCACGTAGCCGATGTGCACGCCGGTGCCGTCGAGGAAGGTGCCGTTGGCCGTGAGGCGGTCTTCGGGCACGATGGTGGCCCAGCTAAACACGCCCTGGTCCTGGGTGCGCGAGGTGAAGCCCTGGGCGGCGTAGCGCACCTGCACAGCCAGCGGCAGCGAGTCGCCGGGGGCCAGCGGCTGCGCCAGGCGGTAGAGACGCACGCCGGCCGTGGGGTCGTCGTGCAGCACCGTGGCCGGGCGGCCGGGCGTGAGGGTGGTTTGCACGGCACGGTTGGGGTCGTAGTTGATGAACAGCGTGTCGATGGCGCGGCTTTCCTTGTTGAGCAGCATCATCGTGCCGGCCATTTTATAGCGGCGCGGGCTGGCGGTGGGGTAGAGGTCCACGTTCAGCTTGGTGGCTATCACTTTGGGTTGCAATAGCTTCTCATAGCGCTTGTAGAGGCGCTCGGTACGGGCCGAGCGGGCTTCGAGGGCCTTGGGCGCAAAGTATTGGTTTTCAACGTTGGTGTTGTAGTATACGTAGCCGCCCAGCGCCAGCACGGCCGCCACTGCGCCGGCCAGCCCCAGCCGCGCCCCGGTGCCAAAGCGCTGCCCGAACAGCCGCCCGCGCTGGCGCACGCCGGTTTCGGCCCCGCGCACCCAGAGCAGGTTGGTGAGCACGGCCAGCAGCAGCGCCGCCGCCATGTAGTAGCCATTTATCCAGAGCAGCGGGGCCACGAAATGCCCGTAGCCGTTCATGTCGGAGTAAGTGTACGGGATGGTGCCGTCGTACTTCAGCAGCACGTGGTGCAAGCCCAGCGCGTCGGGCGCGATGAACACTACTACGTAGAAAATTATCATCACCGTGTAGCCCACGTACTTGTTGTTGACGATGGTTTGCACGGCCATCGTGAGCACGCAGAGCAGCACGATATTGACGAGCTGCAACAGGAAGTCCTTGGCGTATAAATCCAGCTCCAGGCCGTGATAGCCCCGAAAAAGCTGGATGCCCAACCCCACCAGCACCAGCGCCGCATATAGTACCACCTGCGTGCCCACCAGCGCCAGCAGCTTGCTGATGAACGGCACCCAGTTGGGCATCGGCAGCGCGTCGAATACCTGCTGAAGCTTGGTTTCGCGCTCGCGCCACACCAGCTCGCCCGAATACACGGTGATGATAATGAGGAAGAACAGGCCGAAGCCGTTGTTTATCAAGCTCAGAATCTCGTAGGTCACGGGCATTTGCACACGGTCGCCGGTGTAGCGGTAGTAGCTCTGAAATAGCACGTTGACTACCCCAAAAAACACCAGTGCCCGAAACGACCATGCCCGCACCACATTCAGAAACTGTACCTGCGCCAATTGCCCCATCTGCCAAAGCCCCGTGCCCGCCCCAAACGAAATCGGCGAGCGCCGAATACCCAGCCCGGCCGCCCGCAGCGGCGCGGCTTCGGGCGCGGCGGGCCGGCCACTGCTGCGCGGCGCACCCATGCGGAAGCTGGCGTAGCCCAGCCCCAGCAGCAGCAGCCCAATGCCCACCCAAAGCAAGCGGTTTTCGAGCATGTCGCCGCTACCGAAGGGGAACAGCTTGGTGTTGCGCTCAGCAATGGTCCAGTACTTCGTCACCACCGTGCGCGTGTCGAGGCCGAAGGGGTCGAGCAGCCCCGCCAGATGCTCGTTGCTGAGGTTGGTTGTGACCACGCCCGCAATCTGATACAGCAGAAACAACACAATGCCCCCCAGGTAGATAACCAGCGACGAGCGCGTAAGCAGGTACGCCGCAAAGAACACGCACCCCGCAAAAAACGCATTCACAAACGCCCCGCCCACCAGCGGCACCAGGTAGGCATCGAGCCGAAACGGCCCGTACTTGGCCGGGTTCAGCCAGGGCATCACCGAGCCGGCCATCGCGCCCAGCGAGATGCCGCTCATGATAAACCAGATAACCAGGATGGAGGCCACAAATCGCCCGCCCAAGTAGGCCGGCTTGTGCATGGGCGTGGTATAAAGCAGGCCCGTAATGCCTTCTTTATCATCGCGGTAAATGGGGGTGCCCACAATAGCCGCCGTAATAAACATGGCCAACATCGACCCGCCCAGCGTGAAATTGGCCAGCGTGTCAGGGGCATTTTTGAACACCTTGCCTCCAGTGCTCGGCCCAAAAAACGTTTCCTCCACGGCCAGGAAAATAAAGCCAATCGCGAAGAGGATGCCAAAGTAGATGTAGGTGCTGGGCTGCCGAAAGCGGTAGCGCAGCTCGAAGAGGAAAACGTCGGAGAACATGGCTAATAACGTAAGTGATAACCCGTCATGCTGAGCGTAGCGCAGCGGAGTCGAAGCAGCTTGGTCGCTTCGTTGCTAGCGTCGGGAGTTAGTGCACCTGCCAAGATGCTTCGACTCCGCTCCGCTGCGCTCAGCATGACGGGCGTTGGGATTTAAGCAGTTACAGCCGGCTTTTCCCGTCGCGCCAGGCGGTGGAAATACACGTCTTCCAGCGTGGCCTCGGCGGGCTGAAACTGCCCGTTTATCGGGGCGTCGCTGAACACGCGCACCACCGGCTGCCCGCCCACCAGCTTCGACGAAATCACCTCGTATTGCTCTTTGAGTTGGGCCAGGGCGGCCTTCTCAGTTTTAGTGCGGTAGACTTTGCCGCGCAGCTCGCCGATAACATCGGCGGGCTGGCCGGTGGCTACCACTTCGCCGCCCGCGATGATGGCCATGTTAGAGCATAGCTCGGTCACGTCTTCCACGATGTGGGTGGAAAGAATAACGACCACGTTTTCACCAATCTCCGAGAGCAAGTCGAGGAAGCGGTTGCGCTCGGTGGGGTCGAGGCCGGCCGTGGGCTCGTCCACGATGATGAGTTGCGGTGAGCCCAGCAGCGCCACTGCGATGCCGAAGCGCTGGCGCATACCACCCGAATAGCCGCCGAGATTTTTCTTGCGCGCCGCCCATAGGTTGGTTTGTTGCAGCAGCGCCTCCACGGCCAGCTTGCGCTCGTGCCCGTCGCGGATGCCCTTAAGGCTAGCGAAATGGTCGAGCAGCACCTCGGCCGAAATACTCGGGTACAGCCCAAACTCCTGCGGCAAATAGCCCAGCACCCGGCGCACGGCATCCTTATCGGTCAGCACGTCGATGTTGCCCAGCGTAATGCTGCCCGTGTCGGGCTCTTGCAGCGTGGCGATGGTGCGCATGAGGCTGCTTTTGCCCGCACCATTTGGCCCGAGCAAGCCAAACATACCGTTCGGAATAGTCAGCGAAACATTGTGCAAGGCGCGCACGCCGTTGGCGTATGTCTTCGAAAGGTTGCGGATGATAAGCTCCATGCTGCTAAAGAGTTAGGTTGAAGCTCAAAAGTAGCGGGCTTTATATAGTAAAAATTCTGTTTTTATAGCTTTTTCTATCGTTTTTATGCCATGTGCAAGGGCGAGTTAGCACGAGCTTGCACCAAGGCTCAATAGTGTGAGGCGGAGACAGGTAAATTAGAAACTGGCTCTAGCACTTCTGTTTACTTGTTAGTAGTAGCTTGCAATAGCGTTTAGGCGCTGCTGTTTATGAAACGAAGCCTGCTACGAGTTGTGATAGTGCTGCTACTGGTGGCCGGGCGTAGCAGCCTAGCCCAAGATGTCGGCACGCCTGCTCTGGCCGACACGGTGCACACGCGCTGGCTCGATATTGATAGTACGCCGTGGCTGCGCGGGATACGCCGGGTGCCGCCCGCTCACGCGCGCACGGCGGCCTACTGGCGAGCGCTGGTGCAGGCGCACCCCCAGCCCGATACCGTGCGCGTCGTGCTGCTCGACCGGCTGGCTGAAGTGCAGGCAGCCCAAGACTTGCCTGCTTCCTACCTAATTCATCGGGCTGCCTTACAGCTGGCATATCAGTTGCCCTATCCTCAGATTCGAGCCGAAATGCTGCTAGCGTTGGCCGATTACCACACCCAGCTGGCGCAGTACGACTCGGCCGCGCACTACCTGCCAGCCGCCGAGCATGAGTTTCGCCTCGACCACAACCAGGGTGGGGTGGCGCGCTGCCTGATTCGCCTGGGCCGCATTGCCGAGCAGCAGGGCCGCTACGCGGCCAGCCTCGCCTACAACCTACAAGCGCAAGAGCTGGCGAATACCGGCAACACTCGCCGCTTCCGCACTTCCGCCCAAATTCAACTCGGCAAGCTGTATGCGCAGGTCGGCGATTATACTGCGGCGCACGCGTACCTGGTGGCCGCCCAGCGCACCGCCGAACACTACGACTACCCCGACCGCCTCAACCTGGCGCTGGGCGAGCTGGGCGAGGTGAGCCGGCAGCAGCAGCAGTGGGCTGCGGCCCGCCGGTACTATACCCAGAGTATCGCCATCAGCCGGCGCATCGGCGACCAGTTCAGCGAGCTCGACATGCAGTTCAACCTGGCCCGCCTGGCCGAGGCCCAGGGGCAGTACGCCACCGCCCGCGCCGCTGCCGAGCAGGTATTGGCGCGGGCGGTGGCGGCGCAACAGGTGCTATTGGTGCCGCTGGCGCAGGCACTGCTGGCCCGGCTGTTGCTAAGGCAGGGGCAGGCCGCCCAAGCCATTGCCTACGCCACCCGCAGCCAGCAGGCCAGCCAGCAGCTACGCCTGCCCACGGGGGTGCGCGAGGCCAGTGCCGTGCTGGTGCAGGCCTACACCCAGCGCCGAGATTATCGCCAAGCCCTGGCTGCCCTGCGCCGCTACGATGCTGCCAGCGATAGCCTGACCGGCGAAACGGTGCGCCGCCGCACCGCGCTGCTCCAATTTAGCCAGCAGCAGCGCGAGCAGCAGGCTCAGATTCGCCTGCTCACCCAGCAAAATCGCCTGCAAGCCCAAACCCAGGAGTTGGCCCGCCTGCGGGCGCAACGCGAGCTCATTGGCCTGAGCGCCCTCACGCTATTAGCCCTGCTGCTGGCCGGGGGCGCGTTGTGGCAGTATCGCCGCCGCCAAGCCCAGCGCGAGGCCCAGCTGCGCTCGCAGATAGCCGCCGACCTGCACGATGATGTGGGCACGCTGCTCTCCCAAATCAGCCTGCAAAGCAGTCTCTTGCAGGAAGGCTTAGTTGATGCGGCCGGTCAGCGCCAGCAACTGGGCCAGCTTTCGGAGGCCAGCCGCTCGGCCGTGCGCCAGCTCAACGATGTGGTCTGGAACCTCGATGCGCACAACGATACCCTGCCCCAGCTGCTCGACCGCCTGCACGACTACGCCCACGAGGTGCTAGTTTCTACTGGCATTGCGGTAGCCGTGGAGGCGCCGGCCACGCTGCCCGATTTGCGCCTGTCGCTGCTGCTGCGCCGCAACTTCTACTTCATTTATAAGGAAGCCCTGCACAACATCCTGAAGCACGCTGCTGGTACGCCGCACGTGCGGGTGCGCCTCACCCTCGAAGCCGGCCGCCTGCTACTGGAAATCAGCAACGATGCGGCCCCGGTGCTGGTGCCGGCCAGCGAGGCAGTGCCCACCCACCAGCGCCGCAGCGGCCACGGCCTGCGCAACATTGGGCAGCGGGCTGCCGCCGTGGGCGGCACCGCGGTGTGTGGCCCGCTGCCAGCGGGCGGCTTCCGCGTTAGTGTACAGCTGCCGGTAGGTGGGTAAGTGGCGTTTCCTTTAGCCACTATCAGAACCCTCAGCGCTCGGTAGCCCGGCGCGAGTAGCATGCCCATAGCTTAGCGTTGCTGGTACCAAGTGCAGGCTAATCAGGGCCGAAGGCTGCTTTCAGTCGCGGTTCTATCAGCCGTAAGAATGGCATAAATGCAGCACGTTACTAAATAAAGAGGGTGGCCACTGGCTACCCTCTTTTTTGTGGCCCGCCGTAAGTGCCAAATCGCAAGGGTACTAGCATCGTAAGCTGTCGTGGTATACTACCGGAATAAAAACCAGGCGGTTGGCGACTACCTTTACCAAGTGAAAACCCAGCTTGCCCTTATTGAAGACCAGCCCGCTATCCGTCAGGTACTTAGCACCTACCTTGGTGCGCAGCCCGAGTTTGAGTGTAGCCTAGTAGTAAGCTCGGTCGAGGAGCTGCTAGCCGAGCTGGCTGCCGGGGCTACCCCGCCCCGCCTGGTGCTTTCCGATATTGGCCTGCCCGGTGGGCTGTCGGGCATCGAGGGCATTGCCCACGTGCGAGCGGTAGTGCCGCAGGCCGAAGTCGTGCTCATCACGGTGTACCAAGAGCCAGAGCGCATATTTCAGGCGCTGTGCGCCGGGGCAGTAGGCTATCTGGTAAAAACCACTCCGCTACCCGAAATCAAAAAAGCCTTGCTAGACGTGCTGGCGGGCGGCTCGCCTATGTCGGCGGCTGTGGCCCGGCACGTGGTGCGCTACTTCCGGCCGGCCGCGCTGCCCTCGCCGCTCACCCAGCGCGAGCAGCAGGTGGTCGAAGCCATCGAGCAAGGCCTTAGCTACAAGCTGGTGGCCGACCGCCTGGGTATGTCGCTGAACACCGTGCGCTCGCACATCCGCACGGTGTACGAAAAGCTGCAAGTCAACTCCAAAGCCGAGCTGATAAAGCGAGTGCGGCAGGCAGGGTAATTTGCTTGGTCCATACCATATGCTGAACTGGAAAGACCTGGGCTACCTGCAAGCTGGCAATGCCCGCCAGCGGCAGGCCTACGCGCTGCTACAAGCCTCGGGGCTGTGGCCTCGGCTGGCGCAGTTTGGCCCGGTGCTGGCGGGCACCATTCCGCTGGCCATCGATACCCCCGCCAGCGACCTCGACGTGCTCTGCGCAGTGGCCCCAGCCGAGCAGTCGCACTTTCGCCAGCTTCTGACTGACCACTACGGATATCTGCCTGGCTTTCGACTGGCGCAGTATGTCATTGGCGGCTACGATTCCATTGTCTGCGGTTTCTTCTTCGAACGCATCGAAATAGAAGTGTTTGGC
>CAXUKA010000132.1:12433-15240 GCA_964251335.1 uncultured Hymenobacter sp.
GTGTTTGGCCAGGCTGTGCCCACGGCGCAGCAAGTAGGATTTCGGCACATGCTGGTCGAATATGCTGTGCTACAGGCTGGTGGCGAGCCTTGGCGGCGAGCTGTGCAGCAGCTGAAAGAAAAAGGAATGAAAACCGAGCCCGCCTTTGCAGCTTTACTGCGCCTGCCCGGCAACCCCTACGAGGCATTGCTAGCGCTGGAAGGCAAAAGCCACGCAGAGCTGGCGGCCTGTTTACCGCCCTTGCCCACGCCAGAGCTGCTAGCCGCTGGCTTAGGGTAAGCTGGTTGGGATTTTCGGGGTTTATTTGCTTTGCTTATGCCATTTTCCAGCTACGCCCGCACCGCTGCTGCCCGCGCCCTGCCGCAGCTCAATACTCTAACCAAGTACCCATCCATCCTGACCCTGCATGCGCTCGGCGACAAGGGCCGACTCACGCCCGCCCTGACCACGCCAGCCCTGCTCGGCCAGTTGCTCACGGCCACCGAGAAGCTCGATGGTACCAGCGCCCGCCTGCTCGTGTTTGCCGATGGCTCGTATGTGGTCGGCTCGCGCGAGCACCTGCTTACCGTCAGCAGCGACTTGCTATTCGACCCCGCCGTGGGCATTGTGGAGGGGTTGCGCCGCACCGTATTCTCGCAATTTGCCGATGAGAAAGGGCACTTGCCTACCCTTGCATATCACCCAGCCCCTGGGCAGCCCGCCGCGCTGACGGTCATTTTTGGAGAGTTTTACGGAGGCAAAGTCACCGCCAGTTCCAAAAACTATGGCCCGCCCGAGCAGGTAGGTTTCCGCGTATTCGACGTAGCCGCTTTCCTCGACGAGGCAACTTTGCATAGCCACCTCGCCACCGATGTGCGCGAGCTGGCCGCCTGGCGCGAATCGGAAACGCCCACTGGCCTGCGCTACGGCCAGCCTTTCTTGCCCGAGGCCACCCTGGCTGCCTACCTGGCCCAGACCGGCCTGCCCGCCGTGCCCCATTTGTCGCCCTTCACTATCCCCTCTACTGCCGACGAAACCACCCATACCGCCGTGTTGGAGTGGCTCCGCCAGCATATTCCCACTACCCTGGCCCCGCTGCCTGGGCTACCAGCGCCCGGCCGCGCCGAAGGTGCCATTCTGCGCACCGCCGACCGCTCAGCCATTGTGAAAATCCGCTTCGAAGACTACGAGCGCACGCTCAACCAGCGCAGCGGCGGGCGCTGAGATGTTAATCGACTTAGGTAAAAATCTCAAAGCTGCATCTGCAAAAATGGCGGCTGCTTCTGAACTGGTTTTAGCAGGAGTAATTAAAACCGAAAAAAACGCGTCAGAAGTCGGCTTCGGCAATCCGATTTGCTTAGCTCAACCGTAAGTAGGGCCTTACCGATTGAGAAATAGGATTAAAAGATGAACGAAGTAGCAACATTGATTTCGGAGTGGGAAACTGAAATCCTGCAATTGGAAACCACTCTCTGGCAAGTGAAGTGCCTCGCGGCGCGGCCCATAACCAAGCGCGAGCAGCGCCGGTTGGAAGTTCGCCTGCGTGTGGCTCGGCAGTCGCAGCGCTTGCTATACGCCTTGGCTCCGCTCGTAGCTTAGCAGTTGTGTTGGAGTAAGGCCTGGCCGCTAAACCGTGTGTAATATGGCATGAATTTTAATGGAAAATGCTTATATACACAGAGTTAGTTAGATGTCGGGTAATCTGCTTATACATAGGTAGATACTGATTGTTGTAATGCTACGTATTTTTTTAGATGAAAAACAGTAGTTTTTATAGCAGTAAATACGTGTATATTTTTTCTGTGTGGTAACGTATTGTCTAAAACGTTATGCACACTCCTCTCGGTACTGAATCTGCCCGCCAGCGAGCGGTCGCCTGGGCCCTTGCCGTTTCGGCCAACACGCCCCTGGCCCCTAAGCGCTACGAGCGGCACCTGCTCAACCGCTACCAACAGGGAGAGTTAACGCTGGACGAGGTTAGTCAGCTACTAGACGAGGGTGTTTATCATATCCTATATCGTAGCCAAGCCACATACTTTCCGAGCGAAGCCCAGTTGCAAGACTTGCTGGAGTGGTCACGCACATACAACGCGGAGCATAACATTACCGGACTGCTGCTCTACAGTGATGGGCGCTTTATGCAACTTATTGAGGGCACGGAGAAAACGATACACACGCTGTTCGACAAGATTCAACAAGACTTGCGCCATCAGCATGTTGTTACCTTGAGCGAGGGGCCAGGCGCGCATCGCTGGTTTGCAGACTGGCAAATGGCCTTTGGCTACCTAGAGCCCATCGAACTCAACCAAACACTCGGCGTAGTGGAAACGGGCCAGTTGCCGCTGCTCCCCTTTAGTGACCCCCACGTGCAAACCCTAGTGGAAGCCTTTGGACTGGGTAGCTAATGCTAGCTCCCCCTGCAATTAACGCTCGTTTTTTGGAGAGTTAATTTACCCGCTCAAATGGCCCGAAAACGCAGGTTTTTAGGGCTATTTTTTTATACCGTTTATTTGGAGGGCGGAAACGGCTATTTTTGAAGCCCTAGGCGAAGGCAGCAAAACACCACTGTTTAACATAAAGCCCGTTATCAGACACCAATAGAGTTGCATACGCAGAGCGTTACTTAACTTACGTTTATAGAGTAGCTAATTATGTAACTCGAATAAATAAAGCGTATGGCTGGGAAAATGTACAATTATTTCTTATTCAGGGTATTCAAATTTTATACCGATACTATCAAAGAAAAGGATGTTCCCTTGTTTTATTTGACTAGCGTAAGCACCACATTATTATTTATAAATCTATACACATTAGACACGTTGCTAGTG
>CAXUKA010000133.1:0-15210 GCA_964251335.1 uncultured Hymenobacter sp.
CGGTAAAAGTGCATCTGGCCATCGAGCGGGTAGCTCAGCTCCCATTCGGTCGGCCCTTCTCCTAGAAAAGCCTGCCGCCGAAAAGCAAACGCTCCCAGCTCTTTGGCCGACGGAAACTGCTCAAGGTAAGTGGCCGTGGGGCGGGCGGGCAGCTCCAGCAGGCGCTGCGCCGCTGGGTTGAGGCGCACAAACGCGAAGTCAATGATTTCCTCACTCGGGCTATACACTGGCTCGTAGAGGACCGCTCCCGTAAGCGACAGGTCAAAAAAGGCCTCGAAATAACTATCGGGAGCTGCCGCAGAAACAGACATAGCGTGCACGTTAAAAATAAGCAAGTGGTGAAGGTAGCTTGCTGCTGAATATCTACCGCAGCGCTAAGAATGCCCCTTGCAACTTACCTACTGCTTCGTGGTTGACGTGCTTACTTTAGTGAAAACTGCTTGTTTTTTGGAAAATACTGGCATCAATTAAGAAATAACCGGGTACTTCACGGCCTAAATCAGTTTACGCTCTATGCTTCGACTTCTCCACGCCGCCCGTTTGGGCTTGATTTGGTCTTTGGTGATTGGCTCTTCTTTTTTAAGTAAGGCGCAAGCCCCGAAAACCTACACCTCGTCCGAGATATTACTGGGCCTGAAAAAACTAAACGTCGTGGGCTCGGTGATGTACATCGCCGCCCACCCCGACGACGAAAACACCCGCCTGCTGGCCTACCTCGCCAACGACCGCCTGCTCGAAACCAGCTACCTCAGCCTCACCCGCGGCGATGGCGGCCAGGACCTCATCGGTCCCGAACTGCGCGAGCAGCTCGGCGTCATCCGCACCCAGGAGCTGCTAGCGGCGCGGCGCATCGACGGGGCGCACCAGTTTTTCACCCGCGCCAACGACTTCGGCTTTAGCAAAACCTCGCAGGAAGCGCTCAGCGTCTGGGACCACGAGCAGGTGCTGTCCGATGTGGTGTGGGTTATCCGGCAGCGGCGGCCCGATGTGCTTATCACGCGCTTCCCGCCCGATGCCCGCGCCGGCCACGGCCACCACCAGGCCAGCGCCATTCTGGCCGCCGAGGCCTTCGACGCGGCCGGCGACCCCAAGCGCTTTCCCGAGCAGCTGAAATACGTGCAGCCCTGGCAGCCCAAGCGCCTGTACTGGAACACGGGTAGCTTTTTCGTGAAGCCCGGCGAAAACATGGACGGCTACCTCAAGCTCGACGCGGGCGGCTACAACCCGCTGCTGGGCCAGAGCTACGGCGAAATCGCGGCCCACTCGCGCTCGCAGCACCGCAGCCAGGGCTTCGGCTCGGCCGCCCAGCGCGGCGAGGCCATCGAGTACTTCCAATTTGTGAAAGGCACGCCCGCCAAAACCGATTTATTCGAAGGCATCGACCAGACCTGGAACCGCGCGCCGGGCGGCGCGGCGGTGGAGAGACTGGTGGATGAGGTGATTCGGAAGTACGATGCGGCGAATCCGAGCGCCAGTGTGGCGGGGTTATTAGCGGTGCAAGATGCTATTTATGCACTTAAGCCTACCCAAAAAGACTTCTGGCCAGGACAAAAACTGCCAGAATTAATACGGCTTTTACAAGCAACTTCCGGGCTTTACATCGAAGCCACAGCGGCCAATGCTTATGCGGTAGCTGGCCAGCCGACTGCCATCACGGTAGATATTACGAAGCGCTCAAATTTGCCCCTAAGTATTACGGGCATCCATGTTCTTGGTCAGGGAAAAAAGGATTCCGCTTTTATAAGTCAAGAGGCGCTAGCTAAATCATCCCGAGTGGTTAGAAGCTGGGTTGTGCCCGATGATATAGTTAATACTCAACCCTATTGGCTGCAAAAAACAGGGAGCATTGATATGTATTTCATTCCGATGGCGCTTAAGGTAGCTGGTGCTCCTGATGGAAGCCGAGGGTTTTTCAGCGGCATTAATTTTCTGACACCATTAGGCTTGAACCAGTCCGAATTTTTAGGCACACCAGAAAACCCAGCAGTCCTGACGCTAGCCGTTTCGGCTAATTTCCCCAGCCTGAATAAAGGGTTTTACTTTTCTATCCCCGTCCAATACAAGCACACCGACCCCGTCCTCGGCGAGCTGTACCAGCCGCTGGCCGTGGTGCCGCCGGTGCTGGTGAATATTCCAGCCGCCCGCGCCTACGTCTTTGCCGACCAGCAGCCCAAGCCCGTGCCCGTGACGCTGCGGGCGGGCCAAGCCGGGGTGCAGGGCCAGCTGGCCTTGCAGGTGCCTAGCGGCTGGCAGGCCGAGCCGGCCACTGTCGCCTTCAACCTGAAGAACAAGGACGACGAGCAGACCGTGACCTTCAATCTGCGCCCGCTGCCCGGCGCGGCCGAGGGCAAAACCGAGCTGCGCGCCGTGGCCACCGTGGGCGGCCAAGCCTATAGCCGGGGTATCCAAAAGATAGAATACCCGCATATCCCGACCCAGACGCTCTTCCCCGAGGCCACCGCCCCGCTCGTGCGCCTGACCGTAGCCCGCGGCCACACCAAAAACATCGGCTACCTCATGGGCGCCGGCGACGAGGTGCCCGAGGCCCTGCGCCAGCTCGGCTACACCGTGAGCCTGCTCGACCCCGCCACCGACCTCACTCCCGAGCGCCTCGCCAAATTCGACGCCGTGGTGCTAGGCGTGCGCGCCTACAACGTGCTCGACAAGCTGAAAACCCAGCAGCCCGCGCTGCTCAAATACGTCGAAAACGGCGGCACCATGTTGGTGCAATACGTGGTGAACCGGGGCACCGTGCTGCCCGAAATTGGCCCGTACCCGCTCACCCTCTCCGCCGACCGCGTGACGGTGGAGAACACGCCCGTCACCTTCCTCAACTCCGTGGGCGGGGCCATCATCACGCGCCCAGCCCCCAAGCCTGTGACTGCCCCCAGTCTGTCGCAAAGCCTGCTCACCACCCCCAACCAGCTCACGCCCGCCGACTTCAGCACCGGCTGGGTGCAGGAGCAGGGCCTGTATTATCCGTCGGCCTGGGATAGCCATTACCAGCCCGTTATCGCCAGCCACGACCCCGGCGAGACGGATAAATCGAGTGCTATTCTGGTCGCACCCTATGGCAAGGGACGGTATATCTACACGGGCTAGTCGCTGTTTCGGGAGTTGCCGGCGGGCGTGCCGGGTGCGTTCCGGGTGCTGGCCAATTTGGTGGAGTCGGGCGGGAAGTAGCGTAGTGGCCCTCCGCTGGGGAACCTCACCCCCCGGCCCCCTCTCCAAAAAAGAGGGGAGCCTACCGCGAGAACTCACAAGCTCCTTACTTTAATAAGTTATTTTTGCAGGCCGTTTGAGTGAAACTCAAGCGGCCTGTTTTTTACCATTGTTGTACTCCGCGTATGCCGTGGCTCCCCCTCTTTTTTGGAGAGGGGGCCGGGGGGTGAGGTTCCCCAGCGGAGGGCGACCCCTCGAAAATCTCTAACGTGCTCACAGTAGAAAAAATCGGCGGCA
Source organism: uncultured Hymenobacter sp. (assembly GCA_964251335.1). Taxonomy (GTDB): domain Bacteria; phylum Bacteroidota; class Bacteroidia; order Cytophagales; family Hymenobacteraceae; genus Hymenobacter. The sequence goes on from CAXUKA010000133.1 coordinate 3,460, forward strand.
CCTCCATGACCGCCTTCGCCGACGTTCTCCAAAACATCATCTTCCACGGAGCCGGCCCTCACAACCGCATCCTAGTCGTATCGGCCTATGCCAACGTCACTAACTGGCTGCTGGAGAACAAGAAAACCGGCGCGCCCGGCGTGTACCACCGCATCACCCAAAACCAGGAGTTTCGCGCCGCTTTGCAGGACGTGCTGGCCAAGCTGCAAGAGCTGAACAAAGCCTACGAGCCGCTGGGTCTCGACCTCGCCGTGGCCGATGCCTTTATCGCCCAGCGCATCAACCAGGCCCAAACCTACCTCGACAGCTTGGTGAATGTGCTGGCCTCGGGCTACGTCAACAGTTACAATATCCTGCAAGCCGCACGCGAAATCCTGGCCTCGATAGGGGAGACGCACTCAGCCTTCAATTCGGTCAATATCCTCCAGAACAAGGGCGTAAATGCCACGCTGGTTGACCTCAGCGGCTTCGACGATGCCCGGCCGCTCACTATTGATGAGCGCATTCGGGATGCTTTTGCCAACATCGACTTTGCCAATACCATCTGCATTGCCACTGGCTATACCAAAGGCACTGAGGGCATTATGCGCGAGTTTGACCGGGGCTATTCGGAGGTGACGTTCAGTAAGATAGCTGTGGCCGTAAAGCCGCAGGAGGCTATTATTCACAAAGAATACCACCTCTGCTCGGCCGACCCTATGCTGGTCGGCATCGACCACTGCCGCCCCGTGGGCTTCACCAACTATGACGTGGCCGACCAGCTCGCCGACGTGGGCATGGAGGCCATTCACCCCAAAGCCTCGAAGCCGCTGGAGATAAACGCTATCGACCTGCGCATCAAAAACACCTTCGAGCCCGAGCACCCCGGCACACTCATCACCCGCGACTACGTGGCTCCCGAGAAGCACGTCGAAGTCATCACCGGCACCGAAAAAGTCGTGATAATCGACATCTACGACCCGCAAATGGTGGGCGAAGCTGGCTTCGACCTGCACCTCATGCAGGCCTTCTACGACCTCGGCGTGAGCTATATTTTTAAAGCCACCAGCGCCAACAGCATCTCGCTGGTAATCTGGCAGAAGGACTTAAAGCCGCAGCTGGTGCCCGCCCTGGAAGCCAAATACGAGAAAGTGACCGTCGAAAACGCCGCCTTGGTGTGCCTCATCGGCTCCAACATCGACCGGCCCGGCCTGCTGGCCAAGGCGGCCGGCGCACTGGCCGAAGCGGGTATTAATATCCGCAGCGCGGGCTTTGCACTGCGCAAGGTGAATATTCAGTTTGTGATTGGGCGTGAGGACTATAGGGCGGCCATTATCGCGCTGAATAAGAGCTTCGAATTGGCGAGCTAGTAGCGCGAACTTTCCAGTTCGCGTCCGTCCGGTACGTCTGGCTGCACGCTGACAAACGCGAACTGGAAAGTTCGCGCTACATTGCTGGCTCACCCATTCTTCCCCAGCTATGATTATTCAACCCCCAGCCGGCACGGTGTACAACCTGCTGATTCTCGACGAAAGCGGCTCGATGGATGTCGTGCGCGACACCACCATTCGCGGCTTCAACGAGCTGGTGCAAACGGTGCAGGGCCTAGCCCGCGAGTTTCCGCAAAAGCAGCAAATCGTGAGTCTCACGACCTTCAACGGCCTGGGCATCCGCGAAAAACTGTTTATGCAGCCCGCCGCTGGCCTGCGCCCCCTCACAGCGGCCGACTACCACCCCGATGCCATGACCCCGCTGCTCGATGCCATCGGCCAGAGCGTCATCAAGCTCCGCAATGTACTGACCGTCACTAAATCCACCGGCCACCAGGTACTGGTAACAATCCTGACGGATGGTGAAGAAAACAGCTCTCGCGAGTTCACCCAGGCAGCCATCAGCCAGCTTATCGCGGAGCTGAAAACCCAGGGCTGGACGTTCACTTACATCGGGGCCAACCACGACGTGGCTCGTACGGCCGCCGCCCTTTCGATAGATAACCAGCTCGCATTCACCCAAAACGATGCCGAGATGGCCACGATGTTTGAGCGTGAGCGTAGCGCTCGCCGCCGCTACACCTCCAGTGTCGCGCCCGCGCCCGCTGGCACCTATTTCACCGAAGAGCCGCCTGCGCCCACGGCCACCCCAGAGCCATAGAGAATCTTAAGCAAAACGTAGAGACGCATCCTTGCGTCTCACGTTAAGCAAGCTGAATAACCGTTGCTACCCCGAAAGAACGTCAGGCCGACCATTGGTTGGCCTGACGTTCTTTTGTGCTCACGCTACTTCCTTCTCCCCATGCTGAAAACCGCCGCTTTTCTCCTCACGCTCGGCCTGGCCGCCCCCATCGCCCGCGCCCAAAGCCTCGTGCTGCCGCCCGATACCCAGCGCGTGAGCGACGCCCAGTTTCGCGCCCGTTTCGTGGCCGATACGGTATACACCCGCGCGCACTACACGAAAACAGAATACGACATTCCGATGCGCGACGGGGCCAAGCTGCACACCGTGGTGTACGCGCCCAAGGATGCCGACCGCGTGCACTACCCCATTTTGCTCAACCGCACGCCCTATTCGGCGGGGCCGTATGGGCCGGGCCACTACCGCCTCCGCGTGAACCCGAACAGCTTTTTGCTGCACGAGGGCTACATCTTCGCCATTCAGGACGTGCGCGGCCGCTACCTCTCCGAAGGCACCTTCGACGACGTGCGGCCCGCCACCGAAAAGCACCCCACTAAAAACGACACCGACGAGGGCACCGACACCTTCGATACCATCGAGTACCTGCTCAAAAAAGGGCCGAAAAACAACGGCCGCGTGGGCCAGTTGGGCATCTCGTACCCCGGCTTTTACACCACGATGGGCCTGCTCAGCCGCCACCCGGCCCTGAAAGCCGCTAGCCCGCAGGCTCCGGTCACGGACTGGTTTTGGGACGACGACCACCACAACGGGGCGTATTTCCTCACGGGCACTATGGGCTTCTGGAATAATTTCGGCCAGCCCCGCCCGCAACCGACGGCCCATTACCCCGACGGCCCTCAGATGAATACGCCCGACGGCTACGCCTTTTACCAGCAGCTCGGCCCGCTCAAAAACATCAACGAGCAGTACTTCCACGGCCAATACAAGCACTGGAACGACCTCGTCCAGCACCCCAACTACGATGCCTTCTGGCAGGCCCGCAACCCGCGCCCGCACCTGCACGACCTCAAAGCCGCCGTGCTTACCGTGGGCGGCTTCAACGATGCCGAAGACCTGTTTGGCACCCTTAACACTTACCAAACCATCGAGAAGCAAAACCCCGGCCTCAGCAACCGTTTCGTATTTGGCCCCTGGGTACACGGCGGCTGGAGCGGCGGCACCGGCGAAATGGTCGGCAATGTTAACTACGGCCCCTCGCCTTCGCTCTGGTACCAGCAAAATATTGAAGCGCCGTTCTTTAAGTCGTATCTGAAAGACGACAAGCCCGGCGCGGCCATCGCCACGCTGCCCGAAGCTACTGTCTTTGAGGGCGGCACCAACCGCTGGCGCACCTTTGATGCCTGGCCACCCAAGCAGACGCAGGAAAAAACGCTGTATTTCCGCCAGGCTGGCAACCTCACCTTCAGCCCGCCCACCAGCGGAGACAACGAGCGCCGTCGCCCCGAAATCAACTACGAATTCGACCAGTTTATAAGCGACCCTGCCCACCCCGTGCCCTACACCGAGGCCACGGCCCCCGCCATGACCCGCGAGTACATGACCGACGACCAGCGCTTCGCCAGCCGCCGCCCCGACGTGCTCACCTACCAAACCCCGCCCCTCGATGAGAATATGACCCTGGCCGGCCCCATCCTGGCCAAGCTGCAAGTCGCTACCACCGGCACCGACGCCGACTGGGTTGTAAAAATCATCGACGTGTACCCCGACAACACGCCCGACAACCCCCGTACCGCGCCCGGCGTGCACCTGGCCGGCTATCAGCAAATGGTGCGCTCCGAAGTCATGCGCGGCCGTTTCCGCGACAGCTTCACCACACCCAAGCCTTTCGTAGCTAATGAGGTAACCACCGTGCCCTTCACCGTACAAGACGTGCTGCACACCTTCAAAAAAGGCCACCGCCTCATGGTGCAGGTGCAAAGCACCTGGTTTCCGCTCGTGGACCGGAACCCGCAGACCTACGTGCCGAATATCTACGAGGCAAATGAAACGGATTTTAAAGCCGAGACGCACAAGCTGTACCACAACCCAGCACACGCTTCGCAACTGGTGGTGAAGGTGTTGCTATAAGTGCCAGTAACTTTAAAGCATAGTACTTGCTCACGAACAAAAAACGTCCGTCATGCTGAGCTTGTCGAAGCATCTCTACCGCACCGTTGCTAGGCACCCAGATGTTCTCGGTAGAGATGCTTCGGCAAGCTCAGCATGACAGTCGGTAACCTGCGATACACAAAAAAAGCCCCGCAATTTGCGAGGCTTTTTTGTGCGGAAACCTACTTGTTTACTTACCCATTTTCTTCGCCTCAGCCACCAACTCGTCGTTCATTTTAGCATACTCCAAATTCGGCGTAGCCCCGGCCAGTGCCAGCTTTTTCGACTGCTCGGCGGCTGTGATGGCCCCTTTATAGTCCTTCATTTTCAGGCGGATTTTCGCCTCCGTGTTCACGTTCCAGAATTTAGGGTCAGTAGCGTTAGCCTTCTGAATCCAGGTCAGCGCCTGCTTCAAATCCTTGTTGTTGTCGTTGTAATAAACCGCAGCGGCGGCGAGGTCATTAGCCGAAGGATTGGCGTTTTTGATGACTTTCTCGTCAATCTGCGCGGCTACTTTACTGTCAACGTCGGCGGTTACTTTGAATTTCGCGCCGGTCATATCCCACAGCATATCCACGTAGGCAGTGGCGGGCGTCAGGTCGGCAAAGCTCATGGTGAAGGTTTCCACCTTCGTCGCCAGCTTATAAGGCTTAATGGTGAAGCTGGCTACGTTATCTTCTTTCTTAAAGCCTTTTACGTCAGCGCCTCGCTTCAAATCTTTGCTAAGCACCACGGTCCATGTCGTGGCCGTGGGGATGGTGTAGAGGCCGTACTCGCCGGCGGCTACTTTCTGGCCTTCTACTGTCACATCGTCCGAAAACTTGATGCTTGTGGTGGCATTGGCCCCAGTGCGCCAGCGCTTGCCGTAGCCTACTACGGCCTTGGTCGAGTCGCCAAAAATCAACCGGTTTTTCACACCCGGCCGCGAGTACACGATAGTCACGTCGGTGAGGCCAACGCGCTGAATGATGGTGCTTTTGGGGCTGGGCTGGGGCGTGGTAATCTGGGCCTGGGCGGCGGGAGCCGCCAGGAGGGTAGCAGTTACGGCCACGGCGGCCGAGAAGTGCATTGCAACGTTCTTCATTCGAAAAAGAAAAGTTTGAAAGGCCAAAAATAGCAAAACCCGCCGGCCGGGCGGGTTTTGCGATAAAATAGATTGGCCAATCTGGTCGATTGGGGCCGGGGCGGAAGGGTTATTTAGTGTGGGCTTTGGCCTGGGCCAGCAACTCGTCGCTGCGGCGGGCATAGTCTTGGTTAGAGGCCGCCAGGGCAAGTTTTTTGGCTTCGGCGGCTGTAGTTTGGGCACCAGCGTAGTCCTTGAGCTGCAAGCGGATACGCGCCTCGGCATACACGCTCCAATACTCGGGGTGCATGGCGTTGGTCTCCTGCATCCAGGCCAGGGCTTGCTTCAGGTCTTTGTGCGAGTCGTTGTAGTAGCTGGCGGTGGTGGCCTCATCGGCGGGTGCGCTGAGGTTGCGAACTTCTTCGGTAGCGCTGGCTGTAGCGGGCTGAATGCTGGCCACTGCTGATGACGAGCTACGCAGGTCAGCGGTCATGAAACCAGTGCTTTGGGCGTGGGCAGCGGGGGTGGCAAATAGCAGCGCCACGGCAGCAAAACCAGCGGCGAAGGAGAAAGTAAAGTTGCGCATAGCAGTACAAGAATTAAATCGACACTGCCAAGCTAAAAAGAAATATTCGGTCTGATGCAGCTTATTCCGAAGAAAGGATAAAGTTTATATTTCTTCTTAAATGAGGCTAAAATACATGCCTTCAACTGCTAATTGAAAATAGGAATAGTACTAAGAAGCAAAGGCCGGGCAAGTAGCACCCGCTACCCGCCCGGCCTCGCCAAACGGTGGCCTCTACTGTGCAAAAGACTACTTTATCTGTGCGAACCCGCAGTACGAGTGCAGCACTTCTGGCAGGTTGATACCATCCGGCGTCTGGTTATTTTCCAGCAGCGCGGCCACGATGCGGGGCAGTGCCAGAGCCGAGCCATTGAGGGTGTGCAGCAGTTGGGTTTTGCCGCCTTCTACCTTGTAGCGGCACTTGAGGCGGTTGGCCTGAAAGGCTTCAAAATTGGACACCGACGATACTTCGAGCCAGCGGCCCTGGGCGGCACTCCACACTTCGAGGTCGTAGGTGAGGGCCGAGGTGAAGCCCATGTCGCCGCCGCAGAGGCGCAGCACGCGGTAGGGCAATTCCAGCAGTTGGAGCAGCTTTTCGACGTGGGCTACCATCGTTTCGTGGGCCGCGTAGGAGTTTTCGGGCTGCGTGATTTGCACGATTTCGACCTTGTCGAACTGGTGCAGGCGGTTGAGGCCGCGCACATCGGCGCCCCACGAGCCAGCCTCGCGGCGGAAGCAGGGCGTGTAGCCGGTGTTGCGCACGGGCAGCTTGTCGGCGGGGATAATCTCGTCGCGGTAGAGGTTGGTAATCGGCACCTCCGAAGTCGGAATGAGGTACAGGTTATCGGCCGCGTCGTGGTACATCTGGCCTTCTTTATCAGGTAGTTGGCCGGTGCCGTAGCCGCTGGCTTCGTTTACCAGAATGGGCGGCTGTACCTCGGTGTAACCAGCGTCGCGGGCCTGGTCGAGGAAGAAATTAATCAGTGCCCGCTGCAAGCGCGCGCCCTGACCTTTGTAGACCGGAAAGCCCGCGCCCGTGATTTTGATACCCAAGTCAAAATCAATGATGTCATATTTCTTAATCAACTCCCAATGCGGCTGCGCGCTGGCAGGCAGCTCGGGCTTGTGGCCACCTTCGCGCACCACCTCATTGTCTTCGGCCGAGCGGCCGGCGGGCACGCTTTCGTGCGGCACATTCGGGATTTTGTAGAGCAGCTGGGTTAGCTGATTTTCGGTATCGGTCAGCTCATCGGAGTGGACTTTAATCTGCGTTTTCAGCTCCGAGGTGCGGATTTTTAGGGCTTCGGCCCCGGCTTTGTCGCCGCTCTTCATGAGGCCCCCAATCTGGCGGGCCAGGTCGTTGGCTTCGGCCTGGGCAGTGTCGTGCTGGGTTTGGAGGGCGCGGCGACGCTGGTCGAGGTCGAGCACGGCCTGCACGTCGGCTTCGGCGGTTTTGAAATTGCGCTTGGCCAGGCCGGCCAATACGCGCTCGGTCTGCTCTTTAAGTACAGAAAGTTGTAGCATAGTGGCCGCAAAGGTATTGCGGCGGCCGCCAGCGGGGAACCAGTAGCGCCAGGCGCGGCGTTGGGAAAGCATAGCGTGGACTTGTAGAGTCCGCGAATGGTAACGACTGACGGGCTGCAAGCTTTCTTTTGCATTGGGGAGGGAACGACTAAAACCGTTGTCATGCAGCGCCCGGCCTCGCAGAGCCTAGGCTACACTAGAAAGTTTGCGTTGCGGCTAACCCAAGTTGGCAGTTTGTCCGTAATGCGTTAATATTGCAACTGCAAGCCGGCCTGTGGGGCCGGTAGGGGAGGTCTTCGGGCCGCTCATTGCGTTGCCGGACCGACATTTTTGCCTTGGTGGAGCTGCCGGCCGCCCTTCTATAAACCTCACTGTTTCCTGTTGTTGCCCGCCGCTTTGCTGGTTGTGTTGTGCAATGCTGCTTTTTGGAATTTGAACCGGGCCCCTGGCACCGGACTAATTGCCAACGGCCAGGAGCTAAGGCCACGAGCCGCGCGGGAGCGGCCGGGCCACTTGCGCTGATTCTCCTAATACCCCTTATGTATACCCTCAACGAGCTGAAGGACCGGCTGCTGTCCGACCTCAAGGAAATTGCTGAGCAACTGAACGTTGGCAATTTCAAGCGCCTGAGCAAACAGGATTTAATTTATAAAATCCTTGACCAGCAGGCCCTGCTGCCCGCCGACCAGCTGCCCAACAAAAAGCCCGCTACCCCCGCCCCGGCCGTAGCCACCGCGCCCCCAGTGCCCGATGCCGAGCCCGTAGTGGCCACGGCCGAAGCACCTACCGCCGCCGAAGCGCCCGCTGCCCCTGCTCGCGGAGCGCGGGGCGGGGCAGGCCGCCGCCGGCCGGCCGCTGTGCCCGTAGCCGAGCAGCCTTTCTCCGACGTGGCTGCTCCGGCTGCTGTAGTTGCCCCGGCCGTCTCTGTTGTGGCCGAAGCTGCACCCGTAACCGCTGTAGCTGAAGAAGTTGCCCAAGTGCATCAACCCACTCGCTACGAGGTAGTAGAGGCCGATGAGCAGAACGTGGCCGCGGTGTCGGTAACGGATGAAGAAGCCACCGCGCCGCCCGCCGAAACCAATCCCACCCAGGAAACGCACTCGGACGGCGAGAGCGCCCCGATTCACCGCCGCCGCGAGCGCGTAGACCGGGCCGGCCGCCCATTGCCCCGCCGCGAAGACCGCCCCACCGTGACCCCCGTAGCCAGCTCCGATGACGAAGCGGCTGCTACCGAAGGCGAAACCACCACGGCCGAAGCAGCCACCGAGCAGCCCACCACCGAAACCTACCCCGACCGCCGCGAAACCCGCGAGCAGCGCTTTGACCGCGAAAACCGGGATGGCCGCGAACCCCGCGAAAACCGCAACAACCAGGACCGCAACAACCAGCCGCGTAACGAGAACCGTGAAAACCGCGAGCCTCGTGAAAACGGCCAGCCCCGCTTCACCAACGACCAGCCCCGCGAGCAGCGCCCCGTCAACGGTGCAGGCGCTACCGACCAGCCCCGCCTAAGCCGCGAAGAGCGCTACGCCCAGCGCGAAGCCCAGCGCCAGCAGCGCCGCGAAGAGCGCCAGCGCACCGGCGGCGAAGGCCAGCCCACCGGCGAAGCCGGCACTACCACGCAGCCGCAGGCCGCCAGCAATGGCCAGCCCCAGGAGCGTCGCGACGACAGCCAGCGCCAGCAGCAAGCGCCGCGCCCACCTCGCGCCCCTGAGCTTGACCTGACGGTGCCCGGCTCGGGCACATTGGAGCTGATGCCCGACGGCGGCTACGGCTTCCTGCGCTCACCCTACTACAACTACCTCACCTCGCCCGACGACATTTACGTGTCGCCGCAGCAGGTGCGGCAGTACGGCCTGAAAGCTGGCGACACGGTGAACTGCACCATGCGCCCGCCCCGCGAAAACGAGAAGTATTTCACGTTGGTGAGCGTAGAAAGCATGAACGGCCGCACGGTAGAAGAAGTACGCGACCGCGTGCCTTTCAATCACTTAACGCCGCTGTTTGCCGACGAAAAGCTGAAGCTCTCGACCAAGCCTACCCAGGTGAGCACCCGTGTGCTCGACTTGTTTGCGCCCATCGGGAAAGGCCAGCGCGGTCTTATCGTGGCCCAGCCTAAGACGGGTAAAACGGTGCTCTTGCAGGAAATCGCCAACTCGATTTCGGAGAATCATCCCGAGGTATATCTCATTATCCTGTTGATAGATGAGCGCCCCGAAGAAGTAACCGACATGGCTCGCTCGGTGAAAGCCGAAGTCCTGTCGTCGACCTTCGACGAAACGGCCGACCGCCACGTGAAAATCGCCGAATTGGCGCTTGATAAGGCTCGTCGCCTTGTAGAGTGTGGCCACGATGTGGTGATTTTGCTTGACTCGATTACCCGCTTGGCCCGCGCTTACAACACGGTGCAGCCGTCGTCGTCGCGCATCCTGTCGGGTGGTATTGATGCCGGGGCGTTGCAAAAGCCCAAGCGTTTCTTCGGCGCGGCGCGTAACATCGAAGGCCCTGGCTCTTTGACGATTATCGCCACGGCGCTTATCGAGACCGGCTCGAAGATGGACGAGGTTATCTTCGAAGAATTCAAAGGCACTGGCAACATGGAGCTTCAGCTCGACCGCAAGCTGGCCAACAAGCGCGTGTTCCCGGCCATCGACATTCCGGCTTCCGGCACCCGCCGCGAAGACCTATTGATGAGCCGCGACGAGTTGAGCCGCGTGTGGGTGCTCCGCAAGTTCATGACCGACATGAGCGCCACTGAGGCCATGGAATTCCTCAAGGACCGCATGAAAGGCACCAAGGACAACGAAGAGTTCCTGCTGGCTATGAACGGCTAAGGAATAGTTTTTTAATAGAAACGGCCCGTGGAGCTTTTGCGCTGCGGGCCGTTTTTTTGTGGGTTTTCGCAGGGTTAGGCGCAGGTTTTTTGAGTCTATTATAGGAATCTGAAGAATTTTTTGTTCTGTCATGCTGAACGCAGTGAAGCATCTTGCGCGCTTCGTTGCCGACGCAAGGGATTACTACTGCTCCACGCAAGATGCTTCACTGCGTTCAGCATAACACGAAACTATTCATAATCTATGAGGCTAGCTATCAGTTTGGCAATCGTGCTATTAAGTGCCAAGCCAGCCCCACGTTGCGAAGTGTACACCACCGTAGCCGCATCGGATGCCTGGATAAGCCGCACAAAGCAATTACCGCTCAAGCAACAAGTTGCCACTCTGCGCCAGCGCTTGGCGTGTGATGCCCGCGTGCGCGGCCGTTCGCTGGCTGCTTCCGTGTGCGTGAGCTGTCTCACGGCCGAGGGGAGGCGGGCATACCAAGCGGCACAGGAAAAACGCCGCCTAGCCGAGGAGGCTGACCCACGGCCGCCGGGAATTGTGCTGTTTTATTTAATTGATGGCCGGCCCGTTGCGCCTGCCGATACAGCGCAGTGGCAGCCGCTTATTACCCGGCAACAGGTGCGGGAAATTATCTTGCTAGAAAGTGAGAAAGCTGTAATTATCGGCGGCACTCGCGCTCAGGATGGCATGGTTTCGATTACTACTAAAAAGCAGTAAATCTGCTGATTAATAGCATCGCTACAAAAGCTGCACTCAGGCAGAGCGACGAGACTTTGTTCATCCGCATTGTCCACTCAAAATTGGCCAGGGCTGGGTCGTGCCAGGCCAGCCAGGCCCAGCGCGAAAACAGTGTTACTACCGGCCCGGTAGCCACCAGAAAAATCAGCAGGTTGCGGATTTCGCCGCGCAGCCAGTACGCCCCGGCCATCGTGAGCGCGCCCGCCAGCAGTCCGCCAGCCGCAAATACGAACGTGCCCCGGATGCCTAGCCGTAGGCTTAGGGTGCGGTCGCCGCGCCGGGCATCTTCCTGGTGTTGGTAGATTTGGGTAAGCGGGTAGGAGCCGCAGAGGAACAACGTGCTCACCAGCGCCAGCAGCAGGTTAGTTCGCTCAAAAAGCTGCGTGTCGGAAGCCCCGACGCCTACTTGCGTGAGCAAAAACGTGAACGCGCCCTGAAATACGACCACCACGGCCGTGCTCAGCAAGGGGTATTTTTTCAGGCGAATGCCTTCGTAGCTGTAGGCTTTGGAAATGAGTAAGTAAACCAATATCAGCCCAGCAAAAGGCCAGCCCAATGCCAGTGCACCCACCAGCGCCAGCGCATCGAATAGGTACACTAGGTGCAGCAGCTCAGGCGTGACTTTGGGCGGCGTTTTTAAGCCGCCGATGCTGTCTTCGTCTTTGTCATAGAAGGAGTTATAGCCATTGGAGGCCGGGTACACGAGTAGGTGCAAAATGACGAATACCGCTGCGGCCCGCCCCCAGCCGAAAGGCTCGCGC
>CAXUKA010000134.1:0-15179 GCA_964251335.1 uncultured Hymenobacter sp.
GCTGTAGATACCACCGCAAAAGATAAGCGGGTAGGCTGGGAAAACCGGCCTTATATAGGTCCAGCTACATACGAACCTCAGGCCGATTGCCTATACTTTTATTCCAACAAGGGGGTGTTTAAAGGCAAGGCAACCGCTGACCTTTCTAAACTGAGTAATTGGCAACTATTGTTTACGCCTAAGCTACACTGGCGCAATGGGCAGCCCGATGCCGTTGGCTCGCCTATGAATGTGCTTAAAATGCTCTCTTTGGGCGATGGCAAGTTGGTATTATTGACTCAAAATGACGGCATTGGCCTCTGGAATGGCAATGCATTCAAACTACTTCCTTAACAAATTAGCTGGTCGCCTGCCGCTGGGCCAGCCACGCATTAGCCGCGCCCTCATCCAAAAAGCGGGCAAACTGCACCGAGCTACCCGACACGGCCTCGTGCGCGCTAGCCGGCAGGCTACCTAGGTAGTCGGGCAGCACCAGAAAGCACACGGCCAGCGCCATACCTAGCTCGCGCTGCACCTCGGGCAAGAACCGCGTGGTCACCCATTCGGGGCCGTTGAGGCTGCGGTTGGTGCGGCGGCGCGAGTCGATGAGCCAGTGGCCGCAGCGGTGGTGTAGCGCCGCCTGGCGCAGGGCTGCGTAGCCTTGGTGCAGCTCGGCCTCCGACACCGAACGTAGCCAGCGGCCAGTGAGCTGGCCGAGGTCGGGGCGGTAGGCGACTTGCAGAAAGTCGGTCGAAAACTGGTCGGAAAGCATGGGTGGGGTGAGCCGGGCGCGGGGCTAAAGCTACGCAACTTGCGTTTGTCTTAGATTGCCGGCCCAGTATCTTGCCGCTCCTCCCCTTTTGCCCATGCCTACCGACCTCCGCCTCTTCGGTATCCGCCACCACGGCCCCGGCAGCGCCGCCAGCCTCGTGGCCGCCCTCGATGCCTTCCGGCCCGATATCATGCTGCTTGAATGCCCCGCCGATGGCGAAGCCGCCCTCTCTACCCTGCGCGATGCGGCACTGGTGCCGCCCGTAGCCCTATTGCTCTACAATCCCAAGCAGCAAGGGCAGGCGTCGTTTCTGCCGTTTGCCGAGTTTTCGCCCGAGTGGCAGGCTGTGCAGTGGTGCTTTCGGGAGGGTGCGCATGTGCGGTGCTTCGACTTGCCAATGAGCTTGCGGTTTGGGTTGGATAATGTAGTGGAAAACCCACCGACCGGGGCAACCTCACCCCCCGACCCCCTCTCCAAAAAAGAGGGGGAGCCGGACGATAATTTAAATCAGGACCCTAACGACCAAGACCGGTCACAGGAGTATCAAGAACAAGAGGCGTCCGGCTCCCCCTCTTTTTTGGAGAGGGGGCCGGGGGGAGAGGTTGCCCCGGTCGACGAGCCCGAAATCGAAGCCGACCCCGTGGCCTACCTTGCCCGCCTCGCCGGCTACACCGACTCCGAGCAGTGGTGGGAAACCCACCTCGAACAAGCCCCCGGCCACGCCGACACCTTCGCCGTGGTATTGGAGATGATGACCGCCCTGCGGGAAGAATTGCGCCGCCCCGAAACCGACGACACCTTGCTCCGCGAGGCCTACATGCGCGAGACTTTGCGCGCCACCCTTGCCCAGGGCTACCAGCGCGTGGCGGTGGTGTGCGGCGCCTGGCACGCGCCCGTGCTCACCGACCCTAATTTCCAGAAGAAGGAAGACAAAGCGCGGCTCAAAGGCTTGAAGAAAGCACCCGTCGAATCCACCTGGATTCCGTGGACCTATGAGCGCCTGTCGTTTAGCTCGGGCTACGGGGCGGGCGTGCTGTCGCCGGCTTGGTACGAATTATTGTTCACGCAGCCCCGCGAGCAGGTCATTACGCAGTGGATGGTGCGCGCCGCCCGCCTGCTGCGCACCCAGGACTTGGACGCATCTTCGGCCCACGCCATCGAGGCCGTGCGGCTGGCCGACACGCTGGCCGCCGTGCGCGGCCTCAGCTTGCCGGGCATCAGCGAGCTGCGCGAAGCAGCCGTGGCGCTGCTGGGCGGCGGGTATTCGGAAGGCCTATCGATAATAGAGCGCGAGTTGATTATCGGTGAGAAACTGGGCGAAGTACCGCCCGGCCAGCCCGCTACGCCTTTGCAGCAAGACCTGACCCAGCAGCAAAAAGCTCTGCGCCTCAAGCCCGAGCCCACGCGCAAGCCCCTGGCCCTCGACCTGCGCCAAGACGGCCACCTCCAGCGCAGCCACCTGCTGCACCGCCTGCGGCTATTGAAGATAAACTGGGGTAAGCCCCAGCGCGTGGCGGGCGGCAAAGCTGGCACCTTCCACGAAGAATGGGAGTTGGAATGGCCGCCCGAAATGGCCCTCGACGTGCTCGACGCCGGCCGCTGGGGCAATACCGTGCTGACTGCCGCCGCTGCCCGGGCTACCGCCCGCGCCGCCGAAGCCCCCACCCTCGAAGCCGTGAGCAGCCTGCTCGAAGAAGCTCTGCGCGCCGACCTCGGCCCGGCCATTCCGGCGCTGGTAAGCCGCCTCGAAGCCCTCGGGGCCGACACCCGCGATGTGACGCACCTACTCGCCGCGCTGCCACCGCTGGTGCAAGTGCTGCGCTACGGCAACGTGCGCCGCACCGATACCCAGCAGGTAGCCCAGGTGGTGCAGCAACTGGTGCCACGCCTCTGCATTGGCCTGCCCGCCGTGTGCGCCGGCCTCGACCTCGACGCCGCCCGTCCCTTGCTGGAACGTATAGAAGCTACCCACGCCGCTATTCGCTTGCTACAAGACGCTGGCCACGAAACCGATTGGTACGCCGCCCTCGCCACCGTGCAGCGCAGCGCTGCCAGCAATGGCTTGCTGGCTGGGGCTGCCGCCCGCCTGCTCTTCGACGCCCAGCAGGCCGATGCGGAGGCCACGGCCACCGCGCTGGGCCTGGCGCTCGCACCAGCCCAGCCCACTGCCTACGCAACCGCCTGGATTGAGGGCTTTTTGCGCGGCTCGGGGCTGGTGCTCATCCACTATCGTGAACTATTCGACCTACTCGATACTTGGTTAGGAAGCTTGTCAGAGGATGTTTTTCGGGTTATCGTGCCGCTGCTGCGCCGCGCCTTCGCCGAGTTTTCGCCACCCGAACGCCGCCAGATTATGGACCTGGCTGGGGCTGGGCCAGCCGCACCTATCGCCACTGCCGAGGCCTTGAGCTTCGATTGGAAGCGTGGAATGCGGGTGTTGCCGGTGCTACGCGAGCTGGTAGGTGCGTGAACCGCTACGAGAGTCGCGGGTTTTGGACTATTCCTTGCCGGCCTTCAGGCTGGGCAGGGGGCTGCGCAGGAACCTGAGCGGTTACTAGCGGCGTTATGATTGGTAATGTGGTATATCCGTACCGTTATTGCGATTATTCTTTTAGTTGCCAACCAACTATTTCCCCTTATGGCTTCGACTTTCCCCTTTAAAGTTGCCGCTGCCCGTGGGCCTGTCAATCCAGACCGGCAGTTCGTCATTTTGGCCGAAGTGGGCAATATGGACGAATATCTCAATCTATTTGAGGACCACGGCTACGGGGGAACCGGCCTGGCGTGGCGCGAGCACATCGAAACCATCATCGAAGAATATCAGCCTGGTTTGCTTGACCATCTGGAGTTCGATGAAACCGAAAACGTCTTTCTGGCCTACGCTGACAGCCTCGATGCGGTGCGTCAGTTTATGGATTGGGTGCTGCCCTACTTCGGCAATGTGGGAAAGCTAAAAAAGTACTTAAGCCAGACGGACCCGAGCGATTTTTTTAGGTAGAAGTTGGTACAACGGCTGTTATTTATTGCTGGGGGCATGCAAAACACACCCCTTTTCAGTAATTACCCGTGCTTCTCGTTTCAGCCCAAAACGCCTATCTGCAAGTATCAGGCATAGGCTAATCTGGCTGTAGGAATTGAGCTAGCAGAGCGGCATTCGTACCTTGGGAGTATCATCTTGCTCCCCAAGCTGCCCGCCCTATCTACTAGTATGTCCCCCACCGCCCCCCGCTGGAAACTCGTGCTCGGCGCGGCCGCCGACGCCGACAATGCCGTGGCCATGCCGCCCGACTACGCCAACCTCGACCAGGTGCTCACGGCCCTCTACGATGGCGAGCGCCGGGGCGGCCTCGGCGGCTCGGCCCCCCGCGTGAGCCGCTGGCTGGGCGACATTCGGCAGTATTTTCCCAGCGAGGTCGTGGCTGTGATGCAGCAGGATGCCATGGACCGGCTGGGCCTCAACCAGTTATTGCTGGAGCCCGAAATAATGCGTACGGTGCAGGCCGACGTGCATCTGGTGGCTACGCTGCTCTCGCTCAATCGGGTGATGCCGCAAAAGGCCAAGGCCACCGCCCGCGAAGTAGTGGCCAAAGTAGTGCGCGAACTCGAGCAAAAACTGGCGCAGCCCCTCCGCCAGGCCGTGCAGGGTGCCCTCAGCCGCGCCGTGCGCAACCCGCGCCCCCGCTACCGCGAAATAGACTGGGGCGCTACGATTAAGGCCAATCTGAAGCACTACCAAGCCAGCCACCGCACCATTATCCCCGAGCGACTGGTGGGCCACGGGCGGCGCGGGCAGGCGCTCAAGGAAATAGTGCTATGCCTCGACCAAAGCGGCTCGATGGCCGCCTCGGTGGTGTATGCGGGCGTGTTCGGTGCGGTGCTGGCGTCGCTGAAAGCGGTGAAAACCCACATGGTTGTATTCGACACGGCCGTGGTAGACCTCACCGCCGAACTGCGCGACCCGGTAGACTTACTTTTCGGCGTGCAGTTGGGCGGCGGCACCGATATCAATCTGGCCCTCACCTACTGCCAGCAGCTTATCACCCGCCCCACCGATACCATTCTAGTACTTGTGACCGACCTCTACGAAGGTGGCAACGAGCGCGAAATGATAAAGCGCGCTGCCGCCCTCAAGGCCGCTGGCGTCAATATCATCGTGCTATTGGCCCTATCCGATGAAGGCTCGCCGAGCTTCGACCGCCGCGTGGCCGAGCAGCTGGCGGCGCTGGGGATTCCCAGCTTTGCTTGCACGCCAGCCAAATTCCCAGAGTTAATGGCGGCGGCTATTCAGGGGCAGAAGCTGAGCATGTAAAACAGAGTGGCACTCCGTTTTACATGCTCAGCTCCGCGCCAGCAATCCATACACGTAGTCCAGCACATGCCGCCGCCCTGCCAGATGCAGCAAATCGGCCAGGTCGCGGGCAGCCGACCACTGGCGGTGGCGCAGGGCTTGCAACAGCTCCCAGCGCAGACGCACACCTAGAGCGGCGCGCTCGGCGGGGGTGCGCACGAGGGCCACGGCCTTGCGGCACACCGCAATATTGGAGAGCAGGTAGGGGTCGTTGGGCTGATAAGCGCGGGTCGACATGGAGCGCGGGTGCAGACGGCGCTGGGTCGTGACTTCGTTTTGGTAGTGAAACTGCCAGTCAGGGCTGGCCCGCACCCAGAAGTCGAAGTCCTCGAAAGTCAGCGTCTCGTCGTAGCCGCCGAGGCGAGCCAGGGCTTCGCGGCGCATCATCATGGTAGGCGAGCTGATGAAGTAGCGGCTCAGCACATCGGCCAGTATCCAGCCGCTGGCGGGGCGGGGCAGCAGGCCGCCCCGCCCATCGGGGCGGTGGTGAAATCCCTGGTTTTGGCCTTGCTCATCAATGAGTTCGGCATTAGAATATACCACGCCATAGCTCGGGCCAAGCTGCTCAAATAAGGCTACCTGCTGGGTGATGCGGTGTGGCAGCAGCACATCGTCGGTAGCAAAATCGAGGATAAACTCACCTTTGCTCTGAAAAAAAGCCTGGTTGAAGGCGCGGCAATTGCGCAGGTTGTGGGGTAGCAGCAGCAGGTGCCAGTCGGGGTTGGCCTGGGCGTATTCGCGTAATATTTCGGGGCTGCCATCCTGGCTGGCATCATCGACCAGCCATACTTCTAGGTGCGGGTAGTCTTGGGCCAGGATGGAATCGAGGGCCTGACGCAAAAACGGCGCATGGTTGTAACACAGGGCAATAATGGTAACGAGCGGCACTTCTATTCAATGAGCAAGTAACGAGGAGCAATTATCAGGTTAGCGAAAGAATGAAGAGCACCATTAATTATCGCTCTTTATTCATTGCCAGCTGAATACCTACGCACGCCAGCAATAACACACCATAGCGCGCTGCGTGCGCCCACACCGCCCCAGCCAGCCCCAGGCGCGGTAGCAGTACCGCCAGCAGCACCGTGTAGAGCGCTGCCGAGGCTGCCTGCACAGCCAGATAAGGCAAGGCCCGAGCGCGGGCCAGCAGTTGGTAAATAAACACCCACACCAGAAACTTGGCCCAGTCGCCGAGCAGCTGCGGAGCCATTAGTTCGCGGGCGGCCAGCAGGCGCGATGAAAACAGCAGCGGCAGCAGCCAGTCGCGCAACGCGAAAATCAGCCCGAAGGCAACCGCCAGCCCACTGGCCAGCAGCCCCAACACCACCCGCATGTACTGCCGGGCCTGGGCCGGCACGGCCGCCAGCGCTGCCAGCCGAGGGTAAAAAACCGTACTCAGCACGGCCCCCACCACCAGTGAGTAATAGTCGGAAAGCCGGCCCACGGCCTGCCACAAGTCGGTACTAGCGGGGGCAAAATGCCGCATGAGGTAGTCGCGCACCGCGTAGTCGACCGCACGGCCAAAGAGCAGCGTGCCCAACGCCATCAGCACAAAGCGCAGCAGGCCCCACGTTGCTACCCGACTCAGGCGGCCCGGCCGCAGCCCACGCAGCAACCCTCCCCGTCGGGCCTGTACCAGCGTGGGCAGCAGCGCCAGCGCCTGGCCCAGCAGGTAGCTGCCCAGCACCTGCGGCAAGGCCCAGCCCGCCGCCAAGGCCGCCCCGGCAGCAGCAGTACTCAAGACACTAATAACAACATTCTGAATCACATACGCCTGGCGCTGACCAGCGGCCAACAGGGCCGTGCTCAGCAGCGCCTGGGTGGCCACGGCGGCCATCCCTAGCGTAAACAACGCCGCCGCGCCCAGCCGCCAAGTGGTGCCGCCCGTCAGCCACAGCACTACCCCGGCGAGGCCTACGGCCCCGAGTGTAAGCATGCCTGCCGCCCCTAGCCAGGCGCGGTAGCGCGGGGCACCAGGCTGCAAAGGAGCCAGCCGGCTAGTAGCCCCGACCTGAATGCCGTCGGCAGGCAGCGCCCCGAATAAGCCCATTAGGTTCTGGAACTGCGCCAGCTGGGTGAGCGCGCCAGGCCCACCATATACCGCCATCAACTTATTGATTAGCAACGACCCAATGGCCCGCGCCAATATAGCCACCCCCGTGCCTAGCGAGCCACTCACAAAACCCTGCCAGATGCTGCCGGCTCGCTGGTCGGGGCTGGTGAGCGGGGCAATGGGGTCGGCGGTGGGTCGGGACATGGATTAGTTTTAGAGTCATTGGCACAGTAGCGCGGGCTTTCAATCCGCGAGTGCCCAACGTGCTAAGCTTGCTAATTAAAAGCCCACGCTACTGTGGCGCGTCTTTACAAAGCTTTCTGCCAGGTAAGGCGCTGGGTGGCAATGCCGCCCAGGTGCCGCTTAAAACGCAGCAGCGACGTATTGGGCTGGCCGCTGGGTAGTGTGGAGGTGCCGAGGTCGACCAAAGCAGCACCCGAGGCGCGGGCATAGGCGTGCAGGCCTTCGTTGAGCAGCACCACCGGACTCAAGGCGTTGTCGACCAAGCGACTAGCGGGGTAAAAATTATACACCGCCTGCTCACTTACCTGAATGACAATAGTCACGGCCGCCCAATCGCCACTGGTCTTGCGCACCGAAAATAGCAAATGCTGACGCGGAAAAGCCCGCACCAACGCCTCGATACGCGCCAGCGGCAGCGACAACGCCTGCCCACGCTCGTGGCGGCTAGCGGCAATAAACTCGTAGGCCGCTGGCAGCAAATACAACGGTTCTTGTTCTACAACCAAGCCGGCGTGCAGGCACTTGCGCAAGCGCCGCTGCTCGGCGGGAGCCAAGTGAGCGGCGTAGTCGCGCTGGGTATCGAGGTGATAATTTTCTTCGGCTAGGGCTACCTGGTAGCCACGCTGGTGCAGAGCTTCAGCCAAGGTGGCGGCCCCGGTGGGGTCGTAGCAGGGGGCATAATTGCGCAGCTCGAGTTGGTGTTGCTGGTGCTGGCGCAGGGCAGATTCTACCTGGTCGAGCAAAAAATCTAGTGCCGCTACGGGCAGATTATCAGCCAGCTGCACGCCGCCGAAGCTGGCCTGGCCCGGCGAGCGTGCCAGGCCTAGGCCTTCAAAATCGGGCACTACGTAGAGCTGAGCCACGGTATGGCCAGCAGCTTCGTCTTCCAGAAAAAAGGCCAGCGTGGGATGCTCGTGCTGCTGCAATGCCTGGTGGGCGGGCATGAAAAACAAAAACGGCTCGAAGGCCAGCGGCAGGCGCGGCGCGGCTGGCGGCTGGCCGGCCGGCGTGGCGGCTACGTGTACGCGCCAGGCAGCTGACGCAGAAAAATCGACGAGTGGGGCCAAGTGAATAGGGCTAAACGGCACCAACAAAGTACGGCACGGCCGGCCCTAGCGCTACGGTTGGGCCTTTCGTCCGTAGTTTCCGTATCAGCATTTCGATTATGGATTCATCTGCTTCTACCCTCGCGCCCTCTTGCCCCGTCGAGCCGCGCGACCCTAATCCGTCCCTCACCATCACCGACCGTGAGGCTACTCGCCAGGCCCGCGAGCAGGAAGTGGGCCAGCGCCCCGGCACCTTGCGCGTGCGGCCCGATGCCCTGCCCCCACGCCTGATTTTGATTTCGTACGATGCCCGAGGCTACGTCGAAACCGAGTACTCGGGCCGCTATAACGAGCTATTGACTTTCTTTCGCGGCCACCCCGACCTGAAGCACTGGATTGACGTGCGAGGCTACGGCGACCTGCCGCTGATGGAGCGCCTGATGGATGATTTTGACCTGCACGCCTTGCAGCTCGAAGATGTACTCGGCGACTACCAGCGGGCCAAGGTGGAGGTATTCGACGAAAACCGGTTGTTTCTGGTGTCGCGCATGACCGACTTTACCTCGACCCTCGAAATCAACGACGACCAGCTCTCCGTTTTCACGGGCGCTAACTACGTGCTCACGTTTCAGGACGATTACGACGACTGCCTCGACGTGCTGCGCAACCGCATCAGGGCCAAGGTCAGTCCCTTGCGGCATAAGTCGACCGGCTACCTGGCCTACGCCCTCACCGATGTGGTGCTCGACCACTACTACCCCACCATGGCTGCCATCGGCGACTATATCGAGGAGCTAGAGGACCGGATTTTTACCGAGCGGCGCGAGCGGCGGCTGCTCAATCGCATCTTGCGCATCAAGAAAGACGTGGTGCGCTTTCGCCGCCTGGTATACCCCGAGCGCGACAAAATTGCGGAAATTCTGCGCTTGTCCGACGAGGTGGTGCCCGAAGAATTGAAGGTGTACTACCGCGATGCTTACGACCACGCCATTCAGTCTTTGGACTTGGCCGAGAGCTACCGCGATAATATTTCGTCGCTAGCCGACCTCTTCCTTTCCGACCAAAGCAACCGCATGAACGAGGTAATGAAGGTGCTGACTATCATAAGCTCCATCTTTATACCGCTAAGCTTTGTAGTGGGCCTATATGGTATGAATTTTCAGCACGAAGACCTGCATGGCCATGTGCTGCCGCTCAATATGCCCGAGTTGTATTCACCGCTGGGCTATCCTATTCTGCTCGGAATATTGGTGCTTATCGTGGCGGGGCAGCTCTATTATTTCTGGCGCAAGGGCTGGCTGAGTAGCGACTAGCAGCAGCACAAAGCGCTACTGCTAGTCGCCCGTATTTCACACCTACTTCATTGCCCCATAGGTAATTTGAGACGTTAACTGAACGTCTTATGAAACTGCTGGGACTGATAGCGCTGGTGCTGCTACTGGCCACGCTGCTGTCGCCTGCCGGGCATCGGGCCGATACCCAGCTGCGACACCAGCGCGTGGCACCGGTGCAGATTATTCGCTCGCCTTTGGCCACCCGCACGCCCAAGACCGTGCGGCGGATAGCTAAACGAGAATTGTCTTTGCGAGGAAACCCTACGAAATAAGCGCACCTACATGGCTCGTCCTGATGCGATTGCTTCGTTGAGCTTCCTCGTAAGGACACTATTTGCTTGACTCGCCTACCTCGCCAGCTGCCGGGCCATAGTCTTCGCTGGCCAGGGGTTGGGGCGGGATGACAGTTGCTTCTACGGAGGGCAAGGGCAGCTGCCAGGCGTTGGCTAGCTGCTGAATGCCTTCATAATTAGTTAGGTCGAACTTGCAGGGCACTACCGATACGTAGTTTTCGGCCAGAGCTGCTTCGTCGGTGTCGAGGCCGGTATCGTGGTTGGCAAACTGGCCTAGCAGCCAGTAATAAGGGCGCTGGTAGGGGTCGAGGCGGCGGTCAAATTCTTCTTCCCACTTGGCATGGGCCTGCCGCGCCAGCCGGATGCCCTGGATGGGGCCGGCCGCATTTTTGGGAATGTTTACGTTGAGGGCAGTATGCTTGGGAATACCCTGGCTAAGTGCCAACTCGCACACCTGTCGTACCCAGGGGCCAACGTGCGAAAAATCAGCATGGTCGCCGTATTCGCAGAGCGAAAAGCCGATGGCGGGCAGCCCTTCAATAGCCGCCTCGATGGCCGCCGACATAGTGCCCGAGTACAGCACATTCACCGACGAGTTGGAGCCGTGGTTGATGCCCGATACCACGAGGTCGGGGCGGCGGTTGAGAAGTACGTAGTGCTTGGCGATTTTCACGCAATCGGCTGGGGTGCCTGAGCAAGAATATGCTTCCACATCGGGGCCGAAAATATCGGACTTGTCGAGCCGCAATGGGTGGCCGATAGTAATGGCGTGGCCCATGCCCGACTGCGGAGCATTTGGCGCAACTACCACAATTTCAGCATTAAGCTCTTTCAGAATACGCACCAGATGCGCGATACCAGGGGCGGTGAGGCTGTCGTCGTTGGAAACGAGAATAAGCGGACGAGAAGACATTGACAGGTGTAGCGCGGGTTTTCAGCCCGCGAGTGGACGATATAGAAGACGATACGCAAGCGCGGACTAAAAGTCCGCGCTACCGGCAAAGGTCGCGTGGCAGGTCCGACCTTCGTGCCCATGTTCTTCGCCTCGCTCCTGCTCGCCGCCTCGCTCATGACCACCCCTACTCCACCGCTCACCACGCCCTTCGAGCGCGACCCGGCCCACAACACCACCGCCACCTACGCCGAGTGCATCGCCTTCTATAAAGAGCTCGCGGCAGCCAACCCCGCCACCATGCAGCTACGCGAGGCCGGCCCCACCGACAGCGGCCAGCCGCTGCACGAGGTAGTGCTCTCGGCCGATGGCACGTTCGACCCCGCCGCCAGCCGCAGCAAGGGCCGGCCGATAGTATTTATCCAGAACGGCATCCACCCCGGCGAGCCCGAGGGCATCGATGCCAGCATGATGCTGGCCCGTGACCTGCTGCGCGATAAAAAGCTGCTGCCGCTGCTGCAGAAGCTTACCCTCGTTATCATCCCCGTGTACAACGTGGATGGCATGCTGAACCGCAACTCGACCACCCGCGTCAACCAGGACGGGCCGCAAGCCTACGGCTTCCGGGGCAACGCCCGGCACCTCGACCTCAACCGCGACTACGTGAAGCAGGACTCGCGCAATGCGCGCTCCTTCGCGGCGCTATTTCAGAAATGGCGACCGGAAATTTTTGTCGAAACCCACACCTCCAACGGGGCCGACTACCAGTATACGATGACGCTCATTGCCACCCAGCACAACAAGCTGGCCCCGGCGCTGGGGGCGTATCTGCAAAAAGACTTGCTGCCCGCCCTCTACGCGGGCATGGAAAAGAAAAAGTGGCCCATGACGCCCTACGTTGATTTTGAGGGCGAAACGCCTGAGAGCGGCCTGCGCGCTTTCCTGGAAAGCCCGCGCTACTCGACCGGCTACGCGGCGCTGTTCAATAGCATCGGCTTCATGCCCGAAACGCACATGCTCAAGCCTTTCGGCCCTCGGGTAAAATCGACCTACGACCTGCTCGTCACCTACCTCGAAACTGTGGCCGCCCAAGCCCCTGCCCTACTCGCCGCTCGCGCCGAGGCCGACCGAGCGCTGGCCGTGCAAACGCATTTCCCACTGGCCTGGACTATGAGCGACACTGTGACCGAGACGCTACAGTTTCGGGGCTACGAGGCTGGGCACAAGACCAGCGCCGTGAGCGGCCAGCCGCGCCTTTATTATGACCGGGCGCGGCCCTACACGCGACCGGTGCCCTATTACAATACGGCCCGGCCTACGGTGGTAGTAGAGGCCCCAGTGGCTTATGCCATCCCCGCTGCTTGGGGCGAGGTGCTCGACAACCTGCGTCGCAACGGCGTAGTGCTGCACCAGATACAAGCGCCGCTGTCCGCCTTAGGCTACGAAACTCAGGTTTACACTATTGAGCAGTTCAAGACGACTCCGCGCCCTTATGAGGGTCACTACCTGCATTCACAGGTTAAATACCGGCCCAATATCATGCATCTGTTGCATTCGCCTGAGGTCGAAATCAGAGAGCCATTTGGCATCGAGATAGACTATAAGCTGCCACCAGGCATGTACCTCGCCGTGCTGGCCGAACAAGGCCCCGCCAAACGCTACCTCGTCGAAACCCTAGAGCCACAAGCCACCGATTCATTCTTTGCCTGGGGCTTCTTCGACAGCATATTGCAGCAGAAAGAACATTACTCCGACTATGTATTTGAGGACCTGGCCGCCGAGTTTCTGACCAAAAACCCCGCTGTGCGCCAGCAGCTTGAAGACGCGAAAAAGGCCGACCCGGCCCTGGCGGCGAGCGGCCCGCAGCAGCTCGAATGGGTGTACCAGCACTCGCCCTACGCCGAGCCGGGCTACCGCCGCTACCCGGTGCTGCGCTGGCTGGGCGAGGTGCCACGCTAGCACTGGCAATTGCTCATTCACACCAGTAAATAATACCTAAAATTAGGTATTGCATTTTGCCAATCTGTGACTGAATTTTGTTATGTCCAAGGCCACGTATGCCCAGGCGGCGCGGGTTTGGGTATTCACTCTTTCTCTTTGCCCTATGAAAACGTTTACTACCTCTTTGCAATGGTCGGCTTTTACTAGCTTGCCCGCTCACTCGCTTCGCCGGACTGCTACTCCGGCCCCGCTGTGCAGCGTGTGCTGCTACACCCGGCCCGTGCCCGTGGGGAGTGCTACTGGCTCGTCGCAGCACTAGCGCACCCCGCCCCAGGCAGAAAAAGCCGGCCCCTCGCTTCGAGGAGGCCGGCTTTTTTGGTGGCAGGCAGGGCTATTCGTCCTTGGCCAGCGGAATGGCAAAATCGGCCAGGAAGCGCCGCAGCTGCTCGGGGGCGTGCACCACCAGGCCAGGCGGGCGGGCATACTCGGGCTCGGGCTGCAATGGAAAATAACCGGTAGTCGAGCGCAAATCCTGCGCAGCGGCGTGGGCAAACCCCATGCGCCAATCGGGAAACATGCGGTGCTCGGCCAGCTCTTGGTGCAGCACAAAGGCATGCTTGTGGCGCGGGTCTCGGGCAATGCGCTGGTATACCGCTTCTACCTCATCGCGAGGGCCTTCCAGAACCTGCACAAATTCCTTGGTGAGGGCAGAATATAGCAGCAGGCCCGTGAGGCGGTGGTCTTGGTTGTGGGCACGGGCTTGGCGCAGCAGCTCGGCCAGCGCCTCGGGAGCCATGCCATCGGGGCCAGTGGCTAGGCTATGGTAGATAATCTGGTAGAGCGGCTGGGGGGCAAGCATACTAGCGGCAAACGGGGCAAAAGGTCTTCTTATACGCAGCCGCGCTACTCGATAGTTTGGGTAAGGTGCCGCACTAGGCTAACCTACTTCTTTCTGATGAAGCGGCCTTGCGAGAAATACAGCTTGAACGGTTTGAAAGGCTTACCCGAATCCGAGTATACATCGGGCGAGCCCAACTCACTATCTACCGTCGCGGCCAAAGTCTGGCTGCGCGCGTCGTAGCTAAGCTCCACATTGCACGAGTCCAGCGTCGGCTTATTATCGAAGGCCTGCTTATCGAGCAGCAGGTAATTGCCTTTCAGCTCGACCAGCAGGGCAATGCCGCGCACGCAAATGCTGCTCCCTTGCTCATTGCCCAGCAGCAAATACTGCGTGCGACCAGGGCTGGCTAGCTTATAAATTTTGCGAAAGTCGCCTTCTTCGTGCGCCGCATACGCGAACAGCTGCCCAGTCTGGTTTTTCCACTGATACACGAAGTTGTGGATATCGCCGCGCGTGCCGCCCGAGCGATACGAGTATGTAAACACCTTGAAGTGAGTTGCATCCTGCGACTCAAGGTACGCAAGCCCCATATTTTCAGCCGCTGCTTTCGATACCTCGTGGCTTTTGAGGTAGGCCACCAGCTTTCGGTCGGTCGCAGCCAGCAGTCTGTCGAAGGCCTCGCTTTCGCCCTCACTACCCTCTCCAATGCGGGTAATATTTTTCTTCAACTCGGCCGCCGTGGGGCTGGCTTTGGCAGGCTGCTGGGCCAGAGCTACTGATGTACCAGCTATTAAACTGACCACCAGAACGCCTAAGCGCCTCACTATTCTATTCATGCCTCAATAATACAACATCAAAAAAGCGGCGCGGAGCAAAGCCCCACGCCGCCTTCGCGGTAGTCAACAGCAAGTACTATGCCGCCGCCTCGGGCTTCATAGCCTGCAAAATATCGTGGCCCATCTTATCGCGCTTGGTGGTGAGATAGGTTTGGTTGTGCTGGTTGGGCGCGATTTCAATCGGCACCGTTTCAATTACTTCCAACCCGTAGCCGAGCAGGCCAGTGCGCTTGCGGGGGTTGTTGGTGAGTAGGCGCATCTGCCGGATGCCGAGGTCGCGGATGATGGCCGCGCCCACGCCGTAGTCGCGCTCGTCGCCTTTGAAACCCAGGTCTTCGTTGGCCTGCACCGTGTCACGACCGGCCTCTTGCAGCTTATAGGCTTTCAGCTTATTGAGCAGGCCAATACCCCGGCCTTCCTGGTTCATGTAGATGATGGCCCCGCGGCCTTCGCGGTCTATCTGCTCCATGGCCTTGTGCAGCTGCGGGCCGCAGTCGCAGCGGCACGAGCCGAAGATGTCGCCCGTCACGCACGAGCTGTGGACCCGCGTCAGCACCGGCTCGGGGCCGCTGATGTCGCCCTTTACCAGGGCCAGGTGCAGGGC
>CAXUKA010000135.1:0-15114 GCA_964251335.1 uncultured Hymenobacter sp.
GGGGAGGCATACACCGCAATGTCGCGGTAGTAGCCCTGTACGGCGGCCGGCTGCGGTAAGGTGAGGTTCAGCTTTTTACCGCCCGTTACCTGTAGTTGGGTCGATACCACGTGCTGCATCGACAGCTCCGGCGTTATCCACGGCCCACCGGCCAGCGCAAAGCCGTCGCTGACATGCATGGCCAGTTTCAGGCCAAGGCGGTCGGCTTCGGTCATGGCGTGCTTCACCATCTTCCACCACTGCGGCGACAGCTGCCGGGCGGGCGGCGAAATGGCGGGCGGGTTCTCTACGTCCTTAATCATCACCATATACGCCCCGCCGATGCCCGATTCTTTCATCGCCTCCAGGTCGGCGGTGAGGCCCTCTGGGGTCACCGCGCCGTTCATCCAATACCAAAGCACCCACGGTCGGGCCGCATCGGGCGGGTTTTGGAAGGCGGCTTTCAGGTCGGGCGCTTGCTGGGCGCACGCTGGGGTCGGCAGCATGCCGAGCATCGGCAGCGCGACTAGCAGCAGGGCCTTAGGAAGCAAGCGAGGTTTCATGAGTTGATTAGTGAGTTTGAATTTTTAGACCGTCATGCTTCGACAGGCTCAACATGACATTCGGGTGGGTGCAGTTGCATCAAACCTTACACTAACCGCCCCTTTACCCGATACCCAGACATCCCAAAAAACAGAATGACGATGAAGCAAACCAGCGGCACTACATACCCAACTTGGATGGCATCGCCTTGTAAATCAATTACTGTCCCCATCACATAGGGCATGATGGCCCCACCCACAATCGACATCACGAGCCACGACGAGGCGGGTTTTGTATCGCTACCCAAGCCGGCGATTCCCAGCGAAAAAATGGTCGGAAACATGATGGACATGAAGAAGCCCAGCCCGCCCAGTGCGTAGATAACGTAGGCCCCATTGCCGAGCACCGCCACCGCGCACAGCGCAATGGCGGCGACAGCATAAACCGATAACAGCCGTTGCGAGGGCACGTATTTCAGCAGCGCGGTGCCGATGAAGCGGCCCCCCATGAACAAGAGCCCATACATGCCCAGGTAATAACCGGCGGTTATCTCGTCGAGGCCGCCGCCCTGCTTGGCCATGCGGATGAAGAAGCTCGTGACGCACACC
The DNA here is from genome assembly GCA_964251335.1 of uncultured Hymenobacter sp. Taxonomy (GTDB): domain Bacteria; phylum Bacteroidota; class Bacteroidia; order Cytophagales; family Hymenobacteraceae; genus Hymenobacter. The sequence continues at coordinate 1,131 of CAXUKA010000135.1, forward strand.
TGCGCTCCCACATAAAAAAACTGCGCTACCACGGCCCAAGCCAAATGCTTGTGTTTCAAGACCGCAAAAAAGCCACCGCCCTCCGAAGGCTCGCTTTCCTGCGCCTTGATTTCGGGCAGCGACACGAAGTAGAACAACAGTGCCACCACCAGCAAAATGCAGCCCAGCGTGAGGTAAGGCATTTTTACCGAAGCGGCCTCGTGGGCCAAATAGGCTAGGCGAGTAGCTTCAGGCATCGCAGCGAGCTGCGCAGCACTGAACTCCTTGCCCGACAAAATTAATTTGGTGCCGATGACGGGGGCCACCAGCGCTGCCAGCCCGTTGAACGAGGCCGCCAGATTGAGCCGCGTGGTAGACGACTCCGGCGCGCCCAGCACCGCAGCGTAAGGGTTGGCCGCCGTTTCGAGCACCGTCAGGCCGCAGCCGATAATAAACAAAGCAACGAGAAACAGCTCGTAGGAAAGGGCACTGGCCGCCGGAATAAACAGAAACGCCCCCGCCGCAAACGCCACCAGCCCAATGATGATGCTATTCTTATACCCGAACCGCTTCAGCAGCATCCCGGCCGGAATGGCCATCAGAAAATACGCCAAAAACACCGCCGTGTCCACTAGCGTCGACTGCCGGTTGTTGAGCTGGCAGGCTTTCTTAAGGTGCGGAATCAGGATGGAATCCAGGTTGTGCGCCATGCCCCACAAGAAGAACACGCAGGTAACCAGGATGAATGGGAACAGGTAGCGCTGGCTACTCCCGGCACCAGTGGCAATGGGAGTAGGAGCGGTAGGGTTGGGGGCGAGGGCCATTGGGTGGGATAGTTAAAGAGCGAATAAAATACTAAGCTGCGCGCAGCTTTACCACCAGCAGGTGGTCGCAGGCCAGCACTACTTCGCCGTGTTCATTAAGCACTTCGACGTGCTCGGTCACGGTGCCGTAGCCGGGGTTTTTGTGGCCGGCTTTCTCCGAAATCGTGACTTCCGAATGAATGGTATTGCCAATGAAAACGGGCTTGATAAAGCGCAGTCGGTCGTAGCCTTTGGAGAAGGCTTCGGGGTTGATTTCCGAAGCCGTAAGACCAATGCCGATGCTGAAAATCATAGTGCCATGCGCGATGCGCTGGCCGAAGGGCTGGGTTTTGCACCACTCCGCGTCGAGGTGGTGCGGGAAGAAGTCACCGGTGTGCCCGGCGTGGACCACGAAGTCGGTTTCGGTGATGGTGCGGCCAAGGGTCACGCGCTTTTCGCCGATGGTGTAGTCTTCGAAAAAAGTGGATTTGAAATACATGTTTTAGTTAGTAGTTGCTCGTTGTTGGTTGTCCGTGAAGCAGATAGGACCGTCATGCTGAGCGCAGTCGAAGCACCTCTATCGCTTCGTTGTAGTCGTTGGAGTTGGTTGCGCGGTAGAGATGCTTCACTGCGTTCAGCGTGACCATTCTTTAACTAAGGCGTTAGGAAGTTCCGTCGCTCGACGCGTAGGCCGCTTCCACCACGGCCATCGTTTTTATCACGTCTTCCACGCTGGTCGGCAGCACGTCAGTTTCCCCGTTTTTGAAGCGCATCAGGCTGCCCATCGTGCCCATAAAGGCATCTGGGAACCACGAGCCTTCGAGCGGCACGGTGTGCCAGACCGGCGCTTCGCCCTCGCGCAACAGGCAGTACTCAAATTTGTCGGGCACGCCGTGGGGGTAGTTCATGAGCAAGCCCATGCGGGCTTTGATGGCCCCTTTCGTGCCTTCCCACTTGATGAAACTCTCCTGGTTTTCGGGGCCAAAGGAGTGGTCGTGGTTAGTGTTAATGACGGCGTGCATCGTGTCGCCGTAATCAAACAGAATGGTGGAGCGCGACGACGATAGCGCCTTGGCCGGGTGCCGAAGCGTCTTGGCCATCACGCGGTTTGGTTCGCCCAGGAAGCTGCGAATCAAGTCGATATAATGGATGCTGTGGTACTGGATTTCGAGGCGCGGATGCACCATGACGTGCGGGAAAAGCTCCCAGGGCGTCTCCAGCGTCACGCGCACTTCCATGTCGTATAGCTCGCCGATGAGGCCCTGGCGCAGCATTTCGCGGGCAGCGCTCACGTAGGGCGCAAACCGTAATTGGCAGTTGATGGCGGCGGCCAGGTTCTTGCGGCGGCATACTTCTAGAATCTCCTGGCTCTGCCAGAAGTAATCGCCCATCGGCTTCTGAATTAGCACGCCCGTGCCATCAGGCAGCTGGTTGAGCGTTTCCACAAACTGCTCGGGCATGATGGTGATGTCGTACACGGCATCGGCAGGCGCGTGGGCCACGGCGTCGGCCACTGAGTCGTACACGTTCGGAATATTCCAGGCGGCGGCCAGCTTTTCGGCACGGGCGCGGGTGCGGTTCGTGATGCCCACGACCTCAAAACCGGCCTTGCGGTAGGCCGGCAAATGCGCGTCGCCCACGATGCCGCCCGCACCGATGATGACGATGGGCAGCGGCCGCTGCGGCAGCACGGGCAGGTAGGGAATTTCAGTATTTTCGAGCTTAAACATAGTCGAGCGCGTTAATCTGTTGTTGGCCAGTGGCGAGCAGCTCCGCTACCGGCGTATCAGTGTTAATTACTTGCAAGACAGCTGTATCAATAATGGCGGTAACCTGCGCCCAATTCACCTTAGGAGGCAAGCTTTTGGCCTGCTGGTGCAGCAATTCCAGCTTGTGGTAGTAGGGCACGAGGGCGTTGATTTCTGGGTCGTGCCAAGTCGAGAGGCGGCAGCCGATGCCACCTTCCAGCGTCAGCAGCTTGTCATTGGCCGGACTGGTGGCGAAGCGGATAAATTCATACGCCACGGCCTTGTGCCGGCTGCCCGCCCCGATGGTGTAAAGCCAGTACACATTCAACGAAGCCGATTGGCCGCCCGCCCCGTGCGGAATCGGCGCAATGTCAACCCGGCCCCGCACCGGGCAGGCGGCATCTACATCGCACACGGCCGCGAAGCCGAACCAGTTGACCATCAGCGCCGCTTCGCCCCGCGCAAAGGCCTGGCCCGCCGCTACTGATTCATATTGCATGGTTTGCGGATGCACGGCCGCTAAGTCGCGCAGCAACTGCCGGTAAAACGTGAGGCCGGCTACCGCCGCCGCACTGGCTATGCAAATGCGGCGCTGCGCATCTACCAGCTGGCCGCCGCGCGTCCAGAGGTGCAGGCAGAAATCGAATACCGTGTTGTGGCCGTCGGGGTAGCCGGCAGCTACGAAGCCGTATAGGTTTTCGGCGGGCCGCTGAAAGAAGCGGGCAACTGTCTGAAATTCCTCCCAGGTTTCGGGCACGCGCAAGGGCCAGCCGTGCTGCTGCTGAAAATTGGCCTGCTCTTCAGCGTTGTCAAACAGGTCTTTGCGGTAGATAAGGCATTCCGGTCCATCGTGAAAGGGGAGACCTAGCACCGCGTCGCCAGCTTGCTGCATGCCTAGTAGCGACGGGCTCCAGCCCTGCGGGAAATCGACGGGCGGGTTTTCGTTGATATAAGGCGTCAGGTTTTCGAGCGCGCCGGTACTGGCCGCTTCGGGCAGCCAGTCGGTGTTGAGGTGCGCCACGTCCCACGCGCCGTTTGCCAAGCCGTTGTTGGTCAATAGGCTGGCGTAGAGCTGGTGCAAATCCATCGGCACCATTTCGACCGCCAATTCACAGCCGGTTTTCTGGCAAAAGCTGGCCCATAGCTTCGCCAGGGCGCTTTCGAAAGGGCTAAACTGCCGCACGGCAATGCGAAATGTTTTTGGCTCAGGCGTCATGGCGGACGGTTTGCAGAGTGGCGATTTCGGCCAGTATGGCGACGTTATCTTGGCCCAATTTGGGCGAGCCGATGGGCGAGGTCAGCAACTCACCATCGAAGCGAATGGGGCAGCGCGTGGTGCGGTACTGGTAGCCGTCCAGCATGCTGACTTCCTGCACCATATCTAAGGCTTTAAAGCCATCGTGCGCTAGCAGCTTGTCCCAAGTCAGCACGTTGGCGCACCAGATATCGGCGGGTTCCAGGATGGCTAGCCAGGCTTCGGTGGTGTCGGTTTGTAGGTGATTGGCTAGCGTGGCCTTTATCTCGTCACGCTGCGTGAAGGCTTGGGCAGGCTCCAGATAATTCAGCAGCGGCTCGCAGCCCAGCAACCGGCCCAATACCGGAATCGAGCCCATCGCCAGCGCTAGGAAACCGTTGCTGGTCTGGTAGATGCCGTAGGGTGCGCCTAGGTAGGCGTGGGCGCTGTTATGCTGGGTGCGCTGGGGCAGCGCACCGCCGTCGTTGAAGAAGGTGGTGATGGTCTCGAACTGAAAATCGAAGGCTGATTCCAGCATGCTCACCTGCACCAGCCCGCCCGCGCCGCGCAGGCTGCGGCGCACCAGGCAGGCCAGCAGGCCCTGCGCGAGGTGCGCGCCGGCCAACATATCCACAATGGACAGGCCCATCGGCACGGGGCCGGCATCGGCATTGCCGCTCAGCCAGGTCAGGCCCGATACGGATTGCAGCAGCAGGTCCTGCCCGGGCTTATCGCGCCATGGGCCTTCGGGGCCGTAGCCGGATATTTCGCCGTATACCACGCTGGGGTTCTGCGCTTTCACGCTGGCGTAATCGAAGCCGAGTCGCTCCATTACACCGGGGCGGTAGTTGTGCATCACCACATCGGCGCGGCTGATTAGCTCGCGTACCTGGGCTTTGTCGTCCTCGTTTTTAAGGTCGATGGCGAAGCTTTCCTTGTTGCGATTAATGGCGTGAAACACCGACGACTCGCCGTTCATAATGACGTTCGAGGTGTAGAGGTGCCGGCAGATATCGCCCGTCTCGGGCCGCTCAATCTTGATGACTCGCGCGCCCAGGTCGGCCAAGCGGAGGGCAGCGGAAGGGCCGGAGAGGAATTGGCTGAAATCGACTACTAGTAGGCCGGCTAGGGGTTTCGTTTCTGCGCCAACCTCACCCCCTAGCCCCCTCTCCAAAAAAGAGGGGGGACTAGTTTTTAGTTTTAGACTAGATTCTAGCGCTAGTTCCCCCTCTTTTTTGGAGAGGGGGCTAGGGGGTGAGGTGACCCGTGCGGGCGACTCCTGAGAACCCAACCCAAATTCCTCCTTAATTGCTTCCGTATCCCGCCCGGGCTTCGGTGCCGCTTTGGTTGAATACAGCTTCTCGCCGTCGATGCGGATGGGGCAGCGGGTGGTCGGTAGTTGCTGGCCGTCAGTCAAATTTACCATTTGCTGCATGCCCAGCGCCTGGTAGCCGGGGCTGGTAGTGGCTTGTTGGTAATTCAGTACCTCGGCGCACCAGATGCCCAGTGGCTCCAGGGTGGCCAGCCAGTCGGCGGTGGGCTTTTCGCGGAGGGCAGTGGCGAGCCGTTCGGCAATGTCGTCGCGGCCGTCGAACCAGGTGCTGGCGGTAGGGTAGTCGTCCAGAATGCCGGTGTTCAGCGTGGCATCGAGCTGGTCGAGGTTGCCCATGGCGAGGGCCAGATAGCCATCCTGGGTTTGGTAGATGCCGTAGGGCGCGCTGAGGTAGGCGTGGGCGGTGCCGCGTTCAGCGCCGCGCTGGGGCAGTTGGCCACCGTCATTTAAGTGCGTGGTTAGCAGCTCAAATTGCATGTCGAGCACCGATTCTAGCAGGCTTACTTCGACCAGTACGCTCTGGCCGGTTTTGCTGCGTTTGAGCAGCGCGGCCAGCAGCCCTTGTGCGAAGTGCGAGCCGCAGATAATATCGGCCACCGCAATGCCGAAAGGTGTCGGCCCGTCGTACTTCGTCCCCGACAAATACGTCAGCCCTGACATGGACTGAATCAGTAAATCCTGCCCCGGCTTGGTGGCCCAGGGACCGGTAGAGCCGTAGCCCGTCACCACACCGTAGATGATGCGCGGGTTGAGCGCGCACACGGCAGCGTAGTCGAGGCCGATTTTCTCCATGATGCCCGGCCGGAAATTGTGGGTCATGATGTCGGCTTGGGCTAGCAACTGCTTCACCTGGGCCAGGTCGGCGGGATTCTTGAGGTCGGCGGCGTAAGACTCCTTGTTGCGGTTGATGGTGTGAAAAACCAGGCTGCTGCCTTCCACAAACAGGTTTTTGATGGCAATCTGGCGGCCGGCCTCACCGGTGCCCGGCCGCTCAATTTTAATGACGCGCGCGCCCAGGTCGGCCAGCCGCAGGCCCGCGGATGGTGCGGCCAGAAACTGGCTGAACTCGATTACTAAAACGCCGGATAGGGGGAGTGACATGGCTTTCTTGATGGATTAGGCCATCGCCCGAGACTTGCGATACAATTCATTCAACTCGCCCAGCAGTGCCCGCTCGTCGCCGCCGTTCAGCAAATACTGGCGCACCGGCTCGCCGGCGTGGTCCTGGAAGAACATGTGGCCGTGGTAGCGCGGGCGCAGAAAGGCTCGCTGCAAGGCTGGAAGCGTGGCTGCGAAATAGCTGCTGCTCTGCGCATTGACGCGGGTGTCTTGCCAGGCGCTGAGGTGGCCGGGCTGGCCGCCGTTGTCGAAATACAGCGTTTGCTGGCAGGTGGGCGAGGCTACAAATTCGGCGTAGCGGACGGCGGTGGCCACATCCGTGCACTTAGCCGAAATAGCCAGGCCGGTGCCGCCCAGCGTGCTACGCAGGCGCGTGCCGCCCGGTGTCAGGCTCACCATGTCGTGGAAGTGCAGTAAACGGCTGGCGTAGCCAGGCCGGGCGTAGTTGGAGTAGCCGTAGGCGAAGGGGCAGTAGGCCAGCGTATCGGTCTGCGTCATAGCTTCATACACCTGAATGGGGTTGCGGTGGAAGCACGCCCGGTCAACCTTGCTGGCTAGCTCGCGAAACAGCTGCAAGGCCTGTACGCCCACTGCCTCGCTCACCACCTCGTCCTCGCGCTGGCACGGGTCTTCGCCCAGCGAGCAGCAGAACATGTAGAAGCTCATCAGCGTGTCGATGGGGATGAGCGAGAAAGCGACTAGGCCTTGGTCGGCCAGCGCGAGCAGGTCGGCGAAGGTTTCGGGGAGGGAGAGGCCGTGCTGGGCCAGTAGGTCGGGGCGGCTGGCGGCTACGGGCGTGGCCGCGTCTATAGGCAGCGCCCACTGGTGGCCGTTGAAACTGTAGCTCTCGAAGGAATGACCGACAGTATTGGCTTGTTGGTCAGCTAAAAATTCGGCCGACAAGTACTTATCCAGCGGCAGAATAGAACCTGTGCGGGCGGCAAAACCGGCCCACGGATGGTCAATTACGAGCAAATCAAACCGCTCGGCTAGCTGCTGAATCGACTCGTCGGCAAACTGCTGGAGCGAGCGTTTTTGCCAGGTGATTTCCACGCCAGGGTGCAGCTCCGCGAAACGTTGCGCCGTAGCCGCCATTGGTACAAAGCCCCGGCTGTGGTTCCAGGTAATTCCTTTGAGATGAATAGAATCGGTGGGCATAAGAGGGGATTCTGGCAATTAGAATTTGATGGCTTGCGCGCGGGTAGCGGCGTTTTGCTTGCCACTGACGGGCAGCAGGTAGAAGCTGTAGGCGTAGGGCTTGGCCGGCAGCTGGTACTTCTCAATCGGGGCGGCCTGGGCATCCCAGCTGGTGTTGCCACCGACGCCCATTTGGGCGAGGTCGATGTTGAGGGTGATGAAACCGGCGTCTTGGAGCTTGTTGGTATGGCGGGCTTTCTGGATATTCTGCTCGGTATAAGGCCAGGCGCTCATGCTGAGAAGGCTGTCGGCTACCACCAGTAGGCCGTTGCTCTGCTGGTCGGCCAGTTGCATCCAGCGCACGTCGGTGCGGTTGGCGTATTCCATGGGCACCACATAGGAGTCGGCAAACTCGCTGAGCGGCAGAGTGTAAATGCCCGCATCGGAGCCGTAGCGGCGGTCGATGTAGTTTTCGAGTGGCCCCCGGCCGTAGAAGCTGATTTGCGTGTCGGCCTTACGGATGCCGCATTGCATGCCCACTCGCGGGATGTTGGGCAGGCCGGCAGCGGGCGTGAGGGCGTAGGCCACCTTCAGGGTGCCGTCGCCGTTCAGCGTATAGGTTACGCGCACCGTGGTTTTGCCGTCGATGAGGCTGTAGGTGCTGGTAAGGCTGGGGCGGGCGGCGTTGCGTTGGTCGAGGGTCAGGCTTTGCAGCTTGGGCTCGGCCGTGAACCACTCTTTCAGCTTTTTATCGGCTTTCCAGCCGCGCCGGTCGTTATCGGTGAGGGGGCGGGTGAAGTGCGGCAGGAGCGGGGCCGCCAGCTGCTCGGTGCCGTGCCAGCGGTAGGAGGTGAGCGCCCCGCTGGTCTTGTCGATGGTCACCTGGAAATCCTTGCCGCTCAACTGGTAAGCAGCCGCATTATTACTTGCCGCCACGGCCGGTTGCCTAGCCGAAGCAGGCCTCGACTCGGCCAGGCCGGTGAGAGCTAATTGATTGGTAGCAACTTCGTGTCCGGCGTCGGCCCAGGCGGTGGCCTGAGGTAGCGTAAAGGAAATATTGGCCAGATACTCCGCGCCGGGTTTCAGCTTCGGCAGGTACGATTTGATGGAAATAACCGTATCACGTCCAGCAGCCAGCCGCAGCCGGGGCAGTGGCCTGGTGCTGACGATGCGGCCGTTTTCGCGCAAAATCAACGTGGCGGCGTAGGTATCGGCGTTGAGCAGCGCGTGGCGATTCTGCACCTTCACGAGGCCCCTGGCGGCGTCGGCCAACGTGCATTCCAGCGGCTGGTACACCCGCTTGCACTCGTAGATGGCGGCGTGCGGCCTGCCATCCGAAGCCACGATGCCCTTGATGGTGAAGTCGTCGTAATATTTCTCCTTGAAGTCGCCGCCGTAGGCGTAAAACGCGGTGCCCGTCGAGTCGCGTTTCAGCAGGCCCTGGTCCTTAAATTCCCAGATGCAGCCGCCGATAATGCGCTTCGTGCTGCGCCAGATGTCCCAGAATTCCTTCATGTTACCCGTGGCGTTGCCCATGGAGTGGGCATATTCGCAGAAGAAAATGGGGCGGGTATCGCCGTTCTGCTGGTTGGCCAGCAGCTCGGCCGTGAACAGGCCGGGGTACATGCGGCTCACCATGTCCACGTAGGCTTGGTCGCGGGGCACCTGAATGCGATAGGCGTGGTTTTTGGGGTAGTTCGGGTCGTTGGGGTCGATGTAGCCGTCGAGGTGCGGGTCGCCCATGGCGGGCTCGTAGTGGATGGGCCGGGTGATGTCGAAGTCGTGCAGCCAGGCGGCCATCGCGGCGTGGTTTGGCCCCCGGCCCGACTCATTACCGAGGCTCCAGAAGATGACGCTGGGGTGGTTTTTGTCGCGCAGGGCCATGCGCATGCTGCGCTCCTGGTAGGCGGCGGTCCAGGCCGGGTCGTTGCTGAGTTTCGAGCCGAGGCCGTGGGTTTCGAGGTTGGCTTCGTCGATGACAAGGATACCGTACTCGTCGCAGAGGTCGTAGAAATACGGGTCGTTGGGGTAATGGCTGGTGCGAATGCAGTTGAAATTGAACTGCTTGAGCGTGCGCACGTCCTCCCGAATATCCTCGCGGCTCACGGCCATGCCCTTGGTGGGGTGGTGGTCGTGGCGGTTCACGCCGTAGAGGTAGGTCAGCTTGCCGTTGATGAGCAGCTTGCCGTTCTCCTTCGAAAACTCGATGCTGCGGAAGCCGACTTTGCAGCTTTTGGCTTCCAGCACCGCGCCGGTTTTGTCGGTCAGGGTGAGTACCAGCGTATAGAGGTTGGGCGCTTCGTCGCTCCACTTCAGCGGGTTGCGGATGGTGGTTTCGAGCAGGCCAAATTTGGCGTTGTCGAGGCGCGGGTAGGGCTCGTTGAGGATGCTTTCAGCGGTGCGCTGCAAAGCTTTTTCCAATACGGGTCTGCCCTGTTTGTCATACAGCTGGGCCGCCACCTGGTAGCCGGCGAGGTCGTTGTCGCCGGTCAGGTTTTCGAGGCGCGGGCGGATGCTTAGCACCGCGTCTTTATACTGCTTGTCAAGCTTAGCCTGCCAGTGAAAGTCGGCAATGCGCATCTTCGGCTCGGCCAGCAGCAGCACTTCGCGGAAGATGCCGCTCAGCCGCCAGTGGTCCTGGTCTTCGAGGTAGCTGCCATCGGCCCAGCGCATTACCTGCACCGATACCACATTCTCACCCGCCTGCATATACGGCGTCACGTTGAACTCCGAAGGCAGGCAGCTGTCTTCGCCGTAGCCCAGAAACTTCCCGTTTACCCACACCTTAAACGCCGAGCTGACGCCACCAAAATGCAGCGTCACGTTTTGATTCTGCCAGCCGGCCGGCACCGTGAACGTGCGTTGGTACGAGCCCACGCCGTTGTAGTCCTGCGGCACAAACGGCGGGTCGACGGGCCGAAACGGGTATTTCGCGCTTTTGTAAATGGGCAGGTCGTAGCCGTTCATCTCCCAGTTCGACGGCACGGCCAGCTGCTTCCAGCCACTCACCCGGCTTTTGTAGAAATTCTTAGGGGCATCGGCAGGCTTGCTGGCAAAGTTGAAATCCCACAAGCCATTGAGTGACAGCAGGCGCGTAGTCTTGCTACGGTCGCCAATCAAAGCGTCTTTCTCGGTAAGAAAAGAGTAGGCCGTGGCCCGCGACCGGTCGCGGTTTATTTCGGTGAGCTGCGGAATCTGGTAGCCGTCGGCCTCGGGGCCGGGGTAGATGGTGGGGGCGTGCGAGACGTTGGGAAAGAAGTAGACGCTGGCTTCCTGAGCGTGGATTGTTCCGGTTAGAAGTAAGAAAAGGGCCGTCCAGACGCAGTACCTCACCCCCCGGCCCCCTCTCCAAAAGAGAGGGGGAGCCAGACGATTTGCAATTCGTGGAAAAAACGTTAAGCAGAAATTATACATCATATTCTAAATCATTTCTTTGCTTGACGCTTGGCACCCCTCTCTTTTGGAGAGGGGCCGGGGGTGAGGTTTCCCGCCTGGCTCGTCAGCGTCAGCGAAGCCGGCACCAGGCCCTCAGCTGTAGCCTGAAGCGTGATTGTGCCCGCCTTCTCCGTGGTCTGAATAATCGCTAGCGCCATCCCGTTGTATGTCTTGCGAAAATCAGCTTTGAATGGCTCCAAGCTGGCTTGATATCCATTGTCAACCCCTGCTACGAAGCCCGGTCCGCTCACCGAAAATTTCACCGGATTAGCCGCGTCGGGCACCAGATTGCCAGCCGCATCCAGCACGCGCACCGTCACAAATGATAGGTCCCTGCCATCGGCGCGCAGCTGGCTGCGGTCGGCCACCAATTCGATTTTCGCTGCGGGGCCGGCGGTTTTGATGGTGCTGGTGAGCACAGTCTGGCCGGCGCGGCGCGAAATGGCTTGCAGTGTGCCGGGGGCATAAGGCACGCGCCACCTTACGTGCAGGTCATCGCTGCCTTTCTTTTTAATACCCAGTGACTTGCCATTCAGAAATAGCTCCACCTCGTCGGCTTGGCTATAGTAGGCCCACACGTCCACGGTTTGGCCGGGCTTCCAGTTCCAGTGCGGCAGCAGGTGCAAAACCGGCTTGGTAGTCCACTCGCTTTGGTAGAGGTAGTAGGCATCTTTAGGGAAGCCGGCCAGGTCGATAACGCCGAAATAGGAGCTGCGCGCCGGCCAAGGATAAGGCAGCGGCTCGCCCAGATAATCGAAGCCGCTCCAGACGAAGGCTCCGCTGATAAACGGACTGTTTTTGATGGCGCGCCAGGCGGCTTCGTGCGTAGCGCCCCAGTAAGGGGCCGCGTTGTCGTAGCTAGAGGCGGTGAAATCGGGGTTGCCGGTGGTCAGCTTGGTCTTACCGTCCTTGGGCCAGATGCGCAGGCTGTCGGAAGGCAGGTCGTAGTGGCCCCGCGTTTCAAACGCTGCTGCTATTTCGGTGGCCAGAAATTTCTGGCCGGGAAAGCGTTTGGGCAACTCAGGATATTCGGCGTGCTTGTAGTTGAAGCTCAAGACATCGAGCACACCGGCCTGGCTAATGAAATTTTTGGCTGGCTCCTGCTCCGTGAGGGCCGGGGTTACGGGCCGGGTGGGGTCGAGGCGCTTCACGGTGGCCATCAGCTCTTTGGTGAGGCGCACGCCGGTGCTGTCGAACTGCTCCCGGATTTCGTTGCCGATGCTCCACAGAAACACGCTCGGGTGGTTGCGGTCGCGGCGAATCTGGTCTTCCAAATCACGCTGGTGCCACTGCTTGAAATCGAGGTGGTAATCCTGCGAATTCTTCTTTTTAACCCACATATCAAACGCCTCATCCAGCACCAGAAAGCCCATTCTGTCGCACAAGTCCAGCAGCTCCGGCGCGGGCGGGTTGTGCGAGGTGCGGATGGCGTTGCAGCCCATCGTTTTCAATATTTCCAGTTGCCGCTCCATGGCGCGCACGTTCACGGCCGCGCCCAGCGCGCCGAGGTCATGGTGCTGGCACACGCCCTGAAGGCGCAGCGGCTGTCCATTCAGCAAAAAGCCGCGCTGACTGTCGAAGACGCAGGTGCGCACGCCCAGCGGCGTTTCGTATGCATCCTCGGGCGTCCGGCCCGTTAGCACGGTGGTTTTTATTTGGTACAAATAGGGCCGGGCTACCGACCACAGCTGCGGCTTCGGTAGCCGCAGCGTCTGCGAAACGGTGGCAGCTGCGCCGACCAGCTTCACGCCCGTAGTCACCTGCCGTGCCACTTCCTGCCCGCTTTTATCCAGCACCACCGTTTGCAGATTCACCGTGCGGGGCGCGCCCGTAGTGTTGCGCAGCTGCGTTTGCACGGCTACAGTGGCCGCTGCCGTGCTCACCAGCGGCGTAGTGGCGAAAGTGCCCCACTCAGCTACCGCTACCTGATGGGTGGTCACGAGCCGCACGTTGCGGTAAATGCCCGAGCCGGAGTACCAGCGCGAGTTGGGCTGCGCCGAGTTATTCACCCGCACCGCCAGCACGTTGGGTTTGCCGGCCGGCTGCAAATAAGGCGTCAGCTCATACCGGAAGGAAATGTAGCCGTTGGGCCGCTGGCCGAGCGAGTGGCCATTCAGCCACACCTCGCTGTGCTGGTACACGCCATCGAACTCGATAAACACGTTGCGCCCGGCTGTGGCGGGCAGCGTAAACGTTTTGCGGTACCAGCCGATGCCGGTGGGCAGGCCGCCGCCCTCGGGTTTGGCGGGGTTCTTTTCGTCGAATTGGCCTTCGATACTCCAGTCGTGCGGGAGGGTAAGCCTGCGCCAGGTGGCGTCGGTGAAGGCTGCATTTTTTGCGCCGGCTTCGTCGCCGAGGTAGAACTTCCAGCCTTTGTTAAAATCTGCCACGACCCGCGTTCCCGGCTGTGCTCCAAAAGACGCATTTGATGCGCTGAGTAGCAGGAAAAGCAGGAGGAACAGGCGAGACATCGGGTGGGAATTTAGACGTAGCACGGACATTTAGTCCGCAAGTGAAACGAGAGCAGGTGCAGCACTACTTGGCTTCTTTAGGCTTCTTCACCGGCGGCGCGATAAAGGCCACTGTGCTCTTGCCCAAATCCTTGGAGGTTGCCACCGCAATGCCGCGCTGGTCGGGTTTGTTTACGGCGCAGTAATAGTGGTACACCACGCCTTTGTATTTCAATACGAACGACTTATGGGCGAAAAGCTCATCATAAGGTTCCGATGGCTCTACCAGGTTCGCGCCCGTCCAGTCGGTCCAGTGGGTGAGGTCGTAGGAGCAGGCGAAGCGGTTCACGGCACCCTTCACGCCAGGGTAAAAGGCCCCGAAGTAGAACATGACCCACAGGCCGTTATCCATCTTTTGCAGGTAAGCATCGCCCGTGATACCGGTGTGGTGGTTAAGCACGGGGTTGCGCAAATAGCGCTGCCAGTGCGTCATGTCGTCCGAAACGGCCATGCCGATGCGCTCCGCTCCGCGCTTGGCGTTGAGGCTATCGCCGTTGGCGTTGTAGTACATCACGAAGGGATGGCCGGTGAGCTTGGCTTTGTCCCACACCACCGAGCTTTTATAGATGGTGTGGTTTTCCCACCAGCGCACGTCCTTGTCGTCGGGGCGCAGCACGGGTTTGGGCAGACGCTGCCAGGTGGGTAGGGTGGTGGGGTCCTTATCGGTAGAGGCCAGACTGATGGAT
>CAXUKA010000136.1:0-15114 GCA_964251335.1 uncultured Hymenobacter sp.
GACAAGGCTGGTAGTGCCGGCATGCAACTGAGGAAAAAAACACTTGCGAGTCTGCGCCCAATCTTTGCGCCATGTTCACTCGCGAGTATTTACAGTCACTGGCCACAGCCACCATCTTTGGCCGGGGGAAGGAGTATTTCCGAGCGGGCAACGTAGGCCGCATCACCCGCGAGGGCGACAAGTTCACGGCCAAAGTACACGGCACCTACCTCTACAAGGTGCAGCTTACGCTGAAGGCGGGCGGGGCCAAGCTCAAGTGCAATTGCCCCTACGACTTTGATGGCGTTTGCAAGCACGTGATAGCCCTAGGGCTGGCCGTACTTAAAGAATTTGGCCCCAGTCTGCACGCTGGCAAAGCCACTACTAAAGGACCCGACACCAGCCCGGCCGCGCTCGAAATAGCCCTGCGCGATACCGCCGCCAACGTGCAGCTGGCATTCCTGGCCGGCTTGCTGCGGCAGGATGATATTTTGCGGCGGCAGTTTTTGCTGTATGTGGCACCCAGCGCCCCCGTTGCCCCACCCGCTGCCCAAGCAGAGCTTACCATCGAGAATATTAGTACAGAGATATGCGAAGCGCTGTCGGACCTGGCCTTTGACGACGAGCTGCTGAACGAATACGACAAGGAATATATCGACTACCGCTACGACGAGGACGATACCCTGCTTGAGGCCGCCGACGAAGCAATCGACGAGGTGCTGGCCCCGCACGCCGATGCCGTAGCTGAGGCGCTGCACGATGGTCGCCTCACCGAGGCGCTACGCCGCTGGGTGGGCGTGTATGAGGGTAGCGCCACCAGCGAGCCGCAGGCCGACGACTACGACCTATTTGGCTACGAGGGCTACCCGGCGCATGTGCAAGCCCGCTGGTGGGAGCTGCTGGCCGGGCTGGAGATACCTCAATTATTAGAAACCAAGCGGTTTGACACTGCCGAAACCGAAGCCGCGCTGGCCTTGCTGGCCGAGCGCTACCGCGAGCCGACCACACAGCCCAAAGGGCCAGCAGGGCACAGCAAAAAGCCCACCAGCACTGCGCCGCCGCTCAAGCCGCCGCCGCATTTCTACGACCTGCTGCACGCTCTGGCCCACGACCCGGCCACCGCGGCCCAACTGCGCCCGCTACTTGCCGAAGTGCCGACGCCCAGCGTAGGCCTGGCGCGGGTGCTGCTGCGCGTGGCCGAAGTGCTTGCCGACGACCAGTTGTGGCTGCGCACCAGCGAAACCTTTGCCACTCAAGATGCTACCCTTACCGTGCAGTTGCTCGACCGCTACCGCGAGCGCGGCGACCGGGCCAATCTACTACGTGTGCTCACCGAGCGCCGGGCGCAGTTTCCGCAGTTACTTAACCCTTATATTCTCAGCCACCTCACGCTAACGGAGGACGAGGCCTTGTATCTGGCGGCCCTGGAGCAGCGCTGCCGCCAAACCCAAAGTCTGGCTGACTACCGCACGCTGCAAATCAACTGGAGCCCGGCCCAGCGGCGAAACTTTGTGGATGAGCAAACGACGCAGGGTATTCGCACTGGCAACGACCCGCTCTTCGGGGCCGAGCTGCTGGTGGCCGAAAACCGCGAGGCCGAGCTACTCCCTTACCTGCTGCGCACCAACTGGACCTGGCAGCGCTCGATACCCGAAATCCTAACCCTGGCCGCCCGCACCCATCCCGACGACTGCCTCGACGCGGTGATGGAGCGCACCGAAACTCTCTTGCAAGACCCCATCAATGGCCGGGGGCGCGACCGCTACCAACGCATCGCGTCGTGGCTGGCGGCGCTGAATACCATGGAGGAATTGCGGCCGCCGGTGGCGTTGTTTGCGGCGCACCTCTACACCGAGTACATGCGCCTCAACGCGTTGCGTGAGGAGTTGCGCGCCGCCCGGCTGGTGCGTACGCAGCTCGTGGGCAAGCAGCATAAGCTCATCGTATCAGAAGCTGAAGACGAGGAAGTGCGAGAGCTGCTGCGCGACAAGCAGGGCAAATCGGGCCGAAAGCCGAAAAAATAGCCTTACTCGACTACCAATTTTTTCACTACCGTAGCCGTCGGTCCTTTTATCCGCGCCAGATACAGTCCTTTGGGCAATGTACTAATATCTAAGGTGCTATACGTATCAGTGAGGGTTGTTTGCATCACTTCCCGGCCCTGCACATCCTGAATAGAGAATTGGCATGGCCCTGTTTTAAACACCACCGATACCGCCCCGCTCGCCGGGTTGGGGAATACCTCCATAGTGGCTACTTCGGCGGCTCCAGCCGTGCCCAGCGTGTTCGTCGTAAAAATGCCGTCCAGATACGCGATGCGAGCCACCAGCCAGCTATCCGAATATGCCACCTGCGCCGCATCGTACTCATACTCGGGCCATACCAGGTGCTCGCGCTCGTATACATTACTGGCCAGCAGGTACTTATTATTGGCGTCGATTTCGGCCTTGATGTGTGCCTCCGTAATAATGGTAGCTCGCAGGCTAGCCCAGCGGCCCACCAGCGCCTCCCGAAAACCGCCGGCCGAATAGTCATTCAGCAGCCGGTCGTAGAGTCGGTTTGTGAGCATATCATTGGTAATGTTCACGTTGGTTCCGCTCCAGTCGTTGCCCAGCACGCCATCCAGGTCCCAGGGCGCGTAGAAATACGGCTCGTTGGCCTTGTACTTGGCAATGTAGATATTCTTCGCTGTATTGTCGGTGGCCCGCATCAGGTTCAGGAAGAGGTAATAATCTACCGCGTTGGCAAAGTTGAAGCGGCTCTGATACTGCGCATAAAAATCAGTATTTGAGCTGGTTGCCACAAAATTCACGAAGTCGTGCAAATTAGTCCAGTCGGTCTTCTCGCTGGGCTCTTTGTACTCGAAGCCGCTCCAGGTCAGGCTGTTATTATCGAATGGGGGCGCACTGACAAACGTATCGCCATCATCAACCGTGGTGCCTTTGTAAAGCTCACCCTTGATGGTGTTGTTAGCGTACTTTTTCAGTTGCAGCTGCTTGCGGTCGATGCGTTCGGTCAGGGTATAAACACCCTGGTAGCTATCATTGATAAATACTTCGGTATAAGCCATGTCAATGCCGTTTTTGGCATCTGGCTCCTGGGCTTTATAGTACACCTGGTCCATTTCCTGCCAGAGTTCATTGGCTACTTTGATGCGCAACCGCAGCTGGTCGTTGTACATGGCTTCGAGGTTCCACTTGTTGTCGTTGCGCATGCCCAGCAGCGACAAATCATTATCGGTAGCGCCCACGGTATCAGCCCACAAGCTCAGTTCATACGACTTTTTAGGATACAGCTGCGAAGTAGCTCCCCTAAACTCAATGCCCGTGGCCGACTGCGCCAGCACGCCCGTACTATCGAGCAGCACAAAACTGGCGTATACGCTGGGCGTATCCACAATTTGGTGACGGGTCGTAAATTTCAGCACCGGCACCTGCGTCACAAATACCGTATAGGTAGTGGCCTGCGAGGTGGCTTTGTACGAAGCCGCCGCACTCAGCCGAGCTACCGCATGCACGAGCTTGTACTGGTGACTGCCCACTTCTAGTATACGGGTCGAGTCGCGGGCCGGGCTCACCACGTTGAGTTGGTTTAGCGGCGCATTGATGAGTACTATTTTCTTAATCGCATCTACATGTACAAAGGCTGGGCTGATTGTAACTATTCCTTGAGCACGCGCCCCAACTGCGGCAGCCATCAAAAGCAGTAGGGCTAAAACCTTTCCACAACGATTTAGTACAAAGAATTGCTGCATGGGACAGGACAGAAGGCATGAAAGGATGTTTGGCAGTACTTGTAAAAGTAGAGTTATCGCTATCTGCCGCTGCCCCTAATCGCTAGACAGGGGCATATGTCCCGACTAACAGTTTTGTTTAGCAGCCTAAACCGGCGTTGTAGCCTGCGCTTTTCTCCAGTAAGTATTACGCAATCGGGGTTAGCTACCTATACCTTTACCAAGCTTCATACAATCGACACTTTATAGTTGCACTTTATGACGATGCCAACCTATTTTACTACACAGCTAGCTACTCGTTTTTTTGCTGTTTCCAAAGGCCATGGCCTTGTACTGCTGCTATTGCTTTGGGCTGGTAGCCTCAGTGCATGGGGGCAGCGCTTTGCCGCCATTGGCGACTACGGCTACGCCGGCCCGCCCGAGCGCGATGTGGCCAATATGGTTAAGAGCTGGAACCCAGATTTTATTATCACGCTGGGCGACAACAACTACGACGTGGGCGACTCCACGACCATCGACCAGAATATCGGCCAGTACTACCACGAGTACATCTACAATTACAAGGGGCGCTACGGCCCCAAAACGTTTAGCGACCGGTTTTTTCCCTCGCTCGGCAACCACGACTACTACACCCGCAACGGCGAGGCGTACCGCGACTACTTCACGCTACCCGGTAATGGCCGCCGCTACTACGATTTTGTGCGTGGCGATGTACATTTTTTTGCCCTCGATAGCGACCCAGCCGAGCCCGATGGCATCGGGTCGAGCTCGATACAGGGTCAGTGGCTGCAAGCTGCGCTGGCCGCCTCTACCTCGCGCTGGAACATGGTATATATGCACCACGCCCCGTATTCGTCGGGGCCACACGGCAGCACGCAGGCCATGCAATGGCCTTTCGATGATTGGGGAGCCTCGGTAGTGGTGGCCGGCCACGACCACGACTACGAGCGGCTAAGGGTTGATGGCATGACCTACATCGTGAATGGGCTGGGTGGGCGCAGCCTCTACACTACTACCAAGCCCCGGCTAGACGAGAGCAAAGTTTTTTTCAACGGTGACTATGGCGCCATGCTGATGGAGGCTTCGCCAGATAGCATAACGATGCGATTTTTTACCCGCCAGCAGGTGCTCATCGACACGTACGTGCTGCGCCATCACCTAAGCTCGACGGCCAAGCTCTACCATATCAGCCCCAACCCATTTCAGGAGTCAGCGCTGGTCGAATTTTCGTTGCCGAGCGCGGCGACCGTGCAGGTGCGCGTGCTGAATGTGCTGGGCCAGCAGGTGGCTAGCTTGTACCAGGGCGTGGCCGGGCCGGGCTGGCACCAGCTGCACTGGGCACGCAATAGCTTGCCAGCCGGCCTGTACTATGTGCAGCTGCAAGGCGAAGGCATTACGCAGGTAGTAAAGGCCGAGATTGATTAGAAAATCGCACTTATTTTGCTTATCATTAGCAGATTGCCTCTTATACTGGTGTACTGCGCCTTATTGGTTCTGGTAGGGTTCAGCCCGGCTTCCTCCCCTGAGGCACGCTTTACTAACTATATAGTTGACCCCAAGCGACAGAGCCTCCAGCTGTTTTACCAAGACGACCACGGCCGACGCTTCGGCAGCATTGGGCAGCTGCGAGCGTGGCTGGCGCAACGCCACCAAACGCTGGTATTTGCCACGAATGGTGGCATGTATGCGCCGGGCAGCGTGCCAAAAGGGCTATTCATTCAGCGCCAAAAGCTAGTGGTGCCGCTCGACACCACTAGCGGCCCCGGCAATTTCTACCTGAAACCCAACGGCGTTTTTTACCTCACTACCAGCCAGCAGGCAGGCCTTTGTGCTACTAAGAACTTTCGTGCTGGTTCGCGCATTGCCTATGCTACTCAGTCGGGGCCGCTACTAGTCATTGATAACCAGATTAATCCAGCATTCACCCAAGGCTCGGTCAATGAGGTGGTGCGGAACGGTGTGGGCCTTTTACCAAGCGGTAGGTTAGTATTTGCTATTTCTCGCGACAAAGTCAATTTCTACGACTTTGCTGCTTACTTCAAAAGTCTTGGCTGCCGCGAAGCGCTGTACCTCGACGGTTTTGTGTCGCGGATGTATTTGCCCGAGAAGGGGTGGCAACAAACGGACGGGGACTTTGGGGTGATTGTGGGTATAGCGGTGAAAACCAACCCATAATCCTCCATCCTATCTGAGCCACTTCACTAGCACCTGCTTACTGAACTACCAGCTTTTGCACCCCGGTAGCAGTCGCGCTCTTTATACGAGCCACGTATAAGCCTTTGGGCAAAGAAGCTATCGGCAATCGGCTATTCCCGCTGGTCAGCGTGGCTTGTAGTACCGTGCGGCCACTCACATCCTGAATTGATAGTTGTGCCGGCCACGACCCAAACGCCACCGTTAGGTACTCGCTCGCTGGGTTGGGGTACAGTTGTAGCGCGGTGGCAGCGGTTGGAGCGGCCGTACCGAGCGTCGTTGACGGCTTAAACACGCCATCTAAATACGTGAGGCGGCTCGTCAGCCAGGTGGCAGGGTACGCCAGTTGCGTCGCACTGTATTGATAATCAGGCCAGGCCAGGTGCTCCCTTTCGTACACGTTGTTGCTCAGCAGGTAATCATTATTCGCTTTGATTTTGGCGGCAATATGCGCGCTCGTAATCAGTGAAGTCCGCAGGCTGGCCCAGCGGCTGGTCAGGGTTTCCTGAAAGCCATTGGCTGACTTGTCGCGGACCAGCCGGCTGTAGAAGCCGTTGGAAAGGATATCATTGGTAATGTTCTCGTTGGCCCCGTTCCAGATGGTACCCAGCACGCCGTCTAGGTCCCAGGGCGCGTAGAAATACGGCTCGTTGGCCTTGTACTTGGCGATGTAGATATTTTTCGCCGTGTTATCCGTAGCCCGCAGCAGGTTTAGGAAGATGTAGTAATCTACGGCATTGGCCAGGTTGAATCGGCTTTTATACTGCGCATAAAAAACAGAATCCGAGCTGTTTACCACAAAATCCACAAACCCGTACAGATTAGTCCAGTCAGTCTTCTCGCTGGGCTCTTTGTATTCAAAGCCATTCCAGGTAGAGCTGTTATTATCAAATGGATACGCGCCAACAAATGCATCTGCGGCCCCATATGCGATGCCTTTGTAAAGCTCGCCCTTGATGGTATTGTTAGCGTATTTTTTCAGTTGCAGCTGCTTGCGGTCGATGCGTTCGGTCAGCGTATAGATGCCCTGGTAGCTGCCATTGAGGAATACCTCGGTATAAGCCAGTGCAATGCCATTTGTGGCGGTTGGCTCCTGAGCTTTATAGTACACTTGGTCAATGTCTTGCCACAGCTCATTGGCTACCTTTATGCGCAGCCGAAGCGGGTCGTTGTACATGGCTTGCAGGTTCCATTTGTTATCGGTGCGCATGCCCAGCAATGACAAATTATTGTCGGTAGCACCCACGGTATCAGCCCACAAACTCAGCTCATACGACTTTTTGGGAAACGATTGGGAATAAGCTCCCCGAAACTCGATACCCGTGGCTGACTGCGCAATAGCACCTGTTGTATCGCTGAGTATGAAGTTGGCATACACGCTTGGGGTATCCGCAATTTGGTACCGAGTAGTAAAAGCCAGCACCGGAACTTGCGTAAAATATACCTTATAAGTCTTTGCCTTTGAATTAGCTTGGTAAGATGCTGCCGTGCTTAAGCTAGCAACCGGATGCACCAACGCATACTGACGGCCACTCACAACGAGTGTTCTGACAGAGTCGCCATTCAGGCCAGTCGCATTCAGTTGATGTATCGGCGTATTAATCAGAATGATTTTCTTAACCGAATCGGCATGAAAAAATACAGGGTTTATTATAACTATTCCTTGTGCACCTGCATCTGTCAATGCGGTGGTTAATAATAGCAAGCATAATACTGCTTTGAGGTAAGCAAGCCTAGATAGTACCGGTAGCCTCAACATATAGAATAAGTAATTGCTGTTCTGTGAGGCGACAAAATTAATGATATAACAGCCTTTATCTACTTATAATCGACTAGTTACAGCATATCACTTAGCTCAATGAACTGCTTATAAAATTCAATGCATTAAAAATTTACATTTTACTCCAGAAATATTACTCGGCTATTAGCTAAGTATTGACTGATAAGCTTATTTAATTGAAATTCTTAATGTGCTTTTGTATTTTATAAGGAATTAAATTAATTTTCATTTAACCCTAAATAGATTACTCATAGCCACGCTATCACGAGGTTTTGCCCTACCTAATTATGCTTCTGAGCAAGCAGCTTGGTGCTTGGAGACTGCCGTTGGCGGCTGCGGCTACGCCAGCCCCCAAAGCGCGATGTGGCCAACTTGGTCAAAAACTAAAACCCGTGGATTAGCTGGGCCGGCCGCCTACTTACTGCGCTAACCCCAGGCTTGCTAGCTAGCGGTGCGAGGCAGCATTTTGCACAAATTCCTCAATAACCAATTGATTATTTGGGCTTTGCCACCAAACCTAAACCGTTGGCCACTCGTAAGCCGAGCAACTCATCCTCACCCATTTATGAAAAATTCCCTCGCCCTCGTGGCAATTCTGGCTGCCACCATCGGCACAGCGGCCGCACAGCGCGGCAGCACGGCTGGTAGCAACACTGGCGGAAACAGCAGCGGCTCCAACGCCAACAATACGGTGAGCAGCGGCAACGCCAGCAATACCAGCAGCAGCGCTACCAACAACAACCCCACCACCGCTTCGCCCAACTACAAGCCCGCCGCCAAGCCCCGGGGCACCGGCGCAGACACCAAAAAGCCCACCGGTGGCGAAAACACGAAAGTGGTAGTGCAGTCGGGCGGCCAGGGCCACAACAGCACCCGCGACCCCAAAGGCAAAACGCTCATCGCGCCTTCGGCCTCTGGCTCGGGCAAGAAGAAATAACTATTGCATATCAAAAAAACAGGGCCATTTCTGGCCCTGTTTTTTTATAGCGTTACCCCAATACCCGGCCCGAGCAGAAAGAACGGCTTGCCCGCTGAGAGCAGATACCCGCCGCCCAGATACAGTGGGAACGTGAGCCGCGCACCGGTGCGCACCGGCGTCACGGAGCCCAGAATTACCACGCCCAGGTCGCGGCCAGTGGCATTTTGAGAGAGATTGAAGGCGTTGAGGGCCACGAAGCCTGCGCCTACTCGGTAGGGCCGCAGCTTATTTATCTTGTCGGGAGCGTAGAAGCTAAGCTGGGCCAGCGTAGCCAGGCTGATGCCACTAAAGCTGCCGTAGCCGCTTTCGCCACTCACTTTGGTGAGCAGGCCGGCCGGGAAGCTGACGTTGATATCAAAGTTGACGTGGCGGCGCAGCACCAGCTCGACTTGCTGCGAGTAGCCCTTGTCGGAATACTGCCGGGCATCGTGCCGGATGGTGATGATGATGCGGTACCAGGCTTCGAGGTCGTAGGTTTTGCGGCTCAGCAGGGCGTTGAGGCTCACGTTGCCAACCTGGCACTCGCTGCCTTGGTAGTAGGCCGAGCGCGGCGATGCCTCGCCGGGGCACACCACTAGGTTATCGAGGCGCTGCTGGTCGATGAGGTTGCCCTTGTCGTCGAGGGTGCGCACGTCCATCGTCAGGTATTGGCGGCCGTAGAGGTTGGGAGCCTGGTCGATAGCGTTGTAGTTGAAGCTCAACACCACATCCTTAATGGTTTGGTCGTACAGCACCGGGCCATTGAGCTGGGTGGCAGGGTGCGGGCCATCGCCGTAGTTCACCTGCACAAAATTGAGCGGGTGGGGCTTCTGAGCCTCCTTCACACTGAGGCTAAACGTCGTTTGGTTGATACCATCAAAAATGGCTACTCGCCGCCGCACAATGCCTAGCGGCACTTGCAGGCGATAAATCACCGCCTTTTCGGAGCGCGTAGACGAGTCGGAAGGCACCACCACGAGGCCATCGAAGTGGTAGCGTGCTTTCAGCAGCGACTCGCCTTCGAGGCGCACATCTACCGTTTCGCCGGGGCTGATGGTGTTCGAGCTGGTCCAGTCGCCGCCCCGGTGCAGCACGCTCACCGCCGCGATGCGGGCGCGCGGGGTGATGTCGAAGTTGGTGATAAACTTGGCGAAATCACCGTCCTTAATGTAGAGGTAGCCGTCGGACTGCCGGTGCGTGTTGTAAGTACGCAACTGGCACAGCACCCGGTCGTTAGACATGTAACTGCGGGTGAATAGCTCGGCAATAAGCGCGCCACCCGGCTCCTGCTGAGCCTCCAGGCGGTAGGTGCGGTGTAGCTCGAAGGAGTGCCCATCATCCAGCACAAACTCGATGCCTTTGCTGCGGCCTTCCTCGTCGTAATCCACCGTTTTGCGCTCGGCAGTGAGGAAGCGTAGGCGACTAGCTTTCACCACGAAGTCGAGGCGTAGCGGTGGCAATTGGTAGGTAAGACGGCCGGCCGCGTCGAGGCGCGGGCGCTCAGTCTGGGTCTTGAGCACCAGCGTATGCGCGCCTAGGGTATTAGGCACCACGTGCAGGCGCAGACCGCCTTGCTCGCGGGCCAGACGGTAGTCGATATCCTGGCCCTTGGTCCACTCGTTGCTGGCGCGCACGTTGGCCAGGTTATTTGTGCTGATTTCCAACACTTTTTCTTCTCCCACAAACAACTCATTATCAAGGATGCGCGCATCGAGTGAAGTGCGCGTGAGCGGAATCAGGCTCACCACTTGCTGGCGCAGCACGGCTCGCAGCGCCGGCCGGCCGGCCGAATCAGCCTGCGGCACCGGCTGCACAAAAACAAGCCGCACAAAGGGCGTACCCGTGAGGTTGTGAAAGCGCAACGTGCCCCGGTATTCGCCATCGGCTCCGGCTACTAGAGTGTCTTGCAGCACATAGTCGGCCGAGGGCAGCAAGCGCGGGGCGCGGCGACCGAGTTGGGCAGGTACGAGGCGCAGTTCGGCCGCTTGGTCGTCTTGGTGATAATAAAAGTATAGCCGCGGCTCGCCGGCCACGGGCACCATCTGCTCGCCCAAGCGGTACTGCACGGTATCGAAGGTGAGGCTGAGGCTGCGCAGGATGGGCGCGTCGAGCGGAGCGGGCGCTTGGGCTCTGGCTATGCCACTCAGCAACAGCAGCAACGTCAGAAACCAGTAATTCTTTTGCATAAATAAGGCACGGATAGCAGCCGCAAAGGTCAGGCGCGGGCAGGCATGACCCAATACCGTGGGGCTTTTTTGCGGCAGCTAGCTGCTTATGCACTACGGAGCCACTGGCGCGGGTAGCGCCGTCCGGGTCATGCGCTGGGCACGGCGGTGCTGGCAGTGTGCACGCCAGTCGTGCCAGATATTGCCCACAAACAGGTTGAGACGGTAGCTGTAGTACCAGCCGTCGAAATCCTCTTTATAATCAATTTCCTTGAGTGACAGCCGATAGCCCGCTGCACCGCTGACCCCCACCCAGCGCGTGGGCTTGAGTAGTACACCCAACCCGGCTTCGGCCGGAATAAACAGCCCCTTGTCGTCGGTAGTTAAGTTGCCGTTTTCGTCGGTAACAGTGTAGTGGCTGCGGCCCAAACCGATATCGACAGGCACGCTCAGCTCGACAAATCGGCTATGGAAGAAAGTATAGGTAAAATTGGGCGTGAAGTACGTCAAGCTCAGTTCCGGGGTGAGGGTGTCTTTCAGCTTCTGTTTTTTGCCTTTGCCCGAGTAGGTGTATAGCTCGGCATAGCTACGCCGCAGCGTATAGGCCCCCAGGCCCAAGCGATACGATTTGCCCCTGGGCATCACTCCCACATTGAGCCCGATAATGCGCACCGCCGACTCCTGCACGAAGGAATTGCGATTATCGAGAATAATACTCAAACTCAGGCGCGGCGCGCGCGGCAGCACGGGGCTTGGTTGATTAACCGCGCAGGAGTCGACTGCCAGCCGCTGGGCGTGGCTGGTGGCCGCAGCCGCCAAGCCCGCCACTAGCCAACACACACTTCTAAGACGCACTATTTCAGGTAGAAGATGAATCACGCGTTTAAGATAGTGCAGCCACCCAAAAGTTTAAGCAGCAGCTTAGCGTTGCGCTAGTGGCAGCTGCTCCATCACCCGCGCCACCACCTGTTCAGGCGTTTCGTCATTGTTCAATTCGATGCGCAGGCCATAAGTCGGCTTTTCCAACGTAGCCAGCTGCGAGTCGAGCATGGTCGACTTCATGTAGTGGCCCTGGCGGCCTTCGAGGCGCGATTCCAGCAGCTCGTGGCTGCCATCCAGAAACACCCAGCGCAGGGGTTCTTGCGCGCCGCCTTGCAGGGTTTGGCGGTATGTTTCCTTGAGGGCCGAGCAGGCGAGCACCGCACCGCTGGCCTGCTCCCACTCGCCGAGGTGCTGGGCCAGGGTGGCCAGCCAGTCGTGCCGGTCGTCGTCGGTGAGGGGGTGGCCAGCGGCCATCTTAGCTACGTTGGCAGCCGAGTGGAAGTCGTCGCCGTCGAAAAACGGCAGGTTCAGCTGCTTGGCCAGCAGCTCGCCCACGGTGGTCTTGCCGCTGCCCGACACGCCCATGACGATGATAAGGGGTTGATTCATTGAAGTGGTTTCTTATTTTAACTCTGTCATGCTGAGCGGAGCGCAGCGAAGTCGAAGCAGCTCGCGTGGTGCAGTAATCACCTACGCCTAGCAACGAAGCGAGCAAGATGCTTCACTGCGTTCAGCATGACCGCTTTTTTTTGCAATTAAACGGCGTATCAAGCTACTGCCTCGGCTGCAAGAGCTTCGCAATCAGCCCCGTCCAGCCGGTTTGGTGGCTGGCACCTAGGCCGTGGCCGTTGTCGCCGTTGAAGTACTCATTAAAGACGAGGTAATCACGAAAATTGGAGTCGTGCTGCAAGGTATCGCTGTCGCCGAAGCAGGCGCGGCGGCCGGTGTCAGCATCGCGCAAGAAGAGCTTGGTGAGGCGCGCCGTGAGGGCATCGGCCACGTCGAGCAGCGTCACAAACTGGCCTGAGTGCGTGGGATATTCCACCTTGAAATCGTCGCCGTAGTAATGATGGAAGCGCTGCAAAGCCTCGATTATCATAAAGTTGACCGGCATCCAGATGGGGCCGCGCCAGTTGGAGTTGCCGCCAAACAGGTCGGTTTGCGACTCGGCCGGCTGGTAGTTTACCGTGATATCGGTATCCCGAAAAACGTAGGGCTTGTCCTTGTACACCCGCGACAAGCTGCGCACACCGTACTCAGACAAAAACTCGTTTTCATCCAACATTCTAACCAGCAAGCGCTTGAGCCGGTGCCCACGCAGCAAGCTCAGCAGGCGCGTGGCACCCTTGCCGGGTTCTTGCCAGTGCGATACCAGCGCCGCCAGCCCCGGCCGGTTGTCGAGCAGCCAGTTCATGCGGGCCACAAATTGGGGCGCGCCAGACAGCGTGTCCTCATCGAGCACTTCCACCGCGAACATCGGAATCAAACCCACCATCGTGCGCACTTTCAGCAGCTCGTGGCCGCCGTCGGGCGTGTTCAGCGCGTCGTAGTAAAACTCATCCTCGTCGTCCCAGAGGTCCAGCGCGGTGTTGCCCACGTTGGTCATGGCCTCGGCGATGTAGAGAAAGTGCTCGAAGAACTTACTCGCCATGTCCTGGTACACGGGGTTGGACTGGCTCAATTCCAACGCGATGCGCATCATGTTCAGCGCGAACATTGCCACCCAGGCCGTGCCATCGGCCTGTTCCAGGTATCCACCGAAGGGCAAAGGCGCCGAGCGGTCAAACACCCCGATATTATCCAGCCCCAAGAAGCCGCCCTCGAAGATGTTGCGCCCGTCGCGGTCCTTGCGATTCACCCACCACGTAAAATTGAGCAGCAGGCGGTGGAACATGGTTTGCAGAAACGCCAGGTCGCCGGCATCGCCGCGCCGCTTTTGCTCCATTTTGAATACCCGCCAGGTGGCCCAGGCGTGCACTGGCGGGTTCACGTCGCCAAAACGCCACTCGTAGGCGGGCAGTTGGCCGTTGGGGTGCATGTACCAGTCGTGGCACAGCAAGCGCAACTGGTTTTTGGCAAACCAAGGGTCGACCTGCGCCAGCGGAATGGCGTGAAATGCCAAATCCCAGGCCGCGAACCAGGGGTACTCCCAGGTATCGGGCATCGAGATGATGTCGTTGGCATCGAAGCTCTTCCAGTCGGCGTTGCGGCCTTCGAGGCGCTGGGGCGGCGGGACGGGCTGCGAAGGGTCGCCCACCAGCCAGCGCGGCACGTTGTAGTTGTAGTACTGCTTGCTCCAGAGCATACCCGCAAAGGCTTGGCGCTGCACATTGCGGGCGTCTGCGTCGGCAATATCCTGCTGAATTTCAGCGTAAAACTCATCCGCCTCGGCCTGCCGTTGCTGCATGAGCTGCGCAAAGTCGACGAAGGGCTGCGTTAGTCCCAGCGGACCCAGCCGCAGGCGTACTTGCTGCGTGGCCCCGGCTGCCAGCGTGAGTTGGTAATGCGCGGCGGCCTTGGTGCCTGTGCGAGCCGGGTTTATGGCCCCAGCCTGCTTATTAACTACATAATTATGAATACCATCCTTAAAGAATTGAGCGGCTGTCGTGGCCCCGTATAGCCGCTCGCAGTTCGTCTCATTGTCGCAGAATAGCAGCGCTGGTCCGCCATCGGCGTACCAGCCAAACTCGCCTAAATCCTGGTGCGCGGCGTGCACTGTGCCCTCGGGTGTGGCAGCCAGCGTGGGCTTATGCTCTTCGTATCCCCAGCCCCAGGTATTGCGAAACCATAGCTGTGGCAACAGATGCAGCGTGGCCTCATCAGGCCCCCGGTTCACCACCGTAAACTGGATGAGCAGGTCGTCGGTGTCGGCCTTAGCGTATTCGGTGAACACGTCGAAGTAGCGGTTTTCAGCAAAAATCCCGGTATCGAGCAACTCAAATTCAGGGTCTTTGCGGGTGCGCTTCGCGTTTTCTTCCAGCAATTGCTGATATGGAAAAGCCCGCTGCGGATACTTGTAGAGCAGTTTTTGGTAAGAATGCGTGGGCGTATTATCGAGGAAATAATACATTTCCTTCACATCCTCGCCGTGGTTGCCCTGCGCGCCGCTTAGCCCGAAAAATAATTCTTTCAGAATCGTATCCTGCCCATTCCAGAGCGCCAAGTCGAAGCACAACAGCTGCTTGTCGTCGCAAAAACCGCCCATGCCTTCTTCGCCCCAGCGGTAGGCACGGCTGCGGGCTTGGTCGAAGGTGGTGTAGTTCCAGGCGTCGCCGGTGGCCGAGTAGTCTTCGCGCACGGTGCCCCACTGGCGCTGAGCGAGGTAGGGGCCAAAGCGCCGCCAGGGTTTCTCGTTGGCTTCGGCTTCGGCCAGGCGTTGGTGTTCAGCGGTCAATTTTCTGGGAGTATAGGGAGACAAAAACAGTTGTCATTGCGCGGAGGCACGACGAAGCAGTCGCACCTGAATAGCTCGTTTTGGTGCGAC